>NZ_JBYIRW010000020.1:0-160718 GCF_057708325.1 Nocardia sp. bgisy134
CCCGCGCCCCCGAACCTGAACCGGCGTCCGACACCTCTCTCGTCCTGATCTCCTTTGGCGCGGGATATTCGGTCCTAAAGATGGACAGGACCGTGAGCGGTCGAGATCGTGACGCCGGTGGCGAGAACAGCCTAAGTCGCTATGACAGCATCTTGAGGACCTGGGCCGTCGCAAACGGCAAATTCCTGGCGATTACCATATCGTCGATCAGCGGCACTTGGATTCCGCCGAACTCCTTGGCATCGGCAAGTTCCTTGGTCGGCGGCATATCTGGCGTCAGCGGTCCGTGCACGCCTATAATCCACTGCTGCGCACCGCGCATTGCGAGTATCGGCGCCTCTACAGTCCCGATACCCGGCACGTCAACCGCCGCCTTCCGCGCAAAATGAATGTCGCTTAGATCGCGGCTGTCGAGGTCGGTGAAGAGCTTGTCAGCGGCCAGATCGAACCTGATCTGGTCGAGCGTCGGAACCGTGCCGTACAGAAGGTGCCGAAGCAAACTGGCACCGACTTTGCGGTCGAGCAGGCCGTGCTCGAAGCGGTTTCGGAAGCTCCGGAGACACTGGTAGCAGGACTCGTCGCAGTTAGCCGGGCAGGACTCCAGTCGCTCCAGTGTCTGCTCGAAGATTGTCAACCCGAAATCACGCACCCGCCGCGTGAACCCCGCGCCACCGGCAAGCGTGTCGTACAGGTAGATCTCTGCTTCCAGGCCCTCATGCCCGCGCGGCGTGAGCGCTGGTCTGTACTCGGCCTGTAACTCGGTTGCCTCGACGCCGAGACGCTTCGTGGCCGCGATCGTCAGTGCTTCGGCGATCGTTCGGAGCGCGACGTGGGTAGACAATAGCGCGGGCTGAAGCTTAACCGGACTATTTACCCGCAGCCGTACGAGCAGGACGTCCGAGATGAAGTCGGTACCGAGCACCAAGCCGCGCGTCGACATCGAGCCAGGGCAATCCGGGTTGTCCTCATCGGGGTATGGCTTCTTGTGCGTACCGAAGACCTCGCCAGTGGCTTGCGCCGTTGGCTCCACGAGACCGCACATTGTGCAGTAGTTGTAGCCCTCGTTTCTCGGCCCAGTGTTGGTCACCAGCAATGTCGACCGCTGGTATGTCTGTTCCAAGCCGTCCGTGACGGCAGTCCAAGCGCTCTCTTCGCTCGGCCCTTCGGCGACCAGCTTGGCGCGGGTCGCGTAGCTTATCGCTGGCGCGTCATCTGGGCTAGTGCCGGGCTCCTTGGTAACTCTGTGGGCGAACCCTGGCGGACGCATCCAGTTCATCGCCTCGCCGAACTTTCCCTCCGAGCCACACGCCGGGCAGTCCCGCTTCTCACCACGCTCGGCCTTACTCGGTGGTAGGTGCATCGCATAGTGACATATCTGGCACTCGAAGTAGAGCCAACGCTGTTGCCATGCCTTGGACCGATCCGAGTGCACCGAGGAATAGATCGCCCCCGACGTCCACTCCTTATTGTCGATCCAGACGACCTTGCCTGGCGCGTACTGGCTGAGTGCGACCGGGAGCCCTTGGCTCGGGGCGTAGCGAAACTCCGTGTGGAAGCGCTCAGACTTGTTGGCATCGAACACGTGAAAGGATACGACGTCTGTCGGGAACGCATAGCGCGGGAGGACACCCTTGTAGAGCAGTTTGTCCAGCAGGTTGGTCTGGCTGCGGGGCTCGCTCGGCAACTCAGCCCCATCCTCGGCTGGCCCATCGGCTTCAACGTCCATGTCTTGAGAGTCCGCGTCGCCTTCCCCCGGGTCGGGCGACTCCCTGTCCTCTACAACGAGCGCCCAGTCGATGTCTTCGAGCGTCATAGTCACGATGCCGTCGAGGATCATAGTCTTGGCGGGGCCCAGTTCTGCGGGCAGCCATCCCGCCACTTCTGCACGAAGCGCCGCCTCACATTCCTTGAGCCATTCCTCGAAGTCAGTTCGATTGAGGGTCGAGGACTTGCCGAGAAAAGCCTTGACGCTGCCGAGCACCTCAAAGAGCTGAGGCTGCTCCTCTGGGGCGATCGTAGGGAGACGATCCTGGTGGTACCGCTGCAGCAAGTACGCTGTGACATGCCGTCGGGCAATTTCGCCGTTGTCCATCGTGAGGATCGGGTCCTCGACCTTCCCGCGAATCATTGAAGCGGGGTCGCGGAAGTAGTGATCATCATGCGTGTCCGCGCTGCCGAAAGCGAGCACCGTTGCGACTGCGGACCCGCGGCGGCCCGCGCGACCAGCTCGCTGTTGATAGTTTGCCCGTGACGGCGGCATGTTTCGCAGGGCGACGCCCGATAAGCTGCCAATATCGATTCCGACCTCCATGGTCGTGGTGCACGAAAGGACATCGATCGCCGGCTGCTCCTGCTCAGTGGAACCAGGCAGCGTGACATTCACGTCCTGGAAGAGCAATTCATACTGCTCCGCCCGCGAGAAAACCTCGTCGGACTGCGCTACGTTTAGCTGGGCTGTGTGCTCACGTGCAATAATGCTCATCGGTGTCTCGGGCGGTTCCTTCAGCGCCCGTACAGAACTGGCGCGATAGTAGCCCTTGCGCGCCTGAAAGACCTCATCATGATCCGGGTCCAATGTTCGGACAGTGTCCTGGCCGCAACTCACGCACTTCGCGCGTCCCGGGAACGGACGCTGCGTGTACCTGCACCGCTCGCAATAGGCCCACATCCCTCCCGTACTCAAGGCGACCTTGCTAGCGGAGAGGCGGAACTTCCCACCGGACACCGGCTCACACAAAGCCAGCTGCAGCAGGGGAAGCCACGCGCGAGCGAACTTCTTCTTCGCAGGAGGGGTGCCGAGCCACCGATCCAACGCCGCAAAGTTGCCCTTGTGCGGTTTGACGCCCCCTTTTATTTTCCACCACTCCCCCTCGGTCATTGAGGAAAACCAAATCCCTGGTGATGGATTCGACCAATGCGATAGCCACAATCGAACAAGCGCCAGCCGCGCCTCATCGGTGGTCGCGATGCCGTCGATGGCGGGGAGCTTCGCCAGCAGATTTTCGGTCAGTGTCCCGGTCTCGCGGAGCGACGCCAAGCCCAGCGACGAAAGGCCGTAGTATTTGTCGGTCAGCGTCGCGTAGATGGCCCGAAGTAACGACAGTGGCGGCACAGTATTAAGCATGATTAATTCGACCAAGGCAGCGTGGTTACCGTCCAGCGCACCCTTGTCGATCGCCTTACCAACATCATTGAGAACGTGGATGGATTCGGCCTGCCGTAGCTCCGGTCGAAGCCGGACCGACAGCCGATTTGCTCCGACCATTACAGCGAGAAACAGGTTTTCAAGGTTCAGTTGATTGCTAATGACCTGTTGCGCCTCAAGGTCACGCCATCCCCGAAGGATCAGCGGACGGATAACGTCGCGCATCGAGTAAGTCTGTAGATTTGGCGCCAGCCGGGCCGCTACCTGACGGGAATCGGCGAAAGCCAGCACTTTGCGACCCCGAAGGGGCGCAAAGTCCGAGTATTCGCGACTTGGCGGTTGCACTTCAATCTGACGAGTCACGAGTGCTTGGAAAGGCTGGTCACCCTTCGTCTGGTGGTCCTGCACCGATGACCGTCCAAAGCCCGCCAACCGTCCGCATACGCCGCACGGCTTGAACTCACCGTTAGCCTTCGTCTCCTCCTCGTCATCATCCCCAAATATGACTGTCTCGCCGCCACGCAGCTTAGGAATGGCGAGCGTCCGGAACCGCGAACCTAGCTTCTCAGGGTTGAGTCGGCCCGTGACGAGATCGAGATCAGCAGTCTCAATATCTGCATCGCGCGACGGATTTTCGAGTAGGAGGTCGAGAGCGAACAGTTCGGGGATGGTGCCCGCCGCAGCTTGGAAGGCACCGCCCTGTTCGTGCCACAAGAAGGTCGGCTCAGTCAAGTCGTCGGTATAGGCGCGAGCATAGGACGAGCCACAGTGCCGACATGTGTAGTATTCGAAGACTCGCGCTCCACAACCACAGGTCGCCTGGGGTTGTGCGTAGAGTTTTCCGATAGGCCCCCGCCCTGGAAGCTCTTCGTCGTTAAGCTCGGAGCAGTCAGGAGCGAGACACGCCCAAAGTCCAGGCAGACCTCGGAAGAACGCATGCACACGACATGGAAGGAGCCCGGGCTCGTCTGGTCCAGGACGGGCAGCGCTCCCTAAGGCGATGAGCGTTGTGACTGCCCGATCGGCGAGCAAAGCATCGGTGTCCGGGAATAGGGCGGGCCCGAGTTCGCTGACTGGCTGAGCTTTCTGCATGGTCTCGTTCACCGCCATGCTCATCGGGCCGAAGCTCTTGAGCGCGTCATACAGTAGTTCCGCGACCGGTGTGGCGCCTGGCGTGACGCCACGATATGCAAGCAGGCCAGTAACTGCCTCAAGCCGCTCAGGATCGTTGTTCCCGTCGTAATAGTCCGTAATCGGCACTGCCGCCAGCGCAACTGCATCTTCGGGCTTCCCGGGAACCGCGCCCGTCCGCAACCTCAACTCGCCCTCGACCGTGCGGAACTCGGTTTCATCCTTGCCGCTAAGTTGGGCGGCAAACTCACGGGCGTACCCAGCACTCGCGAAACTTGCGCTGGTAGTGATGACCTGCAACCGCTCGGGATCGATACCAAGACGCGCCCGAAGACGTCGGAGCAGGAGCGCAACCTCGGCGCCCGCGGCACCGCGGTAGAGGTGTGCCTCGTCGACGATCAGGAGGAAACGCTCGTCGGGATTGTCTGCGAGCCACTGTTGAGTAGTGTCAAAGACCGGCCGCTCGAGCGGCCGCATGAGCATGTACTCCAGCATTGAGTAGTTCGTGATCAGCACATCCGGCGGCGCGGCGAGCACTTCGTGGCGGGTCAACAATTCAGGGTCTTCAGGCTGCATAACTGCGCGAATGAACTCGCCAGCGTTGTTTTGCCAGCGCGTGCCCTTCTCGCCGTACCACTTCTTGATATCGGGCTTGGCCGGCCACTTACCACGAGACTGCAGCTTCTCGATCAATTCGACCGCTTGGTCGTGCCATTGCGAACTCGAATCCTTCGCACGGTCGTAGAGCAACACATAAAAGTCTTCTATGGATCCGAGTCGCTGCTGGTCCCGCTTGGCAGTGCGCACCCCGGGGTACAGCGTCCGGCTGGTGTAACGGGCGAAGCGAGCCGGACGGCCGGCCCACGCCTCAAACTGCGATGTCACCCGCGGGTCGCCCAGCAGGAGTCGCATACGACCGAGTTGGTCGTTCACCAGTGCGTTCATTGGGTAGAGGACTATGGCCCGCACCGCGGCGGTTCGGAACGATTCGGGGTGATGCGCCGCTTCGCCTGCGAGCTTTGCCAGCATCGGTAGCAAGAACGTTTCCGTCTTGCCAGAACCGGTACCTGTAGTCACCGCGAGACTGGAGCCGTCGCGAGTTGACCACTCCAGCGCTTGTGCCTGGTGGGTGTATGGCGGGTCATACAGCAAGGCATCAAGGCCGCCTGCCTTCTGTGTCAGGGGCACGAACAAGTCCCGGACAGCAGCGTCTAGATCAAGCTCTGCAAATGTCCGATTCGTGGTGTAGCGCGGTGTGCTCTCGATGTACGGTTCCCGGAATAGCACACCTTCGGACTCTAGAAGTTGACGACGTTGTTCGATGACTGTCGGATGGCCTACGTGGTACGTCGCCTCGATGTAATCCCGGAGCGCTGCCTGAATCTCGGCAACTGTTTCGGCGATCGTTGGCCCATCAACTGTCACTGTGGTCCCTCCTTTACTGCATCCATCCAGAGCATGTCACTCAGCAGTCGTTCTAGGGCTGGCATCGCCCCACTGGGTATGCGGAACGAGAACAAGGCACCCGACGGTTCTACGAGCGGCAAACTGACCAGCTGAAGGTAACGTTCGGTGAACCCGGGGATCGGCGAGAAGAACTCGACGGCGGTCGCACTACCTACCGCGGGCGCCTTCCGATAGAACTGCGGCACGCCGCGCACCGCATCCATTGCCATTTGCGTCCTCCAGGCTTCGTCGCGTCCGGGGGTCGTTGGATTATCGATCGGAAACTCGACGAGCTTCTGTAACGACCCGGCCTCCAGCCTGACGAGGCACCACAGGTCTGCACCGTACGCCTGCGGTCGGCGTGCCACGAAGTCACCGGTGTCCCCCGGCTTCGGAGGACGCCACCGTCCCCTGTAATACCGGACCGGGGTGCGCGGATCCAAGACACGAAGCTCCGAGATCTCACCACTCGGCCTGGCGGCGTCCAAGTGCTTACGGAGCCGATGCAAGAGAGCCTGAGCATCTTCGCGGCGCGGGCTCGCGACCCACTGCTCACGATCGATCAGCTGGAGTCCAGCGGCAGACATTCGCTCGGCCGCTGTCTCGGGATCAAGGCGGATGCTCCGGAGGTGCGCATCCTGCTCGATCGCATCACCGAGTTCTTTGTCCACGAGCGGCGCCCCGAACGGTCGAATCCCGAGAAGAAGGTAAGTTCCGGGCTCACGCTCGATGTACGAAGGCGGACCGAGGTACAAGAGCCGGACAGAACTGTCTACGTTGTGACGGAGTTCGAGCAAATCTCCCCCTGCCACAAGAAGATCGACCAACCCCGCCAAATCGTCACGCGTGACGGCGTCATCGGCACTCACGGGCCGGACAGCCCCGAGGACGGCGTCGACCAGGCGGCTGGAGCTAGTCGGGCACATGAACGACGCAGCACGCCGCAGAGAAGCTGCAAGCCCCTCAGTAGCAGTAAGCGCTATGCGGTCCGGATCAAGGCCAAGTACCCGAGTAGCCAAGTTGGACGCTTCATCCGGGGACAGGCTCGACACTCTCATCAGAAGCCTCGCCCTGCAGTCTCAGTATTGATGGACCTAGTGCCGAGTACAGCGAAGCGTGCCGCGCGCAATAACACTGGCGACGCCACGACCCACTCCAGTAGATAATCGAGGTCGCAAGCGTTCCATTCGGTTACATCGCCCGGTCGTCCGGCGAGGGTCAGTACGAATCGTGCAGCTGAGGGCGTCTTGATCCCGTTTCTGCGGAAGGTGGACTTCATTACCTCAGCGAAGCCAGCCTCCAGTGTCTGTGGGGTGAGCCATAGATACAGGTTGCGCCCGATCTCGGCAGCGAGAAACCTATGTGCGGCCGATACGCCGACAGCACTCTGCATCTCGTCCAAGTGGTCCACTAGTTCGTCGGCTCGCTCGACCGAGCGTTCCACCTGCGCCCAGTGCGCGCCGCAAATCGACATGACATTGGCTCGCGCGATAGCTTCGAGTGCGACGTGCTGCTGGTACACCGCGAACGGGTCTGCCGGCAACTGCGCTGTTGCCCACCTCCGGTGCGCATGGATAAACCGCCTAATGTCGTTCGGCGACTTCCCATAGCAGGGCACATACGGCTGGAGCTTTCCGAGGGCAAACACCGCATTCGGGTTCGTCGGCGCGATCACCAGGACCTCGGATTCATCAGACGTGGCACGCAGCAAGCCCCCTCGCGGCGGAAGCACAACGTCTACTCCAAAGGTATTGCTGATTGCATCGAGCGGTGCATCTACGGCAAAGAACTCGACCGTCGCGCGACCGCCATCCGTACGGTCGTGCAACGTAGCAACAACGGAGCCATCGCGCTCCTTGCCAAACCGCCAACGAAACGGTTGAAAGCCCCGCTCACAGCTGAGCGAGACAGCGCCGACGCCCCAGCGGGACACAGTGAGCACGCAGGACTCAGCCTCGTCATACGAGTCCTTGAACAGTTTGTCGTTGCGGATGGACTTCGTGCAGGCCGTCCAAGCTTTTTCAGTGAGCGGCAACCGTACCGTTCGTCGGATCTTCACCAACTCGCTACCTTCACCGCCCAGCAAGCTTACGGTCAGATCTGCCGCGGCACCTGGAGGTCCATCGACGACAACTGTTGCGCGCTCGTCCCATAGCTCGGCGAGCGTTGGTCGCGCTGGCGACGCCAGCAGCCGCATGCCTTCGCCCCTGGTAGCACCTTCTGGCCGCACCTGCGGATCGCGGATCGTGATTGCCAAAGAGCCCTTCGCCAGTTCCTGGCCAAAATTCCGGTGAAATGTCGCGGTGACATCGTGAGTACCAACATCGAGTCCTTCTAGGGAGATGATCAACTCGGACTCACCGCCAGGCCACTGCACGAAGTGCGAATCGTTATCCACCATGAGAAGGCAATGAGACGGCAGCGAGTCAGCGCGGATCCCGACGATGGCGGGTTCACCCGGGAGCCATTCGACCGCGCCCTCGCCGTCCCAAGCACTGGCCACTATGCCGACTGGCCGGACTGCGAGACCCGACAAAGTAGAGATACCGTGCGTCACCAAGAGCGCGGTGTCAGCATCAGTTAGGCGATTTGGCATGTCGATCTCGTACGCACTCACCCCAGATGCCCGAATCGGAACCTGTCGACACCATGAAACGTTCGGGGCAGCCTGGGTCTCCAGCCCGACCAGGATGTAGCGATGGCCAGCGCGGACGATCTGTCGCTTAACTTCGATTGCAAGCCCGGCGCCCTCGCAGCGGTATAGCCACCACGGACCACGCGTCATGACGCATTGATCCTCTATCAGGCTATTCACCGGGTCGGTCCCATGCTCCAACTGCACGAACGGCTTCGATGGATCCGGCCACATGTCGAAGCGTACTTCCTGCCCGCCGAAGATCAACGCTCCGGTGGGAACCGGTCTCCGTGCGCCAGTCACACGCGCGCGCATCGTCCGCAGTTCGTCGTATGCCTCCGGCAATCGCTCGCTCAGCGGTATCAAGTCCGGCAATTCGGCATAAGCGTTCCAAACGCCGTCGAGATAGCGGAGAAAGAACCGGGGATCGGTGGGCGCCGGCAATCGCTCCCGCTTAGTCTGGTAACCCTCCCTTTTCGAGTCAGTGGCCTTCTTGAATCCTGATGCTCGCACCCGGCTTGCGGCCTGTTGTGCCGACGCCAGCCACAAGCGTGACTGTCGCTCACGCGACAGCCCGTCTACCAGCCGCTTAAGCGTCGAACTGACAAGATACGGCGAGCTCTCGTCTTCTCCCGACAGCAGCGCGGCCGCGACTTGGCCAAGGAGCGCCGTATTTTGGCAGAAGATCCGAAACCGCTCGGTGTACCCCTGCGACCGAACGGCTAGCCGAATGCCGAGTTCGACGGGATCGTCGAGGAGCGATGAGGATAAGCCCGTACGGAACTCGTACAGAAGTTGCGCGAGCTGGCGCTGCAGGTAGGTTGGCAGTACAGCATGCGCGATGGGCCATGCGATTATCGTGAAGTTCTTGGCGAAGGCTCCGGTTGGCACTGCACCGCCATATTCGTCTGCAAACTTCAGGAACCGGTCCTTGATCCAGCGCCGTTGATCGCTGTGCCACCCTGGCGTCGACTCCTCGAAACTCGGCCAGTACTCGTCGCCGACGTAGTCGTACCCCGACTCCGCCGCGTAGACGACGAACGGCAGCCACGACAGACGATGCCTAGCAGAAAACCCCTGGGAGACAGCGTTCCGAACACCGCTGAGCAGAAGATCATAGTCCGTGGCCCCCAGATCGTGCTCCAATGCGAAAACCGGTGACGCTGGCTCCAATTGTTTGCGTGCTTCACTTAAGATCCGGAAGTGGCTGTCGAGCTTGGCGTGGACGTACCGCAGGACCTCGACAGGCTCGCTCGAAAGTTCAACAGTCATAGTTGGAACAACCTCCATTCCGAGCGGCCTACTGAAAATCCTGGGTAGTTCCCAGCTTGCCGCAAGACCGCCTCCCATGTCGGTGTAGTTCGTTTGCGGCGTGTCGGAACCGGTTGTGCCGCACAATGTTCGGCTCGTGACCAGCGGGTTGTTGAACCGGTCTGCGCCGGAAGAGCTGAAGGTTCCGGTCGCGCCACTGCTGCCCAAGTTCACCCCGCGCCCGCAGGGCAGGAGCACCGCACCAAGCGACGAGAGGACAGCGCATCGGCAATTCGCTGTATGGACCGATGAGCCAATGGCAGCGCCTGCATCGCGTGCTCGTCGACGAGCTTGGCGGCCATGGATTGAATGATGCGTCGCGGGTGATGATTGCCACGACGTCGGTGGGAGCCGAACGGGGCATAGACCAGGGTCGAGCCCAGCCGACTGCGGCAAGCTTGCTCGAAGATGTACGTGTGTCTGCCACGCTGAAATCCCCCTGTCGGTGGGCGCTTCGGCGGCCAACATGGACAACGCCGAAGCGTTGAAACTGCTCGTGTAGCCGTCCCGGCGATCCGGTCGCGACGCAGTCCGAGGCGACGCCAGTCCGGCAAGGTGCACCGCGGTCGTCGAGTTGCAGCGATAGATTCAGCCTTGAAGTCGATAACGTAGATTGCGCCCGACCCCCACATGGTGGCGGCCGGTGAGCGGCAGCCACCCGAGTGGCACTGCTGCTCAAACACGTTGCCGCTCAGCGCTCGCCGAAGATCGCAGATGCTCGACGAGATTCCACATCTACTAGGCAGCGCAATCAGAGCTGTGGTAGATAATCTGCGTGACCGATGTTCTACCTACAGTGCACGATTCGGATGTGCCGTATGGGAGTCTGGCACCGCCACAATGCAAAGAGCAGCTTTCAGTCGTTTACGCCCATGCTGTGGCAACTGCCGCACGGTGCAAGTTGGAGCATATCCGAATTGATGATGAAACAGTCGATGCAACGGTTCGACAGGTCGCCGACCATAAAAAATATAGAAAAACCTCCATTGATATCCAGTTGAAATGCTCCTCGTCGACGGAGGAAAATGATGAATACGTCAAATGGCGGCTTAAAGACTACAACTACGACGACCTTCGCGACCCCTGTCGAATGAATCCAATTATCCTGATTGTGGTCATGGTTCCAAAGAATTTTGAATCATGGGTCAGTTTCGATCCAGATAGATTCAGAATAGAAGCACGCGGATACTGGATTTCTCTTCGCGACTGGGGAAGTATCTCAAATACTACTCGTACAATAAAAGTTCCAAAAAAGAACCGGTACGACGTATCGTCCTTGCTGGGCATTATGAAACGTGTCGGCGATGGAGGTACGCCTTGAAATCGGAGCTTCTTAACGAATCGCTTCCAGTCGACCTCAAAATTACGCCGCATATCCTAGGGACATTCCTGTCAAGTTCGGGATGGATTCTCGAGGATGCAGACGATATATCCGAGACTTGGCATCACGGCGATGCGCAAGATCGTCCGAGTATCAGACTACCTACCACAACGCGACTGCGCGATTTCCCGATCCGATTCAATGAATCACTGAGGACACTCTGCGAGATAAATGACTGGAGCATTGAGCAACTTGCCAGTGCGGTGATTCAAGTTCGATCGGACGTGCTACTTTTGCGAGCCGATGAACTTATCCGGTACGACAGCATTCCAATAGTCCAGGCGCAAGACCTTATCGTCGGCTCGGTTAAATTGCTCACCGCAGCCGCTCGATCAACAATTGAGCCGCGGCCGACACATCGCGGTCGGGCCTCAAGTGCAGTGCGAGCGTTCATGAACGATGACGTTCGAATGGGCCATACTCAGCGTGGAAGTTTTGTCGTTTCGATTGTGACAACCCTCGGAGATGGCGACGCTATCAACAGTCAAGATGGCGTGGATTACAGCGGAGAAGAAGGCAGCAGCGCTGGTCGCAACTTAGAAGCTGGCATCGTTTCTCGTGAGAGTGCTTCCAGAACGAATCCCGAATCCGAAAGTCGTGACCTCTCAATTGCTTCCTTTCAGCGTCGCGTCATGTCGACTTTGGCGAGGGCGCTGGCGGTGGTGCCAAATTTGAACATTAGCAGTGGCACCGCTGACCTGGACTTGGCAGTTGATTCTGGCGTAAGCGCCGAATTGTGCGACGCATTGCATACAATGACGAGATTTGAAGGATTACGCGCACTCGACATTAATTTCAAGTGGGCGCCTGCCGAACCTGTGCATCATCCACCTGTTACCCGGCTGACTTTGGACAGAGACACAATACCAGGACTTCAATACTTGACGGAAACGTTCCGGCAACGTGATGCACCGCCTGTCAGGCAAACTATCTACGGATACGTAGTCAGACTGGAGCGTGATCAGTTTACAGACAACGAAGACAAGTCAATCGCACTTATCCGGGGAGTTATAGGACGCAGCGAGCGGCGGCAGATACGCGTAGTTATCGATGGGGCGCTACATGCGATGGCAATTTCTTCGTACCAAAATAAAATTCCCGTTCTTCTGACCGGCGACTTGGAAAAGATCGGCCGAGACTACTGGATGACTGGCGAAATTAATCTAGTCCATGCACCGTTCAAGACCGGATACTAGACATAAGAAGCCTCATGCAGTCGTCACACCACCTATCGTAATTCATCCGATCACAACTGCCGACCTAGTCTCACCAAAAAGCCGGGGCGACCGGCGGGTCAGGAGGCTTCCCAACCGCAACCACAATCCGCCAGACGGAATCGGGAGGGCAGTAGCCGCGGCGGGCTGCGCCGCGAATGGACCGGGTGCCTACGCACCTAACGGGCGCTGCTCGTCCCCAGAGCTCGCACCCGCGGACGGGCAAGAAGTTCGTCCGTCCCGAAAACCTGATCGTCAAACGACCCGCTGAGGTCGCCGACCGCACGGATGCCGGGCACTGGGAATCTCAATGTTGTTGTCAAGCGGCGGTTTTTGTCGTTTGGGTGGCGCTTCGTGTTGTGGCGGCTTTGGTCGCGTGGCACTGCCCAGAGCACTTCGACGCTGCGGTGGGCCGGAGCGTAGGTTCTTGCGGGCGCGGGCGGACAGTTGAACTTTCGACGCGAGGATAGGAAATGAAGCGCTTCGTGAGACAACAGAAATCACCATGCGGTGAGACACGATGAAGTAGCACTGGTCACAGCATCAGCAGATGAAGTCAGCGCTGAGACCCTACAGTTGTAGGTCTCAAAAAATGTGACGAACTGTGTGGTCGAGTCCGACACCTTGCCCCGTCCGGCGCGGCGTCACGCGGTGAGGGCGCGGGTCGGCTCGGCTGTGGTGATGTGTCGGCGACGGGACGGGAGCATCGATGTCGGGTGCGAGATGCTCCAGACCGCGCTCTTGCAGATGAACTCCTTGAGTCGCGCGGCCGCCTTGCCGGTGAGAGCGGAGGGCTTGGGCTGGTCTTCGGGGGTGACCCACTGCACGATGGCGTCGCGGCGGCCGAGGCTGATGCACTGGGCGGTGTAGCCGATCGAATTGCGGGGGATCTTCCGGCCGGTCAGGCGTGCGGCGATGGCATCGGCGGCCTGGTAGGCCGTAGGGACTCCCGAGGCGCACGACATACGCAGCGGATCGCCGTTCGCCCCGGGAGCGAGCGCGGCGTCGCCGACGGCGTAGACGTCGGGGTGCGAGACCGACCGCATCGTGTCGTCGACGACGATCTGCCCGGTCGCCGACACCTGCAGGGTGGTGGCCGCGGCGATCGGGTGGACGGCGAAACCGGCTGTCCATATGGTCATTTGGGCCGGAATCGTGCGACCGCCGGTGGTGACCGCGCCGGTTCGCTGGACGCGGGCGATCTCGGTGTTCTCGTGCACACCGATGCCGAGCCGGTCGAAGACTTTGCGCAGGTGCTGTTGGGCCTTGCCGCTGAGCCAGGCGCCGAGGCCGCCGCGAGCAGCGAGGACGACGTCGAGATCCGGTCGGGCTTCGGCGATTTCGGTGGCGGCTTCGATACTGGTGAGTCCACCACCGACGATCAGTACCGTCGCACCCGCTCCCAGGCTCGCCAGACGCTCGCGCATCCGTAGCGCGGACTGCTTGCCTGCGATGTCGTAGGCGTGTTCGGCCACACCGGGCACACCGCAGTCGGCGGCTGCGCTGCCGAGGGCGTAAACGAGAGTGTCGTATGCGATCTCGCGTGAGCCATGGGCGGCGACGATGTCGACCGTCTTGCGGTCGGCATCGACCGCGGTCACCCGTGCCAGCTGCACTCGCACACCCGTGTCCGCGAAGACGTCGGTCAGCACGCGGCTCTTCAGCTCCTGACCTGCCGCCAGCTGGTGCATGCGGACCCGCTCGACGAATTCGGTATCGGCGTTGACGAGGGTGATTTCGACATCGGCGGGGTGCAGCCGCTTGGCGAGGCGACCGGCGGCGTTGGCTCCGGCGTATCCGGCGCCGAGAACGACGATGCGGTGGGTCATGGTCTCACTCCTGTCTGGGTGGTGTTCGCATCCTGAACCGGACAGCGGCGCGAAACCTGACAGAAGCGGACTGTGATCTAGGTCATCACCCCTCGACGAGGAGTCCGTGTGCTCGCATGACCGACGCGAGATGTTGCGTGTCCCAGGTCACAGCAATGGATTGTCACGTTCTCCGGGCCCGCCCTGTCCCCTAGCCGACCCCAACGAACGAGCCCCAGGGAGCAAGCGATGAACACCACCACTGTCCACCAGATAGTTGTCCTCGGCGGCGGCTACACCGGCCTGATCGCCACGGCTCGGCTGGCCCGCTACACCCGCAAGCTGAACACCCGCATCACCCTCGTGAACCCCTCGCCCCGCTTCACCGAGCGGCTGCGCATGCACCAGGTCGCCACGGGTCAGGAACTGACCGACTTCCAGATCTCGGACCTGCTGAAGGGCACCGGCGTGGAATTCCACCAGGCCGCCGCCACCGCCATCGATACCGCCGACCGCATCGTCACCCTCGACGACGGTGGGGTCCTCTACTACGACACGCTGGTCTACGCCCTCGGCAGCGCCACCGACACGAGCACCGTTCCCGGTGCGGCGGATTATGCCTGGACCCTCAACGATCCCCGTCTGGCACACCGCTTCTCGCAGCGGCTGACCGAGATCGCCGCCGTGGGTGGCACGGTCACTGTCTGCGGTGGCGGACTCACCGGAATCGAGGCGGCCGCCGAGATCGCCGAGGCGCACCCCGGGCTGACCGTCAACCTGGTCAGCGCGGCCGAACCCGGCTCCATGATGGGCGAGAAGGCCCGCGCCTACCTGAACCGTGTCCTGGACCGGCTGGGTGTGGTGCGCATGGTCGGGGTGAAGGTCACCAAGGTGCTGCCCGACGCCGTGCGTCTGGACACCGGTGAACTCGTCCCCTCGGACCTGATCCTGTGGACCACCGGGGTGCGAGTGCCGCCGCTCGCCAAACAGGCCGGAATCGCCACCGACGCGAAGGGACTCATCATCACCGACCCCACCCTGCGCTCGGTGTCGCACCCGGAGATCCATGCCATCGGAGATGCCGCCCTGGTGCGGCAGGCCTGGGGGCAGATCCACGGCACCTGCCAGAGCGGCGTGGTCACCGCCGACTACACCGCCACCGTCATCGCCCGGCTGCTGCGCGGAAAGACGGTGAAGCCGTTGCGCTTCGGCTACTTCCACCAGCCGGTGAGCCTGGGCCGCAAGGACGGGGTCATCCAGTTCACCAACGCCGATGACACCCCGAACCGCTGGTACCTCAAGGGCAAGGCCGCGGTCATCTACAAGGAGCAGGTCAGCGGCACCCCGCCGGTGGCCGCCAAGGTGAGCCGCTACGTGAAACTCCCTGTGCAGCTGTCGAAGGGCGGCCGCGCCACCCGTAAGACCGCATGACGATCCGGGGTCCGGGGCCGAGGAACCACCAGGTTTCTCGGCCCGCCCATGTCTTCCCGAACCGCTGATCACGGCGCCGAACGCCGCTGAGGAGACCGAAGTGGCCGATACCGTGTCGACGGCCATGCTGGTCGTCCTCGAAACCCTCGACCCCACTGAGCGCGCCGTATTCGTGCTGGGTGAGATCTTCGGCTACTCCTACGCCGACATTGAGCCCCATCGGATGGGTCTCGGTACGTGGCTCGTGTTCGAGGTCGTCCTCCGGAATCAGGCGGACGCCCGGCTCGACCGGTGGTGAGATCCAGAGGGTTCCGTCATCGCTGCGACACACCTCGTGGTGGCCGTGACCGTGGGCTTCCTCGACGTAGACGCGCAACCCGTCGAGCACCAGTTGCGTGCTGCCCTCGGCAGCGAGCTCGTCGCCATGGACATCCCAGCCGCCGAACCGCGCCCCCGCATCACACAGCACCAGGAAGAGCCCGTCGTGCACGGGATTTCGGATGGATCCGAGGTAGTTCACGATGGGTAGCTTATGAGCAGAAGCCGCGGAAAGACCGTGCCCTAGCTGTCGCGGACGGCGGTGAGCACCCGGTCACAGAGCCGTTCGAGTTCCTCGATCCCGCCCTGGCCTTCGTGCTCGAGCCAGACAGCGGTGGCTGTGTCGAGGCACGCCAGCGCGGTGGCCACGATCGCTTGGCCGCGTAGACCGGGCGGGGCATCGCTGTCGCCGAGTCGCCGTTCGACCTCGGGTGCGAGTTGTTCCTGCCAGCGCAAGTGCTTTTCGAGGTGGGCGGCCCGCAAACCAGGGCTGGCGGCGACCAGCCGGGCGATCGCGAGACCGCGCTGGGGTGTCGCCCGGATGTTCAGCGCGGCGAACGCATGCCGCAGTGCCTCCCAGATCGGTTCGTCGTCAGGGCGCGCACGCAGCCCTTCGAGGATGACGGGGCCTTGCTCGGCCAGATCGCCGAAGACGATGTCCTCCTTCGTGCCGAAATAGCGGAAGAAGGACCGGCGGGAGATCCCGGCCGCGGCGACGACCTGGTCGACGGTGGTGTTCTCGAATCCCTGGTCCAGGAACAGTGCCAGAGCGACGTCCACGATCTCCTCGCGAACACGACGGCGGGTCCGCTCCCACATCCGGCCCGTGGCCGTCGCCTCCGGCTGGTCCTGATGCCTCGTCACACCACAACCGTATCCGATGTGATGCCTGCCTGAACCTGTGCGTCCATCTGGCACTTGATGCTAGTTTGGCACTCGATGCCAGATGTTCTAAGGAGTTCGTATGCCACTCGACCACCACGGCGCGCTGACGCTCGTAACCGGCGCCAGCTCGGGAATCGGCGCGGAGTTCGCCCGTCAACTCGCCCGCCGCGGCTCCGATCTCGTCCTCGTCGCACGCCGCGAGGACCGGCTCGAGGCCCTGGCCGCCGAACTGGAGGCCGCGCACGGCGTCGCCGTCACGGTGCTCGCCTGCGACCTCGCCGAACCGGGCGCCGCCGCACGCCTGGCCACCCAGTTGCACGACCGTGGTCTGCGGCTGACCGGGCTGGTGAACAACGCAGGCTTCGGCACCCACGCGCCGTTCATCCACGAAAACCCCCAACAGATCCGTGCCGAGATCGCCCTCGATGTGCAGGCAGTCGTCGAATTGACCAGGACCTTCATCGATGATCTGCGCACATCCGATCGCGGTGTCCTGGTCAATGTCGCGAGCATGGCCGCCTATACCCCCATCCCACGGATGGCCGTCTACGGCGCCGCGAAGGCATTCGTACTCAGCTTCACCGAGGCCCTCTGGTACGAACACCGCGGCACCGGGCTGCGGGTGCTCGCTCTGTCACCGAGCGCCACCCGGACCGAGTTCTTCGACACCGCAGGCCCGCAGGCGGCGGCCGGCCAGCGGCTGCAGACGCCACAGCAGGTCGTCGAGACCGCACTGCGCGCGCTGGATCGGCGCGACCCGCCGCCCAGCATCGCTGTCGGCAGGATGAACCGACTGGCCGCGACGCTGAGCCGACTGGCCAGCCGCAAGCGGTCGGTCATGATGATGGGTGCGCTGACCGCCCGCGCCGCCGCGACGGCAAGCGCCCGGTGAGCGTGGCGCTTGTGCTCGTCGGCGGCGGCGTCGGCGGACTGGCCGGGCGGGTGCGTTCGACGGTCCGCGCGAGCAGAGAGTGGAGCCCGTCGACACCGACCTCGTCCTGGGCACCTCGACCAGAACTACAGCCAGCGCGCTACCGAGCAGCTCCAGCCCGCAGATGCCCGATGATGAGGACGGTCTTGGCGCTCATGCCCGGACCGCCGGCGCGAGAATCTGCTCGCACCACTCGCGGAAGCTCGTCGGGCTCGCGGTCGCAGCGGTGCGCGGCACGCCGTGGTCGAGGCCGTTGTTCTTGGCGTGCATCATGTCGACGTAGGCGGTCGCGATCGGATCGCTGACGCCTCGCGCGGTCAGTGCGGCGCGGAAGTCGTCGAGAGACTGCCGCTGGTAGCGGACGGGGCGACCGAGCACCTCGGACATGGTGTGCGCCATATCGTTCGGTGCCAGATCCTCCGGTCCCAGCAGCGCGACCTCGCCCGTCCCCGACCAGGAGCGGTCGAGCAGCAGGCGGGCGGCTGCGGCGGCGATATCGCGGGTGGCGACTATCGGTGCCGTGCGGTCGGCGTCGGCGGTGCCGGTGAACACGCCGTCGTCGCGGATCGAAATCGCCTGCCACAGCAGGTTGTCCATGAAGGACGGGTTCGCCAGCGCCCGATAGGCCACGCCGGAACTCGCGATCAGATCGTCCATTGCCAGCGACGCCGTCACCTGCCCGGCGCGACCCGCGACGGGAGTACTGCGCCCGAGCGCCGAGACGCCTACGACGCGCCCGACGTCGTGGGTGGTGAACGCCTTCACGGCGGCGCGCGTGAATCCGGAAAACGCGGCATCCAGGTTCGGCGCATGGAGATCGGGCGGGACCAGCCAGAAGACGGCGTCCGCGCCGGCGAAGGCCCGGTCCACGACATCGGCATCGCCGTGCGATCCGGTGACGATATCGACGCGGGAGCGGATCGCTTCCGGGAGCTTCCCGGGATCGCGCACAATGACGCGCAATTCCTCACTGCGAGTGGATGTTTCGAGCAGGATGTCGAGCAGTCGGCTGCCGATGTGACCTGTGGGGGCGGTGATAACGATCATGCTTCGAGTCTGGTGACGGTTCGTCGCGACGTCCAAGACCCTTTCCGTAGATTGATACCGTGAGGGTATGGATCTGGATCTGCGCAAGCTCCGCTACTTCGCCGCGGTGGCAGAGCACCGGCACTTCGGCCGGGCGGCGGAAAAGCTCTACATCGCCCAGCCTGTACTGAGCCGTCAGATCAAGGCTTTCGAGCAGGAATTGGATTGCGCGCTGCTCGTGCGAACCACCCGCAACGTGGAGCTGACCGCTGCCGGGAAGCAGCTCTACGAAGAGGCGCAGGGGATCCTCGCGGCCGTCGACGCGGCGGTGCGGCGCGTGCACGATGTCGACCGCGGCGCGCGACGGCTGGTGATCGCCTTCTCAGCCGGATTGCGTGTATCGGAGGCGATCCGGGAATTCGCGGTGCGCCACCCGGAGGTCGAGACCGATGTCGTCCCTGCGCGCTGGTGGGAGCGTGACACACCACTGCGGGACGGACGGGCTCAGATCGGTTACCTGCGACGACCTTTCGATGAATCCGGGTTGCGCACCATCCCGGTCGGTCACGAACCCCGGGTTGCCTGCATGCCCGCGACCCATCCGCTCGCGTCGCGCAGGCAACTCACCCTGGCCGATCTCGACGGTGAGCGGATGCTCGACGTCCAGAACAGGCGGACGTTGTCACTGGAAGAAAAGTTCGAGCTCATCGCCTCCGGGCACGGCCTGATACTCGTCCCCCTGAGTGTGGCACGCGCCTACGTCCGCCCCGACCTCGTCCACCGCCCCGTCACCGACGCCCCCGAGGCTGAGACATGCCTGGTCGTCGCCGCGGACCACCACGACAAGCTCCTGCGCGAATTCCTCGACATCGCCATTGCGACACTGCGGCACTGAATCGGCGACGGGCCGGTATGTCATCGCATGCGAAGACTCGGCGGCCCGGCCGAGAACGCGGCGGTGATCGAAGCAACTGCACCGACTGCCCGGCCGTTCGTCGGCACGTTTCGGCCGCCGCGTCGCCGGGCGCGGGCGGACCTACGAGATCATGTTGTGCCGGTGGGCGATTGCGGCTGCTTCGGTGCGGCTGGACGCGCCGAGTTTGGTGAGGATTCGGGAGACGTGGACCCCGGCGGTGTTGGGGCTGATGAACAGCTCGGTGGCGATGCTTCGGTTGCTCATCCCTTTGGCGACCAGGCGCAGCACATCGAGCTCACGGGCGGTGAGACCGAAACCGCGCGGCGCGGCGTTCGGACTCGGAGAGCCAGCAGGGGGATTGTCCACGGTGAGGCGGGCGCGGAGGGCCAATTGCTGTGCGGCATCCAGAATCGGGACCGCCCCGAGCTCGGTGGCGCGCGATACGGCTAGTCGCAGCGCAGCGATTGCCGATACACGATTGCCCTCGGCGACACCGGATTCTGCCGCGGCGAGTAGAGCTTGCGCGTGTTCGTAGGGTTGGCTCAGGGCGCCCCAGGCATCGGCAGCCGTTGACCAGTCGAGTGCGGTTCCCGTGGTGTGCGCGCGGAATACGGCGGAGTGCGCGATGGCGACCGGTGAAGTCTGCGGCATCGAGTCGGCCAAGGCCCGCAGCTCGGCCGGGACCTGCGGTACTCGGGCGCTCAATGCCAGCAATGGCCAGGTTTCGTGCGGATGGGCGGTCAGCACGGCCGTGCCGTCGGCCACCGATTGATCGAGAATCGCTCGCGCCGCTTCCATATCCCCGTGCTGCATGGCGAGTGCGGTGCGTAGGACGTGCAGCTGGATGCGATACTGCTGCGCCCAGACACCGTCGCCGAGCAGTGTTGCGGCCTGCGCGGCCAGCCTCTGCGCCTGCTCTGTATCACCTTGTGCCAAAGCTATTTTGGCGTAAGACAGCCGCAGCGCCGCCACGCTCAGCGGCGGCAGCTGCGTCAGCTGCACGTCATCGACCACGCCGAGCGCTTCGGGCCAGCGGCCGAGCGCGGTCAGCGCTTGGGCCCACTTCACGAACAGGATCGGTCCCGATTCCTCGAAGCGGAAGGCGGCCTGCGCTGCGCGGAGTCCTCGTTGGACCACGCCGATCGCGGCCTCGTATCGGCCGGCCCCTACCAGTACCGCCGATTCCCACACCGCGACGTCGACGGCGATTCGAGTGTCCGAGGACAGCTCGGCGGCAAGCCTGGCCTGTTCGAAACACACTATGGCGGTGTCGATGTCGTCCGCGGACGCCAATCCTCGGTAGGCGTGGGCGCGGGCGGTCAATCGCGCGATCCGCACCGGGTCCGGGGTCGGCCCGTAGCCGGGACCGAAGTCCAGTCCCGCATCCGCGATGTCCGCCGGAGATTCGACGGTGCGCAGGACCGCGGTGGCGTCCTCGGCCGCGCCGGCCGGATCGCCCGTGAAAACGCGATGGACGGCGCGGGCAGCCAAGACTTCTGCGCGGAGAAGTGTCGGTGGCTGTACGGGCAGAAGTTCCAGGGCACGGTCCACATCGGCGCCTGGGCCCGCTCCGGTGCGGCTGCGCAGCGCGGCGCGCAGTAGATACAACCGGGCGGCCCGGGACGGGTCGATGGCCGGGTCGACGGAGGCCAACGCGTCATCGACGGCGGCGATGCCGCGCACGACTTCGCCGCTACGATCGCAGGCAGCCGCAAGCTGTTCCAGCGCAGCACTTTTCGTTGTACCTAGAAGTTCCGCGGCAGCTAGGCGGTCCCACAGGTCCACAACCCGTTGCAGGGGATCCAGCTGGGCAGCGGCGTCGTCGAGGACCGCGGCGGATTTCCAGTAGGCGATCAGCGCCTGCCGCAGGTCATCAGAGGCCTCGGCATGGTGGGCCAGCTCGGCGTAGTAGACCGGCGAGGGCAGCGTCGCGCGGCGAGTGCGCAGGATCTCGACCAGTCGAGCGTGCATGCGGGCGCGTTCGGCAGGCAGCAGGTCCTCGTAGACGGTCTGGCGGATCAGCACATGCCGAAATTCGTAACCGGTGTCGGTGGTGAGCAGCAACTGCCGATCGATCAATTCTCGGACGGCCGCGAGCAGGGACGCGGCGGGCAGCTCGCTGAGGGCGGCCAGCATGTCGTGTCGCACAGGTGAGCCGATGACCGCGGCCGCGGCAACGACGACGCGGCCGGCGTCGCCCAGCCCCGACAAGAAACTCAGCAGCAGGTCGGTCAGATCGGCGGGGATACGCTCCGGCGATCGGCTCAGCGCCTCGATGAACAACGGATTTCCGCCGCTGCGCTCGAAGACCCGGGCGATCGCCTCCGGTGCAGGTTCGCTGCCCAGCAGCGCTGCCAGCTGCCGCCCGACCTCGTGTCGTGTCAGCGGCTGGGGGGCGACGATGCGCACCGCGGGGTTGCGGCGCAGCTGGGCGACCAGGTCACGAAGCGGCCCGGATTCGGCGGGCCGGTAGGTGCCGATCAGCAATACCTGTCGCTCGGCCAGATTGGCCACCAGGAATGCCAGCAATTCCCGGGTGCCCTGGTCGGCCCAATGCAGATCCTCCAGCACGAGCACGACCGGTCGCTGCGTACCCAGCTGCTCGAGCAGCATCAAGACCTCACCGAACAGCTGGGTGCGATCCGACTCGATGGCAGGCAGCCCGGATCGCACCGCCAGCTGCGGCAGCCAACGCGCCAGCGCGGGCTGCGGCGGCAGCAACGCAGCCACTCCGTCGACGCCGAGCCGGCGCACCACGCTCGGCAATGCGGCGACGAAGGGCGCGAACGGCACTGCGGTGCTGCCGAGTTCGGGACAGCGTCCGATCAGGGTGAGCACCGACGGATCGAGGCGGCGGCTGAACTCCGCCACCAACCGGGATTTCCCGATCCCGGCCTCACCGCCGATCAACACCGCGGCCACCTGCTCATCGCCGACCGCATCCGCCAGCTCCGCTACCTCCGCGGCACGGCCCACCAGCACGCCACTGACCACGCCACTCACACGGCGATCATTGCGCATCAACCACTCGGCTCGACAGTCCGCGGGCTTCTTTACCCGGCTGGATCAGGACAACGGCCCGAGAATAACGAGATTTCGTGATTCGGCGGCGCCCTCGTTACCGGAATTGTCTATGTCATGAGCAGCAACGAGATCCGCCCCTTCCGCATCGACATCCCGCAGGCCGACCTGGACGACCTGCGCGACCGCGTGACCCGCACCCGCTGGATCGATGAGGTCTCCGCAGCCGGTTGGGAGCGCGGGGTGCCGACCGCCTACCTGCGCGATCTGGCCGCGTACTGGGCCGAGAAGTTCGATTGGCGCGCAATCGAATCCGGCCTCAACGCACACCCGCAGTTCACCACCACCATCGACGGCCAGAACCTGCACTTCTTGCACATCCGCTCGCAGCATGCCGACGCCATCCCGCTGCTGCTGATCCACGGCTGGCCCGGCACCGCGGCCGACTTCCTCGACCTGATCGGCCCGCTGACCGACCCGGCCGCACACGGGGAGCCCGAGGCCCCGGCCTTCCACCTGGTCATCCCGACCCTGCCCGGCCACGGATTCTCGGGCCCGCTCACCGAACTGGGCTGGCACGACGGCAAGGTCGCTGCCGCCCTGGCCGAGCTCATGGCCCGACTCGGCTACGACCGCTACGGCGTCCAGGGCGGCGACCATGGTGCGTTCCTCGCGCCGCGCCTGGGCCGCGAGCACGGCGAGCACGTGATCGGGGTGCACGCGAATGCCCTGGTCACCTTCCCGACCGGCGATCCCGCCGATATGGCCGCCCTCACCGATGCCGACAAGCAGCGCCTCGCGGGCATGAAGGAATTCCAGGACAACGGGTCGGCCTACATGAGCTTGGCGGGTTCGCGCCCGAACACGTTGGCGCAGTTGCTCGCCGATTCGCCGGTCGCGCAGCTGGGCTGGATCGTCGAGAAGTACAAGGAGTGGACCGATGCCGCCGACGAACTGCCCGATCAGGCCATCGGCCGCGACAAGATCCTGACCACGGTCACGATCTATTGGCTCACCGATACCGCTCGCAGCGTGGCCAACTACTACTACGAGCGGTTCCACGACGGGTCGATATTCGCGCCCAAGCCCAAGGGCACCGTGCCGACCGGTGTCGCCGTCTTCACCACCGCCGATTTCGCGATCCGCCGTTTCGCCGAGAAGGCGCACAATATCGTGCACTGGTCGGAGTTCTACTCCGGCGGCCACTTCCCGGCCCTGGAAGTGCCCAACCTGCTCGCCGGTGACCTCCGCGAGTTCTTCGGCGGCCTCACCCACTGACACCAGCTATGGCGGGTCGCCTTGGTACAGACCGAAGCGGCCCGCCATCTCCGTGGGTTCCGGATTGACATGACACATAGGTCCGGTGTGTTGTGCGTGGGGCAGTCGAGCGAGCGGACAGGAATCATCCATGGTCGAAGTACGTCCTGGGGATCGTGGTGCGGCCATGAACGAAGCCAGTCGCGAGGATCCCGCCCTTGCGGCCTTCGGGATCCATCGCAACCTGCTCTTCACGGTCGCCTACGAGATGCTCGGCTCGGCCGCCGACGCCGAAGACGTCGTGCAGGAGACCTGGCTGCGATGGGCGGCAGTCGATCTCGACACGGTACGAGACCAGCGTGCCTACCTGGTGCAGATCACCACCCGTCAAGCCTTGGACCGGCAACGCACGCTCGGCCGCCGCAAGGAGACCTATGTCGGCCCCTGGCTACCCGAGCCGCTGCTCACCGCGCCCGACGTGGCCCAGAACATCGAGTTGGCCGACAGTATCTCCACGGCAATGCTTCTGGTGCTCGAGACCCTCGCCCCGACCGAGCGGGCGGTATTCGTCCTGCACGAGGTGTTCGACCTGGGGTACGACGAGATCGCGGCCGCCGTCGACAGGAACCCCGCGGCCGTCCGCCAGATCGCGCACCGCGCCCGCAGGCACGTCGATGCCCGTCGCCCGCGTTCGGTGGTCTCCCCGCGCCAGACCCGGATGGCTCTCGAGTCGTTCCAGCGCGCTCTCGAAACCGGAGACCTACAGGGCCTGCTCGACGTACTCGCCCCCGATGTCGTTTTGATGAGCGACGGTGGTGGCATCAAGCAGGCCGCACTGCGGCCCATCATCGGCGTCGACAACGTGGTCCGGTTCATCCTCGGCGGCACTTCCAAGACCGAAGCAATGATCGCGATCGACTCCACCGTGGTCAACGGCAACCCGGCACTCGTCTTCCGCCTGGACGGCGCTCTCGACGGCGTCATGGCGTTTCGTGTCGAGGACGCCCGCATCACCGGCCTCTACTTCGTCCGCAACCCGGAGAAGCTGAACCGCGTCGAATCCGAGACGCCGCTCACCCTGCGATGAAATCGCAGGTAGCGGCGGATTGTGCAGACGAGATTCCCGTCGAATTATGACCTCGTTCACACACTGTCACGGGCGCGCGAGACGGTTCGTCTAATGCGCATGACGAACCCAGAACAGACCTCGGTGCTGATTACCGGTGGCAACAAAGGACTCGGTCTCGAAGCGGCTCGGCGGCTCGGGGAACAGGGTTGGACGATCTTCCTCGGCTCGCGTGACGAAGGTCGCGGACGGGCAGCCGCGGACAAGCTGACCGCCGGTGGCGCGAACGTGGTGATGGTCCCGCTGGACGTGACCTCGGACGAATCGGTGACCGATGCGGTACGGCTCGTTCGCGAGCACACCGACCAGCTGGACGTGCTGATCAACAACGCAGGCGCACCGGGCAAGGGTGTCGCGCCCGCGGATGCCACAGTCGAGGAGATTCATTCCGTCTACGACACCAACGTGTACGGACCGATCCGGGTGACACACGCGTTTCTGCCCCTGTTGCAGGCGGCGGAGAATCCGCGGGTGGTGATGGTATCCAGCGGTGGCGGTTCCTTCACGGTCGTGACCGATCCCGAGCAGCCCTTCTCGAAATTCCACGAGCTGGCCTACAGCTCGTCCAAAGCGGCGCTGAACATGATTACCGTCCGATACGCCCAGGCGCTCCCGAAGATCAAGTTCAACATCGCCACCCCCGGAGAGATCGCCAACCGCAAGTTCGCCGCCACCGACATGAACAACCACACCGGCGCGCTGACTGTCACCGAGGGCACCGACTCGATCCTCCGTCTTGCGATGATCGACGCCGACGGGCCGACCGGGATTTTCATCGACCGTCTCGGCCCCGTTGCGTGGTGACCGTCGCGTAGCCACGACCTGCGGACGACGCCGCGGACCCGGTCCGAGTGGCGAATGCGGGCCAGGTCCGGCGAGGTGGCACCGAAACGGGTGGGGCCCAACGGACATTCGAACGAAGCCCCACCCCTGTCGGCGGTGTGGATCTCAGTCGAGTACGGCGAACGCCTCGACCTCGACGAGCACGTCGGGCTCGAAGAGGTAGTCGACGCCGATCGCCGACACGGGCGGCAACGGCCGCGGTATTCCGAGCTCGTCTGCGACGCGCTCGATGCCCGCGACGAAGTCGTCGTACTTGTCCGGGCTCCAGTGGGTGACGAAGAACCGGAGGCGTACGACGTCGGCGAAACTCGCTCCGGCGCCGGCCAAGCCGCGTGCCGTGTTGCGCAGCGCGTGCGCGACCTGGCCGGTGAGGTCGTCTGGCGCAACGGGTTTGCCCTCGGCGTCGCGGGCGATCTGACCGGCCACGTGCACCTGTCGAGTACCCGTGCTGATCGAAACATGGTGGTACGGAACGGGAGCGAACATGCCCTCGGGGGTCAGCAGCTGCACTGCCATGGTGTGTCCCTTCACAGTCGGAGTTGGTATCCGATGTCTACCTGGTACTCGAAGGGAACTTCAACGAGACTAGGTGTCATGACGGAAACCGCTCCACACAGTTCGGACAGTCCTCAGCTCACCGAGCAGCATCGCGAGCTGCTCGACCAGGTGCTAGACAAGTGGTCGTTGCAGATCCTCGACGCCCTGTGCGAGCGGCCGTTGCGCTTCAACGAGCTCCGGCGGGCGATCCCGATCGTGACGCAGAAGCCACTCACGGCGGCACTGCGGCGCCTCGAGCGCAACGGGATGGTCGAGCGCATCGTCACGAGTACGCGACCTGTCGCCGTCGAGTACCGAATCACGCGGATCGGGAAGTCGTTGCAAGACCTCATCGACGCACTCCTGCACTGGACCACCGACACATTGCCCGCCGTCGAGCGCGCACGTGCGCGCTTCGACGACCAGGTTCGAGCTGAAGAAATGCCATGACTGTGAGACTGGAAGCGGCAGCGTGCGACCAGATCTGGAGCCGCAGGTCACTACGTCGGCAGCTGCCACGACTTCCGAGACCCCACAACGGCGACTGCCGGTCATGAATCGAGGAAGCGCAATAGCTCCGCGGTGACGAACTGGGGGTTCTCCTCGATGAGCCAGTGCCCTGCGTTCGGCACGTCCACCGCGCGCACGATGTCGGTCATACGCGGAGCCACGGTGGCTCGGACCGGGTCGAGTTGCCCTTGGGCGGTCATGAGCAGGGTCGGGACATGTATCGGTACCGCTGCCGCGGTGTCGCGAACGTCCTTGTCGAGAGCGCGGTAGAGCTCGAAGCCGCCCGACAGGACCTCGGGCCTGCGGTAGGTCCGCGCGTACTCGTCGATCTCGGCGTCGGTGAAGGGGGACCGATCCGAGGTGCCGCCGAATGCCGTGCCGCCGAACGAGACCTGGGGATAGAACAGTGCCAGGTACTCGCGGACGTCGCCGCCGACGACCACCTCGGGAACCCGTCGCTGGGAATGAAAGGCGATGTGCCAGCTCAACGAGCGGTACGTGGACGCGTCGATCGCGGGCCCGGGTAGCGGAAGATCGAAGTAGCCGAGACGCGCTGTGTCGGCAGGGAATTGGGCGGCGTAGTGGAATGCCACCGCGGCGCCGAAATCGTGCCCGACGACGCGAGCGTCACGCACCCCGAGCCGATCGGCGATGAGGGTGTGTACGTACCGCGCCAGGGTGGCTTTGTCGTAGCCGCTCGGCGAGCCGGTGCTGTCACCCAGTCCGGGGAGGTCGATGGCATAGACGGTGTGATGCTCGGCGAGTGCGGGCATGATCGGCCACCAGCCGTACCAGGTCTGTGGCCAACCGTGTATCAGCACCACTGGCGTGCCGCTGCCGCCGGTCACGTAATGCATACGGACGCCGTCGATGTCGGCGAACTCGTGTCGGAAGGTCTTGTCGAACTGAGGATCTCCCTGCGTGGCGGCGGCGTAGGAGGGCACATCACCGGGCGTCGGCGTGGAACAGGCCGCGGTGACGATCGTGAGCAGGAGGATGAGCGCGACGGCTGCCGTCCGCGCGGATGCCGTGATCATGTTTTCCTGTCCTGGAGAAGGAGTCAGCGCCTGGACGCGCCGTCGAGCGATCCGCGGAGGATGTCCGCGGGGCGGCCGGTCTCCTCGATCACGTGGGTGAGTGCTCAGCGGACGCTGGGTGCGGGGTGTCCCGGTGCTCATCGAGGTCCTTCCGTCGAGAGGCGCCCAGTCTCGCTCGGCTCACGACGATCTGGCACGAAAACTTGCTGTTCCGGCAAGATGGGCTCGCGTGCGCTGCGCGCAGATACTCAGCGATCGCCTCACGGCGCGAGCCAGCGGTGAGTCATTGCTCGGGGACGCCATTGCGGTGGGCATGCGACGCTGCGTGCTCGGCGCACAGGCAGCCGACGCCTTGCTCGATCCACTCCTGCCCCACCCAGTCCGGATGCCGTTCGATCATCAGGGCGCGCACTTCCTCGATGATCGTGTCCTGGCTCATCGACGAGTCGCGGCGGATCCAGGTCTCGTCGCGCAGCAGCCGCAGGTAGTCACCGACATCGGTGAGCAGGCGCTGGCCACCGATATCGCCGTGGCCGGGAACGACCACCTTCGGCTGTTCGGCGGCCAGCCGCTGCATCACCTCGATCCAGCCGATGCCGGACACGTCGGTGTCGTGTGGCGGGAACCAGGGGAAGATCGCGAATTGTCCCGCCTCGACCAGATCTCCGGTGAACATCACCTCGGCGTCGGGGATCGTCACCACTTGGTCGCCCTTGCTGTGCGCTCGGCCGGTGGCGCGCATCTGCACCACCCGGCCGCCCAGGTCGAGGTCGTAGCGGTCGTCGTAAACGATGTCCGGGGTTGCCAATTCGACGTTCTCCAGGTGCCGGGCGATCGACGACCCGAGCCCTCGGAACATCTCGAGGTAACCGGCGCCCTTGGTGGCCAGGTCGGTGGCCTGCGCCTGGTTGATCAGGAAGGTCGCCGCGTCGCTGAATACCTGTGCGCCGAAGGCGTGCTCGGGGTGGAAGTGAGTCGTGGTCAGATACAACGTGCGGCCTGCGGCGTAGTCGGTCGCGAACTCGAGCACCTTCTCGGCGTTCGCCGGACCCATTCCGGTCTCGACGACCAACACCGAATGCGTGCCGCCGATAATCCCGATGTTGGGGACCAGCTGCACGTTTCGGTTCGGCACGACCACGAGATCGCGGGCGATTTCCCGCACTCCCGTGATCTCTACAGCGGGTTCGGGCAGCACGTATTCGGTCATGGCGTCGGTACTCCTCGGAAAAGGCTGGGCCGCAACACCGGGTTTTCGTCGCGGCCGATTGGACTTCTCCAGTCCAGCGCGGCTCGGACCGCGTCGTCCAACACCTCTTTCGTTCACTCGATACCGTGCCGGTATCGTCGCCGGTGATGGACCTGCGCGCTCTGCGATACTTTGTGGCCGTTGCCGAGGAACGCCACTTCGGACGCGCCGCCGCCCGTCTCCACATGTCCCAACCGCCACTGAGCCGGGCCATCAAACGCCTCGAGGCCGAACTCGGCGCCGATCTGCTGCATCGCTCCAGCACCGGAGTCGCACTCACCCCGGCCGGAGCCGTGCTCTACGACGAGGCGCGCGCACTGCTGGAGCAGGCCGAGCGGGTGCGCGCCCGGGTCGGCGCCGCCGCCGGACCGGCCGCCCTCACGATCGGCATACTGGCCGACAGCGCCGAACAGGCCGGTACCCGCCTCGCCGCCGCCTTCCGCGAACGCCATCCCGAGATCCACATCCGCGTCCGCGAAGCGGATCTCACCGACCCGACCACCGGTCTGCGGAATGACCTCGTCGATGTCGCGCTCACCCGCCTGCCGTTCGACGACGCCGGCATCGACACCGTGATGCTGCGCTCCGACCCGGTCGGGGTAGTGCTGCGCAGCGATGATCCACTCGCAGGCCACGAAACCTTGCGGCTGAGCGACCTTGCCGATCGCCGCTGGTTTCAACTGCCCGAGGGAATCGACCCCGTCTGGCGCGCCCATTGGAACGCCACCGAGCCCGGCGGTGAACTCCGGCGCGGTCCCGTCGTCCGCACTGTCCACGAGTGCCTGCAAGCAGTGCTCTGGAGCGGCACGGTCGGGCTGACACCGCTCACCCATGCGCTACCCGACGGCCTCATCGCCGTCCGGCTGACCGATATGCCGCCCAGCAGCCTTGTCGTCGCGTGGAACAGCACCGCCGCAAACCCTCTCATCCGGTCGTTCGCACAGATCGCCGCGGCGACCTATCGCTCGCCGCCGTAGTGAGCCTCAATTCCGACTCGACGGTGGGATCGCTGGTTCAGGTGGACGTTGCCGTCGTCGAGGCGAGGGGAATCGAGGTGCGCGCGGGGATCGCGGGAAGGCCCAGCGAAGTTTCGGCGCGCACGCGGTTAGGCCGACTCTCGACGGTGGGGATTCTTTCGAGCACTCCTCCCGCGAACACCTCGTAGAGCGGCACGGTTTCCAGGTGGACGTAGCCGATGTGGCAATCGCATTCGGTGCGGGGACAGGGGCGGGGAGCAAGGGCAGCACGGTAGGAGCCGTCGTAGAGGTTGCCCAGGGTATCCGGAACGAAATGGCAGCGGCGGACGTCGCCGTCGCCGTTCACCGAGATGACCGAGGAGCCGGTGCGGCACGGAAGACCGGCTGAGGGATGGGGATTGCGGCTGAAGGGGAAGAGGGGGTCGAGAGCGGTCCAGTCGGCCGCCGCGGCGTCGGTGTAGGTGTGGCCTTCGGCGGCGTTGACCCAGAGATAGACGTGCTCGGGTAGGTCGGCGCGCAGGCGGCGGGCGTGCTCGAGATGTTCCGGGAGGCCGACGATTCCGACGCTGAAACGTACACCTGCGCGCGCTATCCGGATGGTCTTGTCCAGAAAGCGATCGTAGGGGGTCTGGCCAGGGTGGTAGGTGCACCAGAGGGCGACGGTACCGAGGTCGGCGTCGGCGAGCCATTCGGTACGGCAACTCAGGTTGGTCTGGATGGCAACGCGATCGATGTGCGGCTGGTGCGACAGTTCGATCATGGCGCGGCGATACCAGGACCGCACGAGCCCTTCGCCCCACGGGGTGAACAGTATCGAGAGGCGGTCGCCGGTCTGCGCACACGCCCACGCGGTGAATCGTTCGAGGGCGGCGCGGTCGGCGCGGAGCTGGGCGGCCGAGTCGCGGCGTTTGGCGAAGGGGCAGTATGGACAGTCGTAATCGCAGGAGGCCAGCGGTCCGCGATAGAGGATGGTGAGATCCACCGCGGTCACCGATGTTCGTAGGCGGCCATGGCAGCGCGTACCGCGGGGGAGAAGAACTCGGGGCCGATGGCGTCGGAGTAGGCCAGACCCTCGGCGGTCAGCCCCAAGTGGCCCGATCGCGGGTCGGCCAGCCAGCCTCGCTCGGCGAGAGTGTCGAGTTCGGCGGCGAAGCTGTCGTGCGGTTCGTGGCCGAAACGCAGCCGGTAGTCGGCCACCGCGAAACCCTCGGCTTGGAGCAGCGATTGCAGCAGGTAGCGACGCTCGGGCTCGTCGCCATCGATCACCCTTCCGTATCCGGCGTGGGTGAAATCCGTTGTGGTCACGTAGGTATCGATGATCGCGCGGACTTCGCGCGGGGCGACGGCGTAATCGAACGAATAGTGCGTGCTAGAGGTATAGGAGCGCGCTCCGCATCCCAGGCCGATCATGCCGTCGGTCTGGCAGGCGTAATCGTCCGGTCCTTGCGGCGGCGCGTCGACGCGGCGGAACATGCGCATGGAAACCTGCTCGTAGCCCTCCGCCAGGAGGTGGTCACGGCCCTCGGCGTAACGCCGCAGCCGCTCTTCGTCCCACACGCGTTCGGCCACAACCGGATCGGCGTGCCGACCGAGCCCGGTCAGCGGGCGGACGTAGAGCGGGTAGAGGTAGATCTCCTCGGGTCGCCACGCCAGTGCGGCATCGAGCGACTCTCGCCAGGTCGCGGCGGTCTGACCGTCGATGCCGTAGATGAGGTCGATGTTCAGCACCGGGATGGCGGTGTCCCGGATTCGCCCCAGCGCGGCTTCGACATCGGCGCGTCGCTGCGGCCGAACGGCGGCGCGTGCCTCCCGTTCGACGAAACTCTGCACACCGAGGCTCAGCCGGGTCGTCCCGCGCTCGGCCAGGACCGCGAGGCGGTCGGCGGTCGCGGTGCTGGGCGATGCCTCGACCGAGAGCGGGATCGTGCGCAGGTCGGCGCCCATGATGTCCTCGGCGATGTCGCACAGCCTGGTCAGCTCGTCTGCTTCGAGGAAGGTGGGAGTGCCGCCCCCGATCGCGGCGATGGCGAAACGCGGGGTCTCGGCATCACCCAGGGCCGCGCGAACGGCCTCGGCTTGGCGGGTGAGCGCGTCGAGGTAGCGGCCGGTGAGACCCTCGGGCGCGCCGACGCGGGTGAACAGATTGCAGAAACCGCAGCGCACCTCGCAGAACGGGATGTGCAGATACAGCGACAGCGCACGCCGCGATTGCCCGGACCAGAGGTCGGTGAGCGCGGGGCGCGGAGCGAGTGGGCGGTAGGCGGTCTTGTGCGGGTAGGCGTAGACGTAGTTCTGATACGGCCGGGGCAGGGTGATCGTGCGGGTCATGCGGGTGGCTCCAGGAAGAAATGTCCGTAGGGGACGGTCCATACCGATTCGTGTCCGAGCCGGTGCCCGGTGAAGCCGTCGTCGCCGTAGGCGGTGCCGTGATCGGAACACACGATGGCGAAACAGCGTCGCCGCGAACGCATCACGTCGAACAGTCGGCCGACGTGCCGGTCGATGTATTCCAGCGCTGCCGCGTGGGTGGCGCGGTTGTCGCCCGCCTCGCGGGTCGCGCCGGGCAGGTGAAACCAGTTGGGCTGATGCAGGGCGGAGGCGTTGACGAACAGGAACAGTCGCCGCTCGGCAGGCAATGCCGCTACCACCTGCTCGGCGCAGGCCACCTGCGCCTCGAAAGAGGTGGGCGAGGCGACGGAGAACGCTGGTTCCCAATGGCTCTCGGCGAACATACCCGGCAGGACGCTGCCGAGCGCGCCCTGCTTGTTGAAGAAGCCGACGCCGCCGATGCAGGCCGTGTGATAACCGCGCGCGGCCAGCGCGGTCACCAGATCGGGCTCGTCGAAGACGAAGGTGCGCTCGGCGGTGGTCTCGCTGCCCGCGAAACGCGCGGCGAACAGCCGTGGGTGCGGGCCCGGTGTCGCCGGTGTCGGCAGGAATCCGGCGAAGATGGCGTGATGTGCGGCGTAGGTGAAATTGCCTGGGGCGTGGCGTTTCTGCCAGCCACCGCCGGGGAGGTGCGCGCTGATATTCGGTAACCGGCCCGCCTCCGCCAGTTCGGACGCGACGTCGTAACGCAGGGTGTCGAGGGTGAGCAACAGCAGATCGTCTCGGCCGATCACGATGTTCATGTCCGGCTCCTGCGCCGGAGCCTGTGCGATCGTCACAGCGAGACTCCTTCGAACGCGCCGAGCAGTTCTGGCGAACCGGACTGCTGGGCACGGTGATATCGACCGGTCGCGGCGACGACCTGAGCTGTGTAGGTATCCAGTCCTGCGGCCGGGCCCTCCGGCAGTCCGGTGAGCCGGGGCAGCAGATCCCCGAAGGCGTTGACCTCGGCGACCATGAACCGTCGCCACCCGACGGCGGGCAGCACATCGACACCGACACACAGTGTCGCCGGAAAACAGGCGGCGGCCTGCTCGCAGATCGACAGTGCCGTGGCCCAGTGCTCACCCGCGGCGGCGCGGAATCTCGCCAGATCGCCACGTGCACCACCCAGGTGCAGGTTGGTCAGCGGTGTGCGGCTCGTCCTGACGACGGCGTGTGTCGCGCGCCCGCCGACCACCACGACCCGCAGGTCGGCGGACCGGCCGTCTTGGGAGACCTTGGGAATCCAGCGTTCCAGGTGCAGTCCGTCCGGTGCGAGCCGGTCGATGATGGTCGCGATCTCCCGTTCGGCGGTGTAGCGACGCACGCGCAGCGAGTTGTGCAGGTGACCCTCCGGCGTGATCTCCACCGAGGTGGTCGCGCGCAGCCGTCCGTCGCGGCTGGATTCGATGGCCAGCACCCCGGAGGCCGACGAACCGTGCGCGAGTTTGACGAACACGCGCGGCATCTCGGCCTCGCGCATGAGACGCCGCACATCCGCCCAGCCGCGCACCGAGGCGCGTCCGCCGGAGGTGGGCGAGGACGGCACCGGCACCCCCGCGCGCGACAGCCGCGCATGGCACAGCCGCTTGTCGAACAGCACGGCCAGGTCAGCGGTGTCGTCGAGCCGGAAACCGCCGCGCAACGAGCGCGCGGCGTCGAGGAACCGCGCGTACCAGCGAGCCGAACCCTCCACCCGTGTCGGCTCGGAAATCCCCCGCAACAGCCGATCGACCCCGGGATTCTCGCCGGGCGAATCCAGCCGCACGATCTCGTCGCCGCTGAAATCGGCGCCGCCCTCGCTCAGCACGTCTCGCCATTCGACCACTCGGATTTCCGCCGACCCCGCGGCGCGGGCGGCGTCGGTGAACATGCCGACGCGCCGGTTCTCGCCGTTACCGACGATCACCCAGCGCGGCGGTGTCGAGGCGGACACGGCTCATTCACCGACGGAGACGAACCGCCAGACGGTTCCGTCTTCCTCGTCGCTGTCCTCCTCGGCGTCGTCGGAGTCGAGCTCCAGGCGGACACCGGCGGGCTCCAGCGTCTCGCGCAGCCGGGTTCGCATCTCGTCGGACAGATAGTTGTAGTGCATGTCGAGCACACTCAGATGGCTCAACGGCTGACCGGTCAGCAGCGCCGCCACGCCGTCGTCGGTGAGGACGCCCATCGAGATGTCCAGGCTCTCCAGCCGGGCCACCACGGGCGCCGCGGCGAGGGCGGCGCAGACGTCGTCCTGGGTTTCGCTGTTGCGCAATGCGAGATGCTTCAGCGCGGGCAGGCGGTCGCCCGACAGGATGGGCGCGAGGTCGGCCACCTCGCTGTCTCCGCCGTACTCCGACGTGCCGAGCCACAGGTCCAGGTGCGCGAGTGCGGGCAGGTCGCTTGCCGCGATGCCGCGCACGACGCCGGCCGGCAGGCCGCCGCTCTCCACGACGAGCGTGTGCAGGCGTTCGTGCCGCACGGCGGGGAACTCCAGGTTCTGACCGCCGCGAACGCCGAAAACCTCCAAGCCGGAGAAGGTTTCGAGTAGTGGGGTGACCAGGCCCTGGTTGATCCAGGACATCTCGCACTCCTCCATGACGATGTCGCCGAGGAACAAGGCGCGCAGCGCGGGTAGCCGGTCCTCGGCCGCGCACAGGGCCTCGATCACCTCGTCGGGCCCGTTGCCGTACACGTCATCCCACGTACCGACGATCAACGCGGTGATCTTCGTCGTGTCGACCGCACCGAGGAAGCGAGCGAAGCACTCAACCCACGTCTCCTTCGCGTCATAGGTTTCCACGCTCAGACGCCATGCGACCGCGTCCGGCTCCGGCAACACAACGCTGTTCTGCTTCTTCTTCGCGTCGGTCTCGGCATCGGGGAAGGTGAAGGCGGGCAGGCCGCCGAACTCCTGCAAATGGTCGCCGATGGTCATGTGATGTGCCCGCCCCTTCTGGCAGTGCCGTGATCGTCACGAGGTTTCTACCAAGCCGCACCGACACCGGAGCGGGCCGGGCAGTTTGTCGGTGTCCGTCGCTACGGTCTCGGGTGAACGGCGCCGAATTCGCGCCGTGACGGGAGGAACTTCATGTATCGGCAAGGCGATGTCCTGATCGCGCCTCTTGCGGAAAATGCTGTACCGCAAGAACTTCTGCACGCCCCTTCGGTGGCGCGTGATCCACGCGGTCGGCTGGTGCTCGCACTGGGCGAGGTCACCGGGCACGCGCACGCCGTGCAGGGGCCGGGCAAGCTGATCCGCGAATCCGGTGCGACGGGACCGATGCTGCTGCATCTACCCGAGGGCGGACGCGTCGTCCACGAGGAGCACGCGGCGATCACGTTGCCGAAGGGGTGGTTCCGGGTGGTGCGCCAGCGAGAATACGTGCCCGGCTCGGTCCGCATTGTCGCGGACTGACCGCGCAAGCGAAAGGCATTCGATGACAACAGGATTCAGCGAGTACGCGACAAAGCGCGACGAATGGCGTTCGGTGTCGGCGGCCACCGGGCCGGGGGATCGGGCGGCGGCCGAGAACGGGGTGCGGGCGGCCTACCGGCAGGCCGGGCTCGATACACCGGAAACCATTGTGTGGGCACGCTCTCCCCTGGAGGCGGTGCGAATACTACGGGCTACGCGGGACACCGGCGCGTCGGTCCGCGAGGCGCTGCGCAACGGCCCGCTGGCGGCCGAACGCGCCCGCGTCGACGCCGAACTCGGCCCCACGAGTTTCAGTGAGCACTGGCGTGAGACCGGCGCGGACCTCTGGGAGCTGACCGCCGCTGTGGTCGACCGAATCCGGGCCGGTGTCATGGATGAGATGACCGGTAACCGCCAGGAGCGGAACGCGATTCGCCTGCTGCTGCTCGATGCCGTCCTCGGTCAGCACGATGCCGCGTGGCTCTCGGCGTTCGGTACCGAGCCCGGTGAGCCGTTGGCGGCGGCGGCAGTCGTCGCCCGCGAGGCGGGCTGGTGGTGGCCGTACGAGAAGATCGCGGTGATCAGCGAGCGGCCCACCACACTGCACCGCGACGAAGCGGGACGACTCGACAATGGAGACGGCCCAGCCCTCGCCTACACCGACGGGTTCGCCCTGTTCGCCTGGCGCGGCATGCCGATCCCCGCCGAATTCCTCGACGATCTGCGCGCATTGACGGCCGAGCGCATCCGCGACGAGGAGAACGCCGAACTGCGCCGGGTGATGCTCGAGTACTACGGCTACGACCGCTACCTCGACGAATCCGGTGCGCGACCGATCCACCGTGACGAGACCGGCGTGCTCTGGCGCATCGAACTCGACGGCGACGAGGACGTGGTGATGGTCGAGGTGATCAACTCGACGCCCGAACCCGACGGCACCAGCCGCACCTACTGGCTGCGCGTGCCGCCGGATACCGAGACCGCGCGCGCCGGCGTCGCGTGGACCTTCGGACTCAGCGCCGAAGAGTACGAGCCGCTCCGGCAGACGTAGAACACCTCGGTCCGGGAACCGAGGGCCCGGAGAAACGCCACGAATTCGGAATCGACTCCAGTAGCCGCGCGGCGAGACGGAGGCGGAGTTCGTGCGCGGCCGTCGCCGAAATGAACAGGCCCTACGAAAAGATGCGGAAAATTTCGACCGCGGATGTCGAGAACGGCGTCACGGCTCCGTCCCAGGGGTGAGCGACCGACTAGGGTCGCAAGCCGAAGGGAGAACGTCATGGCCAAGTACCTGTTCCTCAAGCACTACCGAGGCGCGCCCGCGTCCGTCAACGACGTGCCGATGGATCAGTGGACGCCCGCGGAGATCGAGGCGCACCTGCGGTACATGAACGACTTCGCGGCCCGCCTGGAAGAGAGCGGCGAGTACGTCGACAGTCAGGCCTTGGCGCCGGAGGGCGCGTGGGTCCGCTACGACGGCGAGGGCAAGCCTCCGGTGACCGACGGCCCGTTCGCGGAGACCAAGGACCTGATCGCGGGCTGGATGATCATCGACGTCGACTCGTACGAGCGCGCCGTCGAGTTGGCGGGCGAGTTGTCCGCGGCGCCCGGCGCGGGCGGCAAGCCGATCCACGAGTGGCTCGAGGTTCGGCCGTTCCTGACCGCTCATTCGACCGTCACCGAATGACGGCCGCCGACGCGGTGGACGAGGCCCAGCTGCGGGATCTGATCCCCGGCGTCCTGGCGGCCCTCCTCCACCGCGGGGCAGACTTCGCGACCGCCGAGGACGCCGTCCAGGAGGCACTGGTCCGTGCGGTCGAGACGTGGCCGAACCAGCGCCCCGGCGACCCCAAGGGCTGGCTGATCACCACGGCGTGGCGTTGCTTCCTCGATCTCGCCCGATCCGACGTCGCGCGCCGCCGCCGCGAGCTTCGGGTCTCCGACGAGCCGCCGCCGGGACCGACGACCTCCGTGGACGAAACGCTGGAGCTGTACTTCCTGTGCGCGCACCCGAGCCTCACCCCCGCGTCGGCCGTCGCGCTGACGCTGCGTGCCGTCGGCGGCCTCACCACTCGCCAGATCGCGCAGGCGTACCTGGTGCCAGAAGCGACGATGGCCCAGCGGATCAGCCGGGCCAAACGCACGGTGAGCGCCATCCGGCTGGATCGTCCCGGAGACCTGCGCACCGTGCTTCGGGTGCTGTACCTGGTGTTCAACGAGGGGTACAGCGGCGATGTCGACCTCGCCGCGGAGGCGATCCGGCTCGCCAGGCAGCTGGCCGCGACCACCGACGACCCGGAGGCCGCGGGACTTCTCGCACTGTTCCTGCTCCACCACGCGAGACGCCCGGCCCGCACGCGCGCCGACGGCAGCCTCGTGCCGCTGTCCGAGCAGGACCGCGGCCGCTGGCGGCGCGACCTGATCGCCGCGGGCGTGGCCGTGCTCCAAGCCGCGCTGGCCCGGGACCGGCTGGGGGAGTACCAGGCGCAGGCCGCGATCGCGGCCCTGCATGCCGACGCGCAGACAGCCGACGAGACCGACTGGGTGCAGATCGTCGAGTGGTACGACGAGCTGGTCCATCTCACCGACAGCGCGATCGTGCGGCTCAATCGCGCCGTCGCCGTCGGTGAGGCGGACGGACCGCGGGCGGGGCTCGCCGAACTCGCCGAACTCGACCCGAAGCTCCCGCGGTACACCGCCGCGGCCGCCTATCTCCACGAGCGGGCCGGCGACGTCGCCATGGCGGCGGAGCTCTACGTGGAGGCCGCCGCGCAGGCGCCGAACCTCGCCGAGCGCAACCACCTCACACTCCGGGCGGCCACCCTCCGCCAACGTCTTTCGGGCGAAGGCGGCTGAGCGCCCCTTACGGTCACGGGTTTGTCGGCGGCGGCGAACAATTCCGCGCACCGGTCCCAGCTGCTGGCCAGAAACCGAAGCCCGTGCACGAAAATGACCGGGGCGCGGCCGCTTTCGTTGGCGCGGTCGATCTGTGCGCGGGCGTGCGCGTGGATCGAGGTCGGTGTGGTCGGGTGCCGCTCCTTCACTCGCCCGCTGCCTGTTCGATGACCGCCGCGACAGCGTCCGGTTGGGAGACGAGGGCGGCGTGCGAGGCGTTCAGCTCGCTGGTGCGCGCGCCGATGCGCTGGGACATGGCGCGTTGTGCGCTGGGTGGGATCACGTGGTCCTGGCCGGAGACCACGTACCAGCTGGGTGTCTTGGTCCAGGCCGCGGGGCCGGACAGTTCGATATTGGCGATGACCGCCAGGGAGCGCTGATGGGCGAGCATGTCAGCGGCGGTCGCGGCGTCGACGTCCTGGGCGAAGACCTCGTGGAAGTAGGCCGGTTCGACATAGGCGTCCAGCCCGGTGCCGGTCAAGGTGAAGGCCAGCGCCGGCGGCAGCAGCTGGCTGCCGGGAAAGCGGATGGGATCGAGCGCGAGGGCGATCGGCTCACCCTGCTGCGGGGCGAAGGCGGCGACGTAGACGAGCGCCCGCACGTCCGGATCATCGACATTGGTGATCACCGCGCCGCCGTAGGAGTGCCCGACGAGCACGATCGGCCCGTCGATCGCCGTGAGAGACCGTTCGATCGCCGCCGCGTCGCTGGCGGGTCCGCGTAGCGGGTTCTCCGGCACCACGACTCGATACCCGTCGGCGCGGAGTTCGGCGGCGACACCGTCCCAGCTGGTGGTGTCGGCGAACGCACCGTGCACCAGCACGATGGTCGGTCGCGCGGGTTCGGCGGTGGCGACCGAGGGCACGATGCCCACTGTTTCGACCGCGATCAGGCTGAGGGCGAACAGCAGCGACTTGTGCGTACGGGTGAATCGCATCGAAGTGTCCCTTCTCGAGTCGACCGTGCAGGGCAGGTGAGGGTACTGCTGTAGGCGGGTGCGCGATCCGGGCCGAGATGCAGCCGAATCGATCACAATAACGGTCGTCGCGCCCACCGCGACGCCCTGCGGTTACTCATCGCTGGGCGTTTCGCATGCGATCGATCCTGGCTTGCATGAACTCCTTGAAGCTTTCGTATCGCACGTAATCGCCGCCGCCCAGCTCCCACACAGGAGCGGTCGAGCAGTTGTCGCCGGAACACCCGGTCGTCGCGATGTAATAGTCTCCCGAGGCGCCGCCGATGACGACGAGTCCGTCGAAGGATTCCATCTCCAGCTCTTCGGGCTGGATCTCATATTCGCGAAATACGTTCAGCAGGATATTCCGGTCGGCTGAATCCTTGGACAGATCGAAGGTCGAGTAAAGACTGTCGGCGCCGGAAAAGAACTTCCAACCATTGGCGTTTCCGAGCCAATCCTTGTACTGCTCGTCGAACGCGACCCCGGCTCGCCGCTCGGCTTCCTGCACCTCCGCCGGAGAAGCCGGAGGATTGGGGGCGGTCAGCATCCATGACGACACCTTCCCCGCGGCCCGGTCTGCCTCGTACCACCGCTTCTGCTCCTGTGTAAGAGGCCGTGATCGCGAACTGCCACCAGTCATCTGGTGCGGCTTCGGGCGGGCTGGAGCAGGTGCAGCACACGGCCATCGTGGCCGCCAGATTGGGATACCGGTCCAACGTCTCGTCGGTCTTGGTGATCCGCAGCGGCCATCCGTCGTCCGTGGTGGTCTCGCGTGACTTGTCCGCCAACGGCTCCGCGGCCGCGATACCGCTTCCGACGATGACCACCGTGCAGGCGGTCAGCAAACCGAAGAACCTGTGATGACGCCCCGAATACGCATACATCCCCCAGATGCAGGCATGGACGAGCAATTCACACTTGACGAATCCCCTTGCACAGTAAGCGAATTCCCCGACAGAACTGCCCCTTACAATGGGCCACGCTAGCACAGCGCTCTTGGCCGGGCGAGCCTTCGCCGCCGAGCCAGGAGTCGATCACGGTGATCGCGGTGGCCTGGACCGAACGATGCCGACGCGATGGTCGGCGACTCGAGTCGGAGGCATTGCCGAGTCGGCTACGGATGCGGCTGCGGCTGCCTGCCCGACGTCAGGGCGGAATCGATCACAGTAACGCTCGCCGCCCCGCCCACGACGTCCTTGGTGACACATGGCCCGTCGGGGGGCCTGTCCACCTGTCGGTAATGGAATGGGATCGGACCATGGCTCTTCGCGAGTTCTTCGCGCGGCATCGTATTGCTTCGGCCGTCGCTGCACCAGCTGCCTTGGGGGTGGCGGCGATCGTCGCTGCCTCGTTCGCAGTCACGTCATCACCGCATACCGCGGACACGCAGCTCAAGGCGTCCGTCACGGAATGCCACGACATGGTCACCATCTCGGTGGCCGGTCGCGGTGACACGCCCCAGGCGGGGACCACGAGACTGCTGGTCGACGCCAACGGGAACGAGTTGCCCGCCGCGTTGGCCGGCGACCACAACAGCCGCTGGGTCGACCCGGTCGTGAACGCTCCGGCCGACGACGTGGACCCCGGCTCGTACGCCGCGGTCTACATCGCGTACCCGGCGAACATGTCCACCTACGAGGACGCCGTCGACGCGGGCGTCGAGAACACCCAGCAGGTGATGCGGGAGATCTCGGAGGCCTGCCCCGACACCAAGTTCTCGATCGTCGGATACAGCGAGGGCGCCGACGTCGTCCGCCGCGTCGCGATGAACATCGGGCATCAGCCGGAGGGCGATCACGGGATCGTCGATCCGGACGACGTGCTCGGCGTCGTCATCCTCGCCGACTCGGGCCGCTCGGCGGGCGACGGGCCGTTCCCCGGCTCCGAGGACCCCTTCCGCAACCCCGACGGCTTCGACCAGCAGTATCAGGACGGCAGGAAGCCCGTCTCGGGTCAGGGCGCGCTGCCCGGCACCAGCGGTGACTTCGGTGCGCTGAACGGCAAGATCGCGTCGTTCTGCTCCGAGGGCGACCTCACCTGCGCCGCGCCGGAGAACATCTCGCTGTTGCAGCTGGTGGTGAACGTCGGCAGGCAGGTGAACGTGGATCAGCTCGAGCGCGAAGGACTCAATCAGACGACCGGAATGGACGTCGCCGTGGTCCTCGGCCGCATCGCGATGGCGGCGTTCGCCGACATCCAGTCGCAGCCGAACTGGATGGCCAGCGACGAGACCTTCCTCGAAGTCCTGCTGCGGGTCTCCGATCCCGAGTACAAGCCGGGCGACAAGCCGAAGGAGCCCGCGAAGGCGGACTCGATCTCGACCGAGCAGATGTCGCCGCTGGCGTACCTGCCGCAGAAGGTGCTGAACGAGATCATCGGCCTGATCGTGACCAACCAGAACACGATCCCGGTGGTCATGAGCGACCCGTACAAGCTGACGCTCGGCCCGGACCACACCGGCCACCACTTCGACTACTGGCGCGACGCCGACGCCGGTGAGGGCAGGCCGCTGACCTCCGCCGAGTACGCGGCCGCCTGGCTCACCCACCTGGCGAAGCAGGCTCAGGCCGGCGAGACCGTCGACAAGTCCTCCCAGCCGGACGCGGCCGACTTCGCGGCCGCGAACGAGGCGGTGGCGTCGGCCACGGCGAAGCCGAAGGCCGCCGCCACCACGACCTCTGCCGCGCCGACCACGACGGCCGCGCCGACGAAGACCGGTGCCGCCGTCGCGTCGACCACCGCGGCTCCGACCACCACGGCGCCGACGACCACGACTCCGGCCCAAACCCCCAGCGCGACAACTACGCCGGAGACGACCAACCCCCAGGCGCGGACGTCGGTCGCGGCACCCGCCGAGACCGTGGCCCCTGCTGAGCCCGTGGCACCGACCACCACTCAGCCGACCACGACCCAACCCGCCCCCACCACAACGCAATCCCCGGCGCCGACCACCACCGGCGCGAGGTGAGCTAGCCGCGATATCCGCGACGCCTTCACGATCGAGCATCGATCGTGAAGGCGTCGTGCGTTGTGGATGCGCCAATGACGCCCAGCCGGTGCGCCACAGAGGCTTTCACATCCGCAGACGTGCGGACGGGTGTGAGAAGTACGCGATTGTCGGGGGCGGAGGGGGAGTGGACGTCGGAAGATGGGGTGGTGGCGGGTTGTTCAGTGGAGGTTCGGCGGCTCGGGGGCGAGGAGTGGACCGTGCTGCGCGAGGTGCGGTTGCGGGCGTTGGCGGATGCGCCGGGGGTTTTCGGAGCGAGCCTGGGGGAAGCGCGGCGGCGTGGTGAGGGGGAGTGGCGTGCTCGGGTAGTCGAGCGAGCGCAGTTCGTCGCGGTGGTGAACGGCGAGGTCGTGGGGGCGGTGGCGGGTGTGGCCGAACACGAGAGTTGCTCGGTGCATGTGATGTCGATGTGGGTGGATCGCCATCTGCGGGGAGCCGGGGTCTCGGACCGATTGGTCGAGACCGTGGTGGGTTGGGCTGGGAGCGAAGGGTTCACGCTTGTCCGTCTGGAGGTGACGGACGGCAACACGGCGGCGGAGCGCCTTTACCGGCGACACGGTTTCGTGCGGAGCGGGCGGTCGGGCGTCATCTCGGAGGGCGACCCTCGGGTGGAGTTCGAGATGGTGCTCGCGGTCACTGACCGAGGGCCCGTCGAAGATGCGGCTTCGTGATCGAGAACGAACCGCTGCGCATCGGGATGTCGCGGTGGGTGAATCCGCGCACGGCGGCCGCGGTCGATCCGATTGCGAGGGCGAGAGCTAGCGCGAGCGACCACAAGTCGGCAGGCTCGAGCGGTGTGCGCCCGACCCATTCCAGCGGGGACAGCTGTCGCGACCATTCGGGTAGGCGCAGGGTGTCGGCGAGGGTGGCGATGACGGCGACGAAGACGAACGCACCCCAGCCCACCCCGAGCCATTGCGGGCGAATCCCGTAAAGCGCCAATGCGATTCCGAACAGAACGAGTACCCCGGGAAGATAGGCCAGCGTCGCGAAGGTGAGACGCGGGATCGCCGACGAATCACCGACCGCGAGCGCATCGCTCACCCCGAGTGCCAGCCCGCTCACGGCGAGGACGATCGCGGCACCGCCACCTACCGCCACCGCTTCGGCGAGCAACCATCGCCAGCGCGACATCGCGCCGGACAGCACGGGTTCGAGCCGATCACCGGGTTCCTCCTCGGCGGTCCGGCCGACTCCTTGCACCGCGAATCCGGCGGCGATCAGCACGAGCTGAACCACGACGAAGGACAAGTAGGCGTCGGGATCCGCGCTGCCGCCGCCGAGTACGTCTCGCAGGGACGAGTTGTCTTCCATCACGGTGCGGATGGCGTCGGCGAGCGCGCCGAACGAGCTGGCGACGAGCGCACCGATCACGCTCCACACGATGACGTTGCCGCGATGCTTGCGGATCGCGAAGCCCATCGGCCGCAACAACATCGGCGTCGCGGCGGCGGGGCCCCGACGCGCGGCGAACACGCCCGCGCCGAGATCTCGCCGCCCGGCGATCGCGCACGCCGCGCCGACCAGCGCCACCGCGAACGCCAGCGCCAGCAGCACCGGCCACCACCGCGCCGCGCCGAACGGCCGCGCCTGCTCGGCCCAGCCGATCGGCGACAGCCACACCAGCCCGTTGCCGCGCACGTCGCCGATACCACGCGCGAGGAAGGCCGCGACAAGGATGCCGAGACAGAGAGCGGTCACGCTCCGCGCCGCGGCGACAACCTGCGCCGACAGGGCTGCGATCGCGGCGAAACACCAGCCGAGCGCGGCCGACGACACCGAATAGAGCACGGCGGCATGCCAATCCAGACCCACGCCGACGAGTACGGCGATCATCGCCACCGCGACGACTCCCAGCGCCACCCCCGCCGCAACGACGGCCGCGGCGACGCCCACTACGCGCCCGATCGATCCGGCGCGCAACAGTTCGGTCCGCCCGGATTCCTCTTCGCGGCGCGTCATTCGCGTCACCAGGTGAATGCCCATGAGCGGAAAGGCGAGCGCGCTGAGGAATCCGAATTCGTAGGCGATGACGCCGCCGAGATTCTCGAGTCCGTAGGGCTTTCCGTTGATCGCGAACAGGGCCGTGCCGGATTCGGTGGCCTCGCGGTATCCGGCCAGCTCGGCGGGCGTCCCGTACAAGCTGTCCAACGACCACACGGTGCCCGCGAACACGGCCGCCAATCCGACCACCCAGCACACGATTTGCCGCCTGTTGCCGCGCCGGCCGAGGGCGATCGTCACCCAGAATCCGTGCATCGCTATACCCCCACCGATTCCGCGTCCGCGTAGTTGCGCAGGAACAGTTCGTCCAGACTGGGCGGGTTCGCGGTGATCGACACCAACCCGGCCGCGTGCAGACAGCCGATCGCCGCGTCGACGTGCCCCGCGTCGACACCGAAGGCGACGGCGTATCCCGCGCCGTCGTTGTCGACGCGCACCCCGCTCACGCCGGGCACGCCGTCCAACCCGCTCGGTCGTTCGAGCGTGACGGCGTGCACGTGTGTGGTTGTGTGGCGGCGCAATTCGTGCAGCGTCCCGCTGGAGACGGTACGCCCCTGCCTGATGATGCTGACCCGGTCGGCGAGCGCCTCGACCTCGGCGAGGATGTGGCTCGACAGCAGGACCGTGCATCCCGCGCGTTTGCGTTCGGCCAGTGTCTGCTGGAACACCTGCTCCATCAGCGGGTCCAGGCCCGATGTCGGCTCGTCGAGGATCAGCAGCTCGCTGTCACAGGCGAACGCGGCGATCAGCGCGACCTTCTGCCGGTTGCCCTTGGAGTAGTCCTGGCTCTTCTTGCCCGGATCGAGTTCGAACCGCTCGACGAGGTCGGCGCGGCGGGCCGGATCGAACCGGCCGCGTGCGGCGGCGAGCACGTCGAGGCATTCGCCACCGGTGAGACCTGGCCAGAGCGAGACGTCGCCGGGCACGTAGGAGATGCGGCGGTGCAGGCGCACCGCGTCGCGCCACGGGTCGCCGCCGAGCAGGCGGGCCGTGCCGCCGCTCGACCTGATCAGACCGAGCAGTATCCGGATCGTCGTCGACTTGCCCGCGCCGTTCGGGCCTAAGAATCCGTGCACCTCACCCAGCTCGACCCGCAGGTCGAGGCCGTCGAGCGCGGTGAAATCGCCGAACCGCTTGCGCAGTCCGATCGTCTCGATGACGGGAGCGGGCATGCTTGCACCACCCTTTCAGCATTCAAGTGTGTACTTATGGTACACACCGTAGGTGCGCACGACTAGGCCCTAGGATGAGGTCATGCCGCTTCCCCGATTCACCCGGCTGCCCGCCGACGAACAGCGCCGCATCCTCGACGTTGCGCAGCGCGTCTTCGCGGAAGACGGCGTCGACACCGCCTCCTACAACCAGATCATCGCGGCGGCGGGCATCTCGAAATCCTCGGCGTACAACTACTTCGACGGCCGCGAAGACCTGCTGTACACCGCACTGGACGACGTCGCGACCCGCCTGGCCGGGGTGCTGGGCAGCTGGCAGCGCGTCACCGACGACGCCGCGTTCTGGGCGCAACTGACGACCGTCGAGCAGCGGCTGCGCGCCCACGTCGAGACCCATCCCGCCGATCTGGCCCTGATCGATCCGGCCTTTCTGCTGCGCGAGCAGGGCGCGTTCCAGTCGTGGATCGCCGACTTCGTCGAGAACGGCGTCGCCATCGGGATCATCACCGTCGCAGTCGACCGGAGCTTGCTGGTCGCCGCGACCGCGGCCGTGCTGCGCGCCGTGGACGGCTGGGGCGCGGCCGAAATCGCAGCGGGGCGGGTACCCGATCCGGAACAGCCGTGGATCCTGCTGCGCAACCTGTGGGGAACTCCTCGCCGGTGATCCGGGCGGCGATGGCCGCTCGCGTGATTGGATTTCAGGGTGGGTGATACGAGTGGAGTGCGCGCGCTGTTGTTCGACGTGCAGGGGACCGCGACGGATTTCCATTCCACGGTGCTCGGCGCGTTGCGCGAGACGAGCGCGGGGCGGCACTCGGACGTGGATTGGGTGGAGTTCGTGGACCGTTGGCGCGCGGAGTATTTCGAGGTGTTGCGGGACGCCGAAGTGAGCAGGGATCGGTGGACCACGGTGCACTCGGTGTACCGCGACGCGCTGAATCGGCTGCTCGCCGCCTACGGCGTGACGGATCTCGACGAGGCCGAGCGGGAGTCGCTGACGCGGGCCTGGCAGCGCATCGTGCCGTGGCCGGACGCCGTCGCGGGCCTCGCCCGGCTGAAGACGCGATACACGCTGGCGACCTTGTCGAACGCGGATGTCTCTGCGGTGGTGAATATCTCGAAGCTGGGCGGATTGCCGTGGGACGCGATCTTCACCGCGGAAATGGCGGGCGCGTTCAAGCCGGACCCGGCGACGTATCGAATGGCCGCGACCTATCTGGGCCTGGCTCCGGAGCAGATCATGATGGTCGCCTGCCACAAGTACGACATCAGGGCGGCGGGCGCGCTCGGTTTCCGCACCGCGTTCGTGGCGCGGCCGCTGGAGTTCGGCGCGGGCGGCGCTGTCGACGTCGAGTTCGAGGACGAATTCGACCTCAACGCAACGGATTTCCTGAATCTGGCCGATCAGCTCGGCTGTTGACTCGCGCGTCCGTACAGCGGGCGAAATAGATCTGTCGGATCATGGGATCACCCGCTACGCTCCTTCTGAATCGAAAGCGAGCGAGAGCATGAGAACTGCGATGCGGGCTCGGGGGACGGCGCGATGACCAGGCGCGGTTGGCTGCTGTTCCTGGCTATGGGCGTGATCTGGGGTGTGCCGTACGCGATGATCGCGGTCGCGGTCGAGGACTTCGATCCGGTGTTCGTCGCTTTCGGCCGCACGCTGATCGGCGGCCTGCTGCTGTTGCCGATCGCCCTGTACACCGACGCGCTGCGACCGGTGCTGCGGCGCTGGCGGCCCCTGCTGCTCTACACGCTGGTGGAGATCTCCGGCCCTTGGCTGCTCATCGGGTACGCCGAGACCACCCTCAACAGCTCCACCGTCGGGCTGCTGATCGCGGCGGTGCCGTTGATCGCCGTGCTGATCCTGACTCGCCTCGGGCACGAAACCATCGACGCGCGACGCGTTCTGGGCCTGATCGTGGGATTCGCGGGCGTGGCCGCACTGGTCGGACTCGACGTGGATCTGTCCAACCCCGCCGCGATCGGAGCCATCGCGCTGACCACCATCGGGTATGCGGTCGGGCCGATCGTCATCAATCGTTCACTGGCCGATCTGCCGCCGATGGGCGTGGTCACCGCGTCGCTGCTGGTGGCGACGGTGCTCTACACGCCGTTCGCCGCGCTGCGCAAGCCGGAGCATTTCCCAGCGGACGCCGCGCTTTCGGTGCTCGGCCTCGCGATCGTCTGCACCGCGGCGGCGTTCCTGCTGTTCTTCGCACTGATCAGCGAAGTGGGTCCGGCGCGCGCCACGGTGATCACCTACATCAACCCGGCGGTGGCTATCGTGCTCGGCGTGACGCTGCTCGACGAGCCGCTCACCGCGGGCATGGCGATAGGATTCCCGCTGGTCGTGCTCGGATCGTTCCTCGGAACCAGGCAGTCTCGCGCCGCCGCTCCGCAGGACGACCCCGCGCTGTCCGCGACGCCCTGAGACGTACGAAATACCGTTTCGCGCAAAGGAGTTCCGGTCTTGACCCATGCCGATGTCGACGCCACCCGCACCGCCTACGACGACATGGCCCAGCTCTACACCGACTTCGTCCGCGGCCATCTGGCGACGCAGCCGTTCGACCGCGCCGTCCTCGGCGCATTCGCGGAGCTGTTGCGGGCCGATGAGTCCGGGCCGGTCGCGGACCTCGGCTGCGGCCCGGGAAGGATTGCAGCACATCTGGTCTCGCTGGACGTCCCGACCTTCGGCATGGACCTCTCGCCACGCATGATCGAACTGGCCCGCGCGGAGTACCCGGGTCTGCGGTTCGAGGTGGGCTCGATGGAGGAACTGACCATCGAGGACGGCGCGTTGGCGGGACTCGTGGCCTGGTACTCGATCATCCACCTGCCGCCGGAACGGGTGCCCCACGTGTTGCGCGAGTTCCATCGGGTGCTCCGCACCGGAGGGCACGCACTGCTGGCGTTCCAGGCAGCGGACGCCGCCGACACCGTGCTTGGCTTCGACCACAAGGTGACTCGCGCCTACCGCTGGTCACCCGACCGGCTCGCCGAGCTGTCGCGCGAAGCGGGTTTCACCGTGATCGCCCGAATGGTCTGCGCACGGCGGCCCGACGAACGATTCGATTCGGGATACCTGATGCTCGCCAAGGTCGCCGATCCGGTGCGCTGATAATGCGCACGTCCCCGGACCCAGCCGGGTAGCTTTGGTACGGGTGCCCAGGTTTCTGTGGTGCGTCCCACCCGACAGCGTGGTCGATTGTTCATCGCACAAAATCTCCACCGTCGTCAGGGGGCGACACATATATGGAACTCATCGCACCGGTTGATGCCCTGTTCTTGTTGGCCGAATCCCGCGAGCACCCGATGCACGTCGGCTCGCTGCAACTGTTCGAACCGCCGGAGGGCGCCGGGCCGGAGTTCGCCGCGCAGACGCACCAAAAGCTCTTGTCCTGCCGCGAGATTCACCCCACCTTCCGCAAGCGCCCGGCCAAACTCCTCGGCTCGCCGCAGCTGGCCTGGACGCTCGAGGACGAGGTGGAACTGGACTACCACGTTCGCCGCATCGCGCTGCCCGCCCCCGGCGGCCAGGAGCAGCTGATCGAGCTGGCCTCCGGGCTGCACAGCGCCCTCCTCGATCGGCACCGTCCGCTGTGGGAGATCCACCTGATCGAAGGATTGCAAGGCGGCCGATTCGCGCTCTATTCGAAGATGCACCACGGCCTGATCGACGGCGTTTCCGCCCAGCGGCTGCTCCAGCGCACCTTTACCGACGATCCGTACTCGACCGAGGCCCGCGTGCCGTGGAATCTGCCGCGCTCGGGACGCAAGAAGGAGCCGCAGCGGTCCGGATTGCTCGGCGCGGCAAAGAATCTCGTCGCGGCCGCCGCTTCCGGTCCGCCGCTGCTTCGGGCCGCGCGGGCCGCGTTGCGCGAGCAGCAGGTGACCCTGCCGTTCGAGGCGCCCAAAACCATGTTCAACGTGCCGATCGGCGGCGCCCGCCGCTCCGTCGTGCGCTCCTGGCCGATGGAGCGAATCAAGCAGGTGCGCAAGGCGACCGGGACGACGATGAACGACGTCGTGCTCGCGATGTCGTCGGGTGCGCTGCGCGGCTACCTCGCCGAGCGAGGCGCGCTGCCGGACAAGCCGCTGATCGCCATGGTGCCGATGTCGCTGCGCGCGGCGGACGACACCGAGACCAACGGCGTGAAGGTCGGTGCGCTGCTCTGCAATCTCGGCACCCATCTGGCCGATCCGATCGCCAGGCTGCGGACGGTGAGCGAGTCGATGCAGAAGAGCAAAGAGGTCTACAGCGAGCTCTCGCCCGCCCAGTCGATGGCGCTCTCGGCGCTGATGGTCAGCCCGATCGCGCTGAACCTGGTGCCCGCGCTCGTTCCGTGGACCACGCCGCCGTTCAACATCGTCATCTCCAATGTGCCCGGCCCGCGCGAGCCGATGTACTGGAACGGCGCGCGACTGGACGCCATCTATCCGCTGTCCATCCCGTTCGACGGCCAGGCCGTGAACATCACGCTCACCTCCAATGCCGACAACCTGGACTTCGGCTTGGTCGGCTGCCGGCGCAGCGTGCCCCAGCTGCACCGCATGCTCGACCACCTGGAGGACGCGCTCGCGGAGCTGGAGAACGCGATCTGACGTCGGACGCGACCCAGCTCGAGAAGGGGTACCGCGACAAAACTAGAACGTGTTACTGTCGATCTATGGTGCCCCCACCGGTCGATGACGACGCCGCCGCGGCATGGCGATACCTGCGGTGTGCGGCGGATTCGGCCGGTCGGGGCGTCCGTCCGTCGCGCGCGAGGCGAACCCGGCGCGGCCACCATGTAACCCGTTCTAGGACGACCGCGGCCGCCGTGATCCGGTCGCGGCGTGGATAAGGGAGACCAGCACCCGATGCGTACCGAAATCTGCGACCGGCTGGGGATCGAGTTCCCCATCTTCGCCTTCACCCACTGCCGCGACGTGGCGGCCGCGGTCAGCAATGCCGGTGGGCTCGGCGTCCTCGGCGCGGTGGGCTTCACCGCCGAGCAGCTCGAGGTCGAGCTCGCCTGGCTGGACGAGCACGTCAACGGCGTGTACGGCGTCGACCTGGTGATTCCCTCCAAGTACGAGGGCAAGGGCATCGACGACCTGACGCCCGAACAGCTGGAAGCCAAGCTCGGCGAGCTGGTGCCCCAGGGCCACCGGGATTTCGCGGAGAAGATCCTGGCCGACCACGGCGTGCCGCACCTGCCCGCGGAGGAGCACCACAACCAGCTGCTCGGCTGGACCGCGACCACGGTGGCCCCGCAGATCGAGGTCATCCTGAAGCACCCCAAGGCCAAGCTGGTCGCCAACGCGCTCGGCACGCCGCCCGCGGACGTGATCGAGCAGATCCAGGGCTCCGGCAGGCTGATCGGCGCGCTGTGCGGTTCGGTCAAGCATGCGATCGATCACAAGGCCGCGGGGCTGGACTTCGTGGTCTGCCAGGGCACCGAAGGTGGCGGGCACTGCGGCGAGATCTCGTCCATGGTGCTCTGGCCGCAGGTCATCGACGCGATCGGCGATATGCCGATGCTCGCGGCAGGCGGCATCGGCGACGGCCGCCAGGTCGCCGCGGCCATGGCGATGGGCGCGGCGGGCGCGTGGACCGGTTCGCTGTGGCTGACCGTCGAGGAGGCCAATGTGCCGCCCGCGCAGATGCAGACCTACATCGACGCGAGCAGCCACGACACCGTGCGCTCGCGCTCGTGGACCGGCAAGCCGTGCCGCATGCTGCGCAACGACTGGACCGACGCCTGGGAGTCGGCCGAGACCCCCGACCCGCTGCCGATGCCGCTGCAGATGATGGTGGCGCTGGACGGCGTCAAGCGCGGCCACCGGTATCCGGAGGCCGCGAAGGACGTCAACTTCAACCCGGTCGGTCAGGTGGTCGGCATGATGACCAAGGTGGAGCGCTCCGCCGACGTGGTCGCCCGGCTGATCAACGAGTACGTCGAGGCGTGCGATCGCCTGAACAAGCTCAACGGCTGATCACTCGGGCCATTCCGGCCAGCGCGGCGCCTTCTGCTCCAGCACCGGATCGGTGACGCCGCCCCAGCAGGCCAGCTGGTCGGCATCCCATCCGGCGAGCTCGGAGCCGTTGGCGTAGACGGATTGGAAGAATTCGAGCGCGGCGCCCACCGGGTCGGCGGTGCGGCGCGCGTCCGCGTAGGCGTAGTACGCGGCGTGGCTCGATCCGGACGCCACCCACCGTGCGCCCGCGGGTTTCAGCGTGCGGTCGGTCAGCCCGTCCGGTTCCGGCGCGACGTAAGAATAGAAGGTCGGCTCGGGCAGTTTGTCGTCGCCGAACCAGAAACCGGCGCTGATCACCTCGCGCGAATAGGCCTCGCGGGTCACCGAATCGACGGTCGAGGGCAGGTCGATCCGGCGCGGCGAGAACCGCTGCACCGCGAGATCGAAGGTGTGCCAGAACAATTGGACGGGGCTGATCTTGCCGGAGTAGGTGGCGCTGAACTCCTCCAGTATCCGGCCGACCTGGCTGTGCACGCGAAACGCCCTGCGCGCCTTGTCCGGATCGTAGGCGGCGTGGTCGGTGTCGTCTTCGAACGGGCGACCGGCGTCGGGCAGATCGAAGGGGTGCGGGTGCGGCATGACGACCTCGATGCCGAGGTCGCCGAGCCCGCCCATGACATCGGTGTAGAACGTGGCCACGGACTGCTGGAGGAGGTCGATCTCCACCTCGATGCCGTGATCGGTCGCAATGCGCAGCACGTGGTCGAAGAAATCGAAGGAACAGGTGAAGACCGGCCCGGTGCGGGCGGTACCGAGCGGGACGGTGGTCCAGCCGCGGGCGGTGAGCCGGAAGGTCATGTGCCACCAGTGGTTGCGGCGGATGCCTTTGGCGAGGGCGACCTTGCCGACCACCTGGGCGAAACGGTGCAGCGTCTCCTTGGTCGGACGCCAGGATTCCAGCGGTATGTCGGGCAGCGAATCTGCTGACTCGGTCATGACGGAAACGGTACGACCGAGTCGGGCAATTCGCCAGCAAATCGCGGATGCGGCCTGCCCGCCCCGTCATCGACACCCGGCCAGTCCGATGACGGGACGGCCCGGCGCCGTGAGCGTCGGCGCCGGGTCTGCGGGTCGCCCTCCGCGCTCGAAGGACCGGCCGCACCGATCACCCTTCCCCGTGATCGGACCGCGGCAGCGGGAGCCTCGAGCGCGCCGGGCGACGCCGTCCAGCCAGATTCAGGATACCTGTCTCAGACGCAATGATCGACTATCTGTAATGAACAAGTGACCAACTCATTCGGAGGTCACCGCGCGCGGAACCGCGCGAAGCCATCAGACTCAGACAGTCCGATTCGTGCGTTTTGCCGGATCAGGCGGTGGCGGCGTGCGCGTCCTCGACGTCGGCTTCCCCGCCGCCGAGCAGCTCGTCGAACCGGGCGATGACCTTGTCGTGGTACATCCCGAACAGGTCCTCGAACAGCGCGAGCTGCGCCTCCGACGGGCCGGAGCCGGATTCCCACACCGCGACGAGCGCCCGCCACACCAGTACGTGCAGGTCGGCGGCGCCCGCGAAGTACGCCTCGATCGCCTCGGGCACCTCGAGCACCATCTCGCCGATCGTGTTGAGAATCGCGCGCTGCATGCTCAGCCCGAGCGCGGTCAGCAAACGCCGAACCAGTGCGACCTCGATGGCCAGAATCTGGCGGAAGTCCGGAACCTCCAGCCGGGCAAGGGCTTCCAGTTCGTCGATGGCCGCCTTCAGCTCGGCCGGGTCGACCTCCTGTTCGCTCGCGGTGTAGGCGAGCAGCGCCTCCATGACGATGCCGCGCTGCACATCGACGATGTCGTGGAACATCTCGATCGCGACATCCGGCATCGGCACCGAGAACCGGAACAGGTGGCGGTACACGTCGAGGCCGCCCGCCTCTCGCACATCGCGGATCGTGAAACCCTTACCGCGACGCGCCTCGACGAATCCATACGATTCCAGCCTGCCCAAGGTCAACTGCGCGGTCGCGCGATTCATATCGAATTCTTCGGCGACCTGGCGGACCGACGGCATCAAATCCCCCGGCTGATATTCCCCCGCGGCAACCCGGCGCGCCAGCTCGTCGGCAACGTCGGCGACTACCGTCTGGGATCCCATCGGATGCCACCTTTCGACTGTGTTCCAATACGTCCCAGACAGTCTAAGCCCTGCTGTGCGAGACTGCACCTGTGTAACACTGATCCGCCCACAGTGTGAGGTGATTCATGACCATTCGACGTGGGCCCGCTCCCTCGGACGACGAATCACGCGGTAGACGCCTCTTCGCGGTGCCGTCGAATGGCGCGCCTCCAGTCCGCCGGTCGGTGCGCAACGCCAGGTTGGCCGGGCTGCCGGTGGCCTTCGCGGGCCGTCGCGCCGTCGGCGTCGGCAAGCGGGCGCTCGGCCGTTCCGCCGCCGAAGTCGACCGCGAGATCCAGTTGCGCACCGCACAGCACATTTTCGAGGTGCTCGGCGAACTCAAAGGCTGCGCGGCGAAACTCGGCCAGCTGCTCGCGATCTACGAGCTCGCGCTGCCGCCGGAACTCGCCGAGCCCTACAAGATCGCGCTGAGCCGCCTGCACGACGCCGCGCCCGCCATGCTTCCCGGAGCCGTGGACGCCGCCATGTCGGCGAGCATGGGCCCGGACTGGCGTTGGTATTTCCGGGAATTCGACGAACGCCGCGCGGCGGCCGCCTCGATCGGCCAGGTGCACCGCGCGGTGTGGCGCGACGGCACGCCCGTCGCGGTCAAGGTGATGTATCCCGGCGGACGCGCGGCGGTGACAGGAGACCTCGAGCAGCTGCGCCGATTCACCGGGCTGGCCGCCGTCTTCCTGCCGGGCGCCGACATCACGGGCGTGCTCGACGCGATCACCGAGTGCGTGCTGGAGGAGCTCGACTACGCCGCCGAGGCGCGCTATCAGGAGGCGTTCGCGGCCGCCTACGCCGACGATCCCGATATCCGCGTCCCGCGGGTGATCGCCAGGCACGGCGACGTGCTGGTGACCGAATGGCTGGACGGCACGCCGGTCACCCGCGTCATCGAGTCCGGCTCGCAGGCGGAACGGGATCGGGTCGGCATGCTCATGGTTCGTTTCATGGCGTCCGCCTGGCCGCGCAGCGGCCTGCTGTACGGCGATCCGCATCCGGGTAATTTCCGGGTGCTGCCGGACGGCAGGCTCGGCGTGGTCGATTTCGGCGCGTGCGCGGTCTGGCCGCCGGAGGGGTTCGACGAGATGGCACGGGATTGCGTCCGCGCGGTGTTCCGCGGCGGGCCGCGCGAGCTGGAGGCGGCGACGCGGCGGCACGGTTTCGTCGAGCCCGGCCGCGCCTTCGACGCCGAGGCGCTGTTCGCGACCATCGCGCCGTGCACCGAACCGTTCGAGCACGACACCTACCGGCTGAGCACCCGCTGGTTGCGCAAACACGTTCTGCGACTGACCGATCCGCGACTGTCGAACATCATCCGGCAGCTGACCATGCCCGCCTGGATCACCCCGTTCGCGCGCTCGATGCTCACGCTGATCGCCGCGCTGTGCCAGCTGGGCACCGAGGGGCCGTACCGGGCCGAGATCGCGCGGTGGTTCCCGGAATTGGACGAGATCGCGCACGGTCCCGCCGACGAACAACCGGTAGCCAGCGCCGCGACACCACTGTTCCGCGACCGGGAGACGGTCTCGGCGCCGGTGGGCTGACCTGGTCGAATAACGAATTCCCGCCGCGCGTTTGCGTCTGAGACAGCAATGTGCGGCTTGTTCGCAGGCGAGATGCCACCTTTTCATCGAGGGCATCCGCGAGAAACTCAGCGGGACAACCACTCCCGCCAGGCGGGCAGGATCAGCGCCGCCATCGCGTCGTAGCCGCCCGCGCCGGGGTGCGCGCCGTCGCCCGCGCGCACCTCCCGCATCCACACCTCGTTCGCGCGTAACGCGTGGTGCACGCGCACGTACGGCGTCCGAGCCGCGGCGCAGATCTCGGCGAAGCGTTCGTCGAGGCGCGCGGTGCGGGCGTTGTGGGCGTCGTCGTCGATCGGCGGCGGCGCGACGAGCAGCGCGGGCCAGCCGCGCTCGGCGGCCGTGGTCAGCATGCCGGTCAGATTGGCCGCCGTGGCGTCGGGTTCCACACGCGGCGAACCGTTCTCGTGCGTGGCGTCGTTGACGCCGAACGAGAAGACCACCCGCGCCTCGGTCCCCTCGGGCAGCCGCGGCGCGCACTCGGCCTGCCAACGCGCGGCGATATCGGCCGAGGTCTCGCGGCGGACGCCGAGGTTGTATCCGGTGAAGGGCACGGCGTCGGCGTGCGCGGCGACGCCGAGCCGCCCCGCCCAGCCATGACAGAGCGGATCGCCGACGCCCGCGACGAACGAGTCACCGACGAAACAGATGCGAAGATCACGAGCCACCGGTCGATCCTCCCGTGTCCCTTCTTGTGCCGAGATCCCGGCCGCTCGAAATTCGGCCGACGAAGGCAATAAGATCACCGTGTTCGTCCGGGAGGGAGTGACGTTGTCAGGGGAATCGGTGAGTCAGGCGCCCGCGCCGCCCGCGTGGTTCACGGAATTGTTCGCCCATCGGCGCTGGATCCGCAGGTCCGGACCGTTTCCGCACGTGTATGTACGCGATGTCTTCGTCGACGACTTCTACCAGCGGCTCGCCGCCGAATACGAACGCGTGCGCGTTGCGCGGGCGGGCTCGTTCGAGAAGGTGGCCGACAACTACAGCGCCGACGCGATCCCGCTCACCGACCTGCGCAACGGACCGCTCGCACTGTTCACCTCGCGGGAATGGCACGACCTCATCGCGTCGGTGGCGGGCGTGGAAGTGACGGGCGACGTGGAGGGTTCGATTCACCACCACGCGCCGGACAGCCCCGCGGGCTGGCCGCACAACGATCTGAATCCGGCGTGGTTCTCCGGCTCGGCTCCCGGGCCGGGTGAGGTGCGGTTGCCCGATTCGAGCGTGAACACCAAGACCGGGACGAAGTCCGAGGGCGTCACCGCGCGGGAGACGGTGCGCGCCGTCGCGGTGCTGTTCTATCTGGGCAATCCGGGATGGCAGCCGGGCGATGGCGGGGAGACCGGGCTGTACGCCAACATCGCCGATCCGACGCCGACGCTGGCGGTGCCGCCGCTGGACAACTCGATGGTGGTGTTCGAATGCACCCCGCGGTCCTGGCACACCTACCTCGGCTACAACCGGGCGCCGCGCAGCAGCATCGTGATGTGGCTGCACCGGCCGAAGGAGGACGCGATCCAGCGTTGGGGAGGAGACCGCATTGTCTACTGGTGAATCGGCCCGCGGCGGCCGCCGGGTCTGCCTGCTCACCGGGGCGGGCGGCACGCTGGGCGACGCCTTCTGCCGCGCCCTCTACACCTCCTACGACATCGTCGCCGTCTGCGGCGCTCGCATTCCCGCGACGCCCTCGCAGCACGAGTGGTTCGTGGATCCCTTCGATCCGCAGGCCGACGTGCCGGAGAACGACTCCCGGGTCTTCCTGATCCGTTCCGATCTGACCGCGCCCGGCGAGGTCGAGCGCGTCATCGACCTGGCGCTGGCCAAGTTCGGCGGCATCGACCTGCTGGTCAACAATGCCGCGAGCCTGCGGCTGCATCCGCAGGGGCTCGTCGACGGGGATTCCGCGATCGACGACTTCGAATCCCAGTTCGCGCTGAACGTGGGCGTGCCGCTGCGGCTTTCGGCCCGGCTGGCGCAGCGCGGCTGGATGCACGACCTCGACGGCAACCGGGCGCGCAACCGCAACATCGTCAACGTCTCCAGCCTCTCCGGCTCCAAGGTGTACCCGGGCGGCCAGGCGGTGTACGCCGCGTCGAAGGCGGCGCTGAACCATCTGACCCGGCACCTCGCGGCGGAGTTCGAGGAGTTCGGCGTCCGCGCCAACGCGGTGGCTCCGGACAGCTTCCCCGCTCGGGTTCCGACGGAGAAGGTGCTCCAGGCGATCGTGGAACTGGACGCGGGCGCGATGAACGGAGGCGTGTACAGCGTCGTCGCGAACTGAGCCCGCCGGGCCCTCGCGGCGCCGCCTCTGGCAGTGTGAGCAGGGGCCGAAGCGGCACCGCGCGACGCCGCACCGCCGCGGCGTGTTGGTGCCGATCGCCCGCGGTGACCTGCTGCATACTCACGGAACGTGAGACAGGGGGTCGCCGAGCCAGCGCCAACTCGATCCGAAAGTGCCGATACGACATGCGAGTCGACGGGCGGGAGATCCCGGTAACGGGCAATCTCCTGGAACCGCTGATCCGGCGGACCACGGACATCGTCCGGGTCATGCTCGCGGCGCTGTGGCTCGGTGTGGTGATCGCGGCCTCGGTCATCACCAGACCGGAATGGCTGGCGCTCGAGGATTCGGTGTCCGACATCGTCGGCTTCCTCACCCCGGACCAGTCCAACCTGGTCTACCTGCTCTACGGCATCGCGATCCTCATCCTGCCGTTCGCGATCCTCATCGAACTGGTCATCGGCAGGCAGTGGAAACTGCTCGCCGGATACGCCGCCGCCGGACTCGTCGCCGGCCTGCTGCTCTCCATCACCGGCACCGGCATCTCCGCGCCGCAGTGGCACCTCCAGGTGCCCGATCGGCTCGACACCTTCCTTTCCCAATTCCTCGACGATCCGCGCTGGATCGCGATGCTCGCCGCGGTGCTCACCGTCTCCAGTCCGTGGCTGCCGACCAGGCCGCGGCGCTGGTTGTGGTTCCTGCTGCTGGCCTTCGCGCCGATCCATCTCGTGGTCAGCACCGTGGTGCCCGCGCGGGCGATGTTCGGCCTCGCGGTGGGCTGGCTGGTCGGCGCGCTGATCGTCTGGGTGGTCGGCACACCGGCGCTGGAGGTGCCGCTCGACGCCGCGGTGCGGGTGCTCGCCAAACGCGGGCACACCGTCACCGGATTCACCGTGGTGCGGCCCGCGGGCTCGGGGCCGCTGGTGCTCTCGACCGCCGTGACCGGCCCGGAGCGCGAGCTGACCGTCGAGATGTACGGCAAGAACCAGCGCAGCCACGGCGCACTGCGCATGCTGTGGCGCTGGCTGACCTTTCGCAGCAGCGAGACCGGGGCGCTGCACGGTTCCATGCACCGCGCCGTCGAGCACCGCGCGCTGATGACGATCGCCGCGGGCGATCTCGATCTCGCAGGCCAGCAGGTGGTCGCGGTCGCGGCGCTGGATCGCGGCTGGATGCTCTACGCGCACACCGACTCCGGCGGCGTCCCGATCGCCGAGATCCCCGGCGAGCGGCTGCCCACGGTGTGGAAGGCGCTCGACGCGCTGCACGGGGGCCGGATCGCACACGGCGACCTGCGCCCCGAGGACATCCGCGTCACCGAGGACGCCGTGCTGTTCAGCGGTTTCGGCAGCGCCGAGTTCGGCGCCTCGGACACCCAGATCCAATCCGACATCGCGCAGCTGCTGGTCACCACGGCCGCGATCTACGGCAAGGAATCCGCGGTGCGCGCGGCCATCGAAGCGCTCGGCGAGCAGACCGTGCTCACCGCGACCCGCCGCCTCATCAAATCAGCCACCCCCTCCGGTATCAGGATGTCGATTCCGGAGTGGAAGTCGGTCGTGTCCGAAACCCGCGACGAGGTGCGCAAGCAGACCGGCAAGGACCGGATCGAGGCCGATCAGATCACCCGGTTCTCCCGTAACCAGATCATTCAGCTGGTGCTGCTGATCGGGCTGGTCTACGTGGCGTACCCGTTCATCAGCCAGGTCCCGACCTTCTTCACCCAGCTGAAGACCGCCAACTGGTGGTGGGCGCTGCTCGGGCTCGCCGTCTCCAGCCTCACCTACGTCGGCGCCGCGGCCGCGCTGTGGGCCTGCGCCTCCGGCATGGCGAACTTCCGCAACCTGGTCATCATGCAGATCGCCAACACCTTCGCCGCGACGACCACGCCCGCGCGCGTCGGCGGTCTCGCCTTGAGCGTGCGGTTCCTGCAGAAGAGCGGGCTAGGCGCGGTGCGAGCCACCGCGGCCGTGGCGCTGCAGCAGGCGGTGCAGGTGATCACCCACGTCAGCCTGTTGATCCTGTTCAGCATCGTGGCGGGGACCTCGGCGGACCTCTCCCATTTCGTGCCGGATCCGACCATCATCTACCTGGCCGCCGGTGTCGGTGTCGGCATCATCGGCACATTCATGTTCGTGCCGAAACTGCGGCGCTGGCTGAACAATTCGGTCCGGCCGCAGCTCCAGGAAGTGCTCGGCGAACTGGGCCAGCTGGCGAGGGACCCGAAGCGGTTCGCCATCATCGTGGCGGGCGGTGCCGCCGTCACGCTCGGCATGGCGGGTGCGCTGTGGGCCAGCGTGGAGGCCTTCGGCGGCGGCGCCACCTTCGTCACCGTCACGATCGTCACCATGATCGGCGGCACCCTGGCCTCGGCCGCCCCGACCCCCGGCGGCGTCGGCGCCGTCGAGGCGGCCCTGATCGGCGGCCTCGCCGCCTTCGGCCTTTCCGTGGACATCGCGGTGCCCGCGGTGCTCCTCTACCGCGTCCTCACCTGCTGGCTGCCGGTGTTCTGCGGGTGGTTCACCATGCGCTGGATGACCTCGAAGAACATGATTTAGGGCGGAGCGCGAGCTAGTCCTTGGTCGCGCGGAGGATTCCGGCGATCGGCGGGACGGTCTCGAACTCGACCGAGCGGAAACCCGCTGCCAGCAAGGGTTCTCGATAACGGCGGATGTCGACGGCGGCGAGCGGGTCGGCGTGGTGGTCGGTCGCGGTGTCGCGGGTGCGGTGGGCCGCGAAACGGGACATCGCGCGGATCGCGCCCGGTAGTACCCGGCCGGTGGGGTGGGTGTCGGCGAGGAGCAGTCTGCCGCCGGGGCGGAGCACGCGGAACATGTGGGCGAGCGCGGCCTCGCGCTGCGCCTCGGGGATGTGGTGCATGACGAAGGTGCAGGTCACCACGTCGAAGGAGGCGTCGGGCCGGTCGAGGGTCTGCGCGGGGCCGAGCTCGAAGCGGCAGTTCGGCTGTTTCGTGCGCGCGGTGGCGTAGGCGATCATCCGCGGCGACGGATCGCGGCCGACGACCTCGCCCGCGGGACCGACACGGACCGCGAGCGCACGGGCGAGATCACCGGGACCACAGCCGATATCGAGCACGCGATCGCCGGGCGCGGCGCCGCTGTGGGCGATGAACTCGTGGTCGAGCGCGCGCCCGCGGCCGAGCGCGAACGCGGAGCGGAGGAACCGGTAGCCGCGCGGGCGGGTGATGAGGATGCCGATCTCGGCGGGTTGCTTGTTTGCGGACTGTTGTGCGTTTCCGGACATATGTTCATGATCGAAGGTGGCCGCCGCGGCGACCAGAAGCAGAAGTACGGAATCCGTCCGGTTCGGGACAGTGCGGCCCGGTCCGTCCGGAAACGCAGGGATTGAGATGCACGAGACCACCGACCGCCGGGTGCGGCGCACCAGGGCGACATTGCACCGGGCGCTGATCGAACTACTCCTCGAACGCTCCTACGAGCGAATCACGGTGCGCGACATCCTGGATCGCGCCGACGTCGGACGCTCCACCTTCTACGCGCACTTCCGCGACAAGGACGACCTGCTACTGGTGAGCAGCACCGAATACCTGCGCGCGGCCATCACCGCCGCGCGACCGGACGACCCGGCCGCGCCGCCGCCTTCGGCGCCGCTGGCGCCGATCTACACGCTGTTCCGGCTGGCCTCGGAGAATCCCGAGGTGTATCGCGCGCTGCTCGGGCGCAAGGCAGGCGGCCAGCTGCTGCGTGCCACCCGCGGCATGGTCGGCCGGGTGCTCACCGAACAACTGTCCGGACGCTTCGCCATGGACGACGAGGAATTCGCCGCGATGGTGAACTTCCTGTCCTGGGGCGTGGTCGGCACGCTCGGCGCTATCGCCGACGCGGACCCGCCGATCCGGGCGGACATCGCCTATCGCCGGTTGGAGACGCTGATCGGCCCGGGCCTGACGGGACGCGTCCGAGCGGATTGATTCCCCGTCCGCTTCCGCTGACACTCGACCTTCTCGCCGGGCGCGGCGGGCGGGTGCGGCGCGGAGAATCGATGGGGCGCGCTGTCGTGCTCAGCGGCGGAAGCGATCGACGGTTTCGGCTGCGGTGGTGGGCGCGGAGTTCGAGTGGGCGTTCGCTCAGCGGTGGATGATGTCGAGGGCTTCGGCGGCGGTCACGCATCCCGCGGTGACGAGCTCGAGGTTGGCGAGGGTCGCCTCGTGCGAGGCGGGATCGGCGGCGGTGACGCAATCGGCGACTGGGTGCACCGTGAAACCGAGATCCGTTGCGTGGCGGGCGGTCTGCTCCACGGTCAGGTTGGTGGCCACGCCGGTGACGAACAGGGTGTCGAGGCCACGGTCGGTCAGCCAGTCGGCGAGGGCGTTGCCCGCCAGCCCCGAGAGCTTCTGATTGTCGTAGGTCGCGCTCGGTTGCGCCGCCATCTCCGTGATGAGCTGGGTGCCTGGCGATTCCGGGCGGAACTCGGTCTGTGCCGCGCCGACCGACCGCATGAAACCGGTGTTGCGCACCAGCCCGCCCTCGCCGACGGGAATGGTGAAGCGCGTGAAGATCACCGGGAGCTCGGCCGCGGCGGCCGCGTCGTGGAAGTCCACCGCGCGCGGCACGACGCCGCTGGCCGCGACCGGCGCGGCGAGCATCGGACCGAAGAATCCCTCGGGCCGGATGACATTGACCTGCCAGTGCAGGGCCAGCACGGCGGCGCGGATGCGTGGAATCGCCATGCGTCGATCCTGACGCATCCGCGCCGCGCGCGTGGCCGGTTTCCACGACCCAGTTCGCGGAACCGACACGCAGGCAAGGTACTAGGACGAATAGTCCTTGCGCAGCTGGACTTTCACGACCTTGCCGCTGGCGTTGCGCGGCAGCTCGGGCACGATCACCAGATCCTTGGGGTGCTTGTACCTGGCCAGGTTCTCGTTGAGGTACGGCTCCAGCTCGTCCAGGGTCAGCTCGGCATCGGGGTCGATCAGCGCGACCACGGCGACCGGCACCTCGCCCCACTTCTCGTGCGTGCGCCCGACCACGGCGGCCTCGCGAACCTTGGGGTGTCCGAAGAGCACGTTCTCCACCTCGGCGCAGTAGATGTTCTCGCCGCCGGAGATGATCATGTCCTTCTTGCGGTCGACCACCCAGACGAACCCCTCGTCGTCCGCGCGAACCAGATCGCCGGAGTGGAACCAGCCGCCCGCGAAGGCCTCCGCGGTGGCTTCTGGCTTGTTCCAGTAGCCCTGCATGAGAGTCGGTCCGCGGTAGACGATCTCGCCGACCTCGCCTGGCGCGACATCGTTCATCTCGTCGTCCACGATGCGGGCCTGGATGGTGGGGATCGGCTTGCCCACCGAACCGAGCTTGCGCAGCGCGTCCTCGCCTTCCAGCACGCAGGTGATCGGCGACATCTCCGTCTGGCCGAAGACCGCGACATTGGCGGCGTTCGGGAAGCATTCGGCCATGGCGCGCAGCACCGAGTCCGAGGCGGGCGCCGCGCCCCAGCTGAGCATGGTGAGCGCGAGCTTGCGGTCCTTCACCGTGGGCTCGGCGCAGATGGCCTGCCACTGGGCGGGTACGCAGAACGCGGTGGTGGCCTGCTCCTTCTCGACGGCGTCGAGGAACTCGGTGGGATCGAACGCGCCGAGCGGATGCAGCACGGTCTTGCCGCCGAGCAGGAAATACGGTGCGAGACTGCCGAGTCCGGCGATGTGGAACAGCGGCGAGGTGCAGAAGCCGATGGCCTCGGGGCCGAGGTCCATGGCCCGGATACAGGTCAGCGCCTGCGCGTTCATGTTCGCGTACGAGAGCACCGCGCCCTTCGGGCTGCCCGTGGTGCCCGAGGTGTACATGATCAGCGCGGGGGTGTCCTCCGGAATGTCCAGCGGCGTGTGGGGCGTCCCCTCCTCGGCCAGCACGTCGTCGTAGCCGAGCACGTCTTCGGCGGTCTTGCCGCCGATCACGATGCAGGTCTCGAGTGCGGGCGCCTGCGCGAGCACGGCGGTGGCCAGCGGCTGTAAGACCGTGTCGGTGACGATGGCCTTGGCCCCGCTGTCGCCGACGATGTACGCGACCTCCGGCGGGGTGAGCCGGAAGTTCACCGGCACCGCGATGGCGCCGAGCGCGTTGATGCCGAAGACCGCCTCGATGTATTCGGGGTAGTTCAGCGCGAGAAGGATCACCCGGTCGCCGAACCCGACGCCGCGCCTGGCCAGCGCGTCGGCGAACTTCAGCGACCGCTCGTGCAGCTGCTGCCACGTCGTGTCCACACCACGGAACCGCAGGGCGACCGCGTCCGGACGCATCTGCGCGTGGGCGGCGATCTGATTGTTCCAGTGGTTGCGCCGCGACCTGATCGGCTCGTCGAGCGCCTGTGCACCGGTGGTCATGCCACGTACTCCTCTCGGACCGCCTGCAAGCGTCCGCCGGAGTGGCCGACCGCGTGGACGGGCTGAATTGAGATGAGAATAACAACTAACTTAACCGGACGGCAAGAGATCAAGAGATGAATCCTCGTTAATTGTCTCAGCGAGGTTCCAAGATCGTGAAAACCGACTTCAGCTGCACTTATGCGGATATCCTTCGCCTTCATCGGCGCTCCGCGAGCGCCTAATACCCACTCATCCATGCGAACCGCGACTCACTTACCAGTTGTACACAAGTCGATTTTCGTGTCACGATCATGGCGTCGGGGCGGTCCGGCACGCCCACGCGAACCCGGCGGTGGGACGAGCCGTCACCGTTCGAGGAACACAGCGGTTCCGGCAACAGCGCGGTTCGAGGAACACAGCGGTTCGGGAACACAGCGGCGAGCGATCCCCCGGACGCCGCGGTCACACGGAGGAGAGCGCAATGCTGCGTACCAGGTTCACCGAGGAATTCGGGATCGAGCACCCGATCGTGCAGGGCGGCATGATGTGGGTCGGCCGGGCCGAACTCGTCGCCGCCGTCGCGAACGCAGGCGGGCTCGGTTTCATCACGGCGCTGACCCAGCCCACCCCGGACGATCTGCGCAAGGAGATCGAGCGCACCCGGCAGCTGACCGACAAGCCCTTCGGCGTGAACGTCACCATCCTGCCCTCGATCAACCCTCCGCCGTACGCGGAGTACGTGCAGGCCATCATCGAAAGCGGCGTGAAGATCGTCGAGACGGCAGGCAGCAATCCGGAACCGTTCCTGCCGTACTACAAAGAGGCGGGCATCAAGGTGCTGCACAAGTGCACCAGCGTGCGGCACGCGCTCAAGGCGCAGAAGATCGGCGTCGACGGCGTGAGCATCGACGGCTTCGAATGCGCGGGACACCCCGGCGAGGACGACATCCCCGGCCTGATCCTGATCCCCGCCGCGGCACGCGTGCTCGATATCCCGATGATCGCCTCCGGCGGCATCGCCGACGCGCGCGGCCTGGTCGCCGCGCTCGCGCTCGGCGCGGATGGTGTCAACATGGGCACCCGCTTCCTGTGCACCGCGGAGTCGGCGATCGATCAGAAGGTCAAGGAACAGATCGTCGCCAACAGCGAACTCGACACCCAGCTGATCTTCCGCACCCTGCGCAACACCGCGCGCGTGGCGGACAACGAGATCAGCCGCAAGGTGGTCGAAATCGAGAAGGCGGGCGGCACTTTCGAGGACGTGCGGGAACTGGTCGCGGGCGCGCGCGGCCGCCGGGTCTTCGAAGAGGGCGACCTGGACGCGGGCATCTGGTCGGCGGGCCTGGCCCAGGGCCTGATCCACGACATCCCGACCTGCGGCGAACTCATCGGCCGCATGGTGGAGGAGGCGGAGGAGCTGATCAGCGCTCGCCTCGCCTCCATCCTCGCCTGAGTCGTTGCGGCTCGGGAATCCCGGCCCGCCGCGCCGACGAGTCCAACCGAGCGTCAGCGCGAAGGGTTACGGGCGGCTCGTGCCGTGACCGCGGCGAGGTCGTGACCGGCGACGATCTCGATGTCGTCGGGCAGGGCGTGCAGGCGGTGGATGACGGCGAAGGCGGCGTCGCGATCGGAATCGAACAATTGGCCCGGCATGGGCGCCTTTTCGCGCAGCAGGTCCACCTGGAGTTTGCTCCACACGGCGTCGCCGGCGAGCAGCACGCGGGTGCCGTCGTCCACCGCGAGCAGCACGCCGATGCTGCCGGGGGTGTGGCCTGCCAGGTCGAGCAGCAGCACGGAACCGTCGCCGAACAGGTCCTTGCTGCGCGGGAAGGTCAGCACCGGAGGACCGTCGAGTTCGAACGGGTCGAAAGCGCGACCGCGCAACGGACCTCGGGCCACCCCGACCGGCGCGTGCTCGCCGAGCATCGCCCAGGCGTGCTCGGCGGCGGGAAGCCGGACCGGTATCTCGCCGGGCAGTTCCAGCAAGCCCGACACGTGATCCCAGTGCAGGTGCGTGGGAACGACGAAATCGATGTCGCCGCCCGCCAGATCGCGCGCGGCCAGCGCGTCGGACAGACCGAGCACCGGCTTGTCCGGCGCGGCCAGCAGCGACACTGGGAACGGCAGCTCGGGTATCACCCGCTCGTGCACGCCTGAGCACAGCGCGGGGTCGACGAGGAACCGGGCCTTCGGGTGTTCGATCAGGAACGCCGACATGATCAGCGGCAGCTCCCGCAGGCTGCGCACGCCCTCGGCGACGATGGTCTCCGGAGCGGTCATCTCGCCCTGCGCAAGCACGGTTAGCCGGACGGTAGCAGAAGGTCGCGGCGGCTCGGCGACGGTCAGCCGGGCCAGCAGGTCGGTGTCGGGACGACGTGGGCGCAGCAACCGCGCAGGGGTCGCGGCGAGCGCGGCGCAGCAGCGCAGCACGGTGGGCAGCGTCGGCGTGCGCTCGGCGCGCGTGGCACGGTCGGGTTCGGGCACGGTTGTCACCGTATGTGACGCGCTGGTTTCCGGAAAGCATCGGCGACACGCGCGGCGGCGGAAACTCTCGGCGTGTCGCCAAACGCGCAGGCGCGCAGCGGAAAACGGACGTTTTCCGGCCCTCTCCGGTGCGGCATAATCGCGGGGGTACCGTTCCCGGGCCGCAATCCGCCGGGAGACGGGGAGGGAGGACGAGATGCGGCCCAGTCACCCGGACGGGCGAAGTGATACCGATCGAAACGGCCATACCGACGTGCGCGGCAGGCGTGCCGCGCACACCGCCGCCGCGGTCACAGCGATCGCCGAGTTGCTCGGCGTCGAGACCGCGGCCGTGTCCACCGATACACCGTTCGCCGAGCTCGGTCCGATCTCCGCGCAACTCGCGCGGCTGACCGCACAACTCGAGGACGCGATGGGCGTCGAGGTGTCGCTGGAAGCCGTGTACGACCACCCCGATATCGAGCAGCTGGCCGCGTTCCTCGCGATGCCATGACGGCAGGCACTCCGTCCATACAGCCACCGGTCGCCATCATCGGCATGGCGTGCCGCGTGCCCGGCGCAGCGGGCTTGGAGGAATTCTGGCGGCTGCTGACGAGCGGGCGCGACGCCACCGGCGATCCACCGCCGGGCCGCGAGGTGACCAGGCGGGCGGGCTATCTCGACGACATCGAGTGGTTCGACAACGACTGGTTCGCCATCTCCGCCCGCGAGGCCGCGCTGATGGATCCGCAGCAACGCGTCGCGCTGGAAGTATCCGTCGAAGCGCTCGACGACGCCGGAATCGGCTATCGCACGCGCGGTTCGGACGCCGCGGTGATTTTCGGCGCGTGCGGATACGACCACGGCGTCACGGTGCTCGGCGGCGGCGAGCAGGACGCGCCGTACGCGGTGACCGGTTCGGCATTGAGCATCATCGCCAACCGGCTGTCCTACGCGCTGGATCTGCACGGGCCGAGCCTGGTGGTGGACAGCGCGTGTTCGTCCTCGCTCGCGGCGGTGGACCTGGCCCTGCGGCTGCTCGCGGACGAGACGGTGCCGTTCGCGATCGTCGGCGGCGTGAATCTGACGCTGCTCCCGCACACCTCCGACTACCTGGCCGAGAGCGGATTCCTCGCGCCCGACGGACGCAGCAAACCGTTCTCCGCCGCGGCCGACGGCTACACGCGCAGCGAAGGGTGCGGCGTGCTGGTCCTGCAGCGCACCGCCGACGCGCATCGCGAAGGCAATCGGGTGTACGCCGAGATCCTCGGCGCGGCGGTCGGTTCCGACGGGCGCTCGAACGGCCTCTACGCGCCGAACGGGCGCGCCCAGCGCGAGACCATCCGCACCGCGTGGTCCCGCGCGGGCCTCGACCCGCGCGGGGCGGGCTACATCGAATGCCACGGCACCGGAACGGCTCTCGGCGACGCGGTGGAAGTGGGCGCGCTCGCCGCGGTGCTCTCCGACGACGACGCCGCGGACACCTGGATCGGTTCGGTGAAGTCCAATCTCGGCCACCTCGAGGCCGCGGCGGGCGTGACGGGGCTGATCAAGACCGCGCTGTCGATTCACCACGGTGTCATCGCGCCGACCATCCACTTCGACACCCCGAATCCGCTGCTGAAGCTCACCGAGCGCGGGCTGCGTGTGCCGCGCGAGCCGGTCGACTGGAGCGCGACTCCACCGCGGGAGCGGCTGGCCGGGGTGAGCTCGTTCGGGTTCGGCGGGACCAACGCGCACGCGGTGCTGCGCGGGCATCCGACGACGACGGCATCGCGCGGCGAGGAGCCTCCGGTGCTGATCCCGGTGACCGGGCGCGACGTCGCGGATCTACAGATCCAGGCGTTGGCGCTGGCGCAGCGGCTCGATGCGGCGGGCGAGTCCGCGGCGAGCACCTTGGCCACGGCGGCGGCACGGTTGCTTCCCGAACACGCGCGGGCCGGCGTGCTCGCGCACGACCGCGCGGAGGCGATCGCCGGATTGCGCGCGTTGGCTCGCGGCGAAAGCGGCGCAGGGATCACCGGTCCCAGTACGGGCAGGCAGCGCGGCGGTGTGCTTTTCCTGTTCGCTGGGCAGGGCGGACAGCACGCGCGGATGGGACGGGCGTTGGCGGCGCGCTATCCCGTGTTCGCGCGCGCACTCGCCGAGGCCGCGGACGCGATCGCGGCGCAGGGCGGGCCGAGGGTGTGGACGCCGCGCTACGGGTTCGGCCTCGGCGGAGACGGCCGCGCGGCCACCGAACTGGTGCAGCCAGCGATCTTCGCCTACCAAGTGGCTTTGGCGAAGTTGCTCGACTCCTGGGGTGTTCGGCCCGACGCCGTCGTGGGGCACAGCCTCGGCGAGATCGCGGCGGCCGCGGTGAGCGGCGGGCTGACGCTCACCGATGCGGCGCTGGTCGCGGTGCGGCGCAGCCGCGCCTTGGCGCGGCTCGACGGACAGGGCGCGATGGCGTTGCTGGAGGCGACGCCGGACGAGGCGGAGCGGTTGGTCGCGCCGGTACAGGCCGAAGTGGGTATCGCCGCGGTGAACGCACCGCGTTCGGTGGTGGTGTCGGGGACACCGCGCTACGTCGACACCATCGTGCGACGGGCGAAGCGCCGCGGCATGTTCGCGCAGCGCATCGCGGTCGACTTCGCCGCGCACAGTCCTCAGGTGGCCCCGATGCTCGCCGAGTTCGTCGACGGATTGGCCGATTTGGCGCCGCGCACACCGCACACGCCCATGTACTCCACCGCGCGCCGCGCCGCCGTACTGACGACCGCCGCGCTGGATCGCGGCTACTGGGCCGAGAACGCCTCGGGCACAGTGGAACTCGCGGCCGCGCTGGAGCAGGCGGCCGCGGACGGGCTGACGACGGTGCTGGAGCTCGCGCCGCATCCCGTCCTCGCTCCGGCGGCCCGCGAGTTGCCCGACTTCCGCGATTCCACGCATCCGGTGGCGGCCCGTGACGACGAGGCGGGGACCTTCCTGCGCTGCCTGTCCCGGCTGTACGACGAGGGCCGCTCGCTCGACTGGTCGGCGAGCGGACCGTATCTCGCCCCGCCGCCGCGAAGACGCTGGCGGCGTAGTCGATTCGCGCCGGTCACACAGACGCGCCCGGAAACGGCGATCCCCGCCTTCCGCCCGGATTCGCTGGACGACCATGTGGTGCAGGGTGTTCCGACGGTACCGGCCGTCTACTGGATACGCCGACTGCTGCACCTGGCGAACGGCGCGGCCGCCGGGATGATCGCCGATTTCGTGGTCAACGAACGCACCGACCTGACCGTCCTGGCCGCCGCCGAGTACCACGCGGACGATACGAGCGTGCGGGTGCGAGCGGGCGACACGGTGCTCGCTTCGGCGCGGCCCGCACCCGGCCCCGCGCCCGCCGACATCGTCGCCTGGATGCGGGCTGTCGACGCGAACCGCGCCACCCAGCACCGCATGCGGCCGTTGGCGCCCGGCGCCTTCTACGAAGCATTGCGCCGCAGGGGTCTCGAGTACGGTCCGCGATTCCGTTCGCTCCGTGCGCTCTCGGCCGCGCCGGGCTGCGCGGTCGGGCACTTCGACGCCGCCGAATTACACAGTGCCGCAACACTGGACGGCTGCCTGCATCTCCTGGCCGCCGCCGCGGACGGCGCACTACCCGACGGACTCGTCCCGCTGCCCATCGCGATGGACACGGCGTGGGTGTCCACCGAACCGGGGCGTGTGGCGGCCGAGGCGCACGCCGTCGTCCGTGAGCGCACGGCGCGGGGCTTGATCGGCGACATCGTGGGCACCGATCAGCACGGCGTTCCGGTGCTGGCGTTCGCCGGCGTGCGCGTCCGTTTCGCGGACGCGGCCGCGCTCGGCCACATTCGACAGGACGAGGATTTCGGCGAGGACGAACGCGGCGCGTTCCGCATCGAAACGTGGCAGCCGATGCTCGCGGGCGATCCCCGCTCGTCACAGGCGGCGCGGAGTGATTCCGGCACGCACGCGTCCCGCGTCGCACACCGTCGGCGCGCCCTCGTGGTCGGTGAGTCCGATCTCGCCGTCCGCCTGTCCCGCGCGCTGGAGCGCTCGCTGCCGACCGAGCGGATCGCGCGCGAACCCGACGCCGCGAGCGCCGTTCTCGCATCGGGGTCGCCGGCCCGCGACGCCGCCGACCGCACCGCGCTGGTGGTGGTCTGGCCCGAGGACAGCGCCGATCTCGGAGCGGCCGCGACGACCTCGCTCGGACGGGCGCTGGACCTGCTCCAACGCGCTCGAGCCGACACCTCGATCGTCTCGCTGACGGTGGTGCTCCCGGCACGCGCGCGGCGCGGCGGAGTCATCGCCAACGCCCTTGCCGGACTCACTCGTACCCTGCAACTCGAATCGGGGCGCGAGGTGCGTTTGGTGTGGGCCGATTCCGACCCGCGTACGCTCGCCCGGCTCACCGAACTCGTCACCGAACCCGACGATTCCCTTCCGACCGAAGTCGAAATGACCGGGGGCGACATGGCCGTCCGGCGGTTCGTCCCGGCCGCGCCCGACGCCGCGCCCCTCGTGATCGATCCGAGCGGAACCTATGTGGTGACAGGCGGTCTCGGTGCGCTGGGCGCGGTCGCGGTGCGCTGGCTGCTCGACTCCGGCGCACGCGACGTGGTGGTGCTGACGCGTTCGCCCCGCCCGGTGCCCGCCGTGCTGGACGGGTCCGAGGATCACGTCGTCGTCGTCCGCTGCGACGTGACCGATCGAAGCGATCTCGCCAACGCGCTCAACGACATTCGCGAATGCGGTTCCACCATCCGCGGTGTGGTGCATGCCGCGGGCGCGCTGGAGGACGCGGTCTTCGACGCCGTCGACCAGGATCAGCTGGCGCGGATGTTCGCGCCGAAGGTCGGCGCCGCGGCCGACCTGCTGGCGCTGACCGCCGCCGACCCCACCGATTTCGTGCTGCTGTTCTCCTCGGCCACCGGCGCTTTCGGCGCCCCGGGTCAGGCCGCCTACGCCGCGGCCAACGCCGCGATGGACGCGATCGCCGCATCGGCGGACGGTGGGCGCGTGCTCAGCATCGGCTGGGGCGTGTGGACATCGGGTCTCGCGGCGGCGGCAGGCGGCGCGGAGCATCTGCGACGAGCGGGGATCGCCGCACTCGACGCGGAACGCGGCGCGGCGATGCTGGCCAAGGCCTTGCGGTACCGCGGGCCGTATCTTCTGGCGCTGGACTACACGCCCTCCGGCCACCGGTCTCCGGTAGCCGACCGGCTCCGCGAGCTCTTCGGCGAATCGGTATCCGGGCGGGTTCCGGACGCGATCGGTGCTGCGGCCCAGGGACTTTCCGTCGCATCCCGCAACGGATCTGTCCGCCGGTCCGATGGCGCGGCGGGCACCGAACCGGAGCCGATCACCGCCGCCATCCGCCGCGTGCTGGCCGCCACACTGGACCGGCCTGCCGAAACCATCGGCGCCACCGACGATTTCAACGATCTCGGCCTCAGCTCGCTGCTCGCGATCGAGGTGCGCCGCACCCTGGAGGCCCGGCTGCGCATCGCGATCTCGACGGCCGAACTCTTCCAGCACCCCACCATCGCCGCCCTCGGCGCCGCACTGGCCGACCGAGTCGCCGCAGACGACAGCGAGGCACCGTGACGGCGAGTTGTTCACGGAGACGTTCGGGCAATGGTTTTCGGCACGCGTTGGTCGATCCGGTAGCACGGGCTCGAGGACCTCATCGCCGTGGAGGGCCGGCAACCACTATCCGTCCGACATCGAGTCGACGGTGGCCTCCACCGCGCCCGAGATTCGCCAGGGCCATGTGACCGCCTTCGGCCACGACGACGGGCGGCGTGAGGATCTCGTGGTGGTCGCGGCGACGACCTGAGCGGTCAGTCCTCGGTGCGGCCGAGCAGACGGTCGGTTTCGCGACGCTCGCGTTTGGTGGGGCGACCAGTGCCGCGATCTCGGCGCGGCATGGTCGCGAGGATCTCGGGGGAGGGCGGCGGCGGGCTGCGGTCGATCAGGCATTGCGCGGCGATCGGAGCGCCGACGCGCTTGGTGATGACCCGCTCGACGATCACGATGCGTTCGACACCGCCGGCCCGGATACGGATTTCGTCACCAGGCCGCACCGGTTGGGCGGGTTTGGCCGTCGCGCCGTTGACGCGGACGTGCCCGCCTCGGCAGGCCTCCGCGGCCGCGGACCGGGTCTTGAACAGGCGTACCGCCCAGATCCAGGAATCGACCCTGGCCTGCGATGGGGCAGCCTGTATTCCCTGCGGCACTGGTTCAGACTATGCGTAGGTCCGCCGTCGCTCCAACCACGGCGGGCGACGACGGACCTCGTCCGACTGTTTTCGTCAGTCCACGATGCGACGCGCGGTGACCACCATGTCCGGACGCAGCGGGGTGTAGGACACCGGCTGGCCCGACTGAACGGCGTTGAGCAGCTTGCCGTCGCCCGCGTAGAGGCCGACGTGGCCGCCGCCGTTGGTCACGACGATGTCACCGGGCTGCAGGTCCTGGAAGGCGACGGGAGCGCCGACGTGGGACTGCTCGAAGCTGGTGCGGGGCAGCTCGATGCCAGCCTGCCGGTAGGCCCACTTCACGAGGCCGGAGCAGTCGAAGCTCGACGGACCCGCGGCGCCCCAGGAGTACATGGCGCCGACCTTGGACTTGGCGGCGTCGAGAGCGATGTCGCCCGGGCTGTTCTGCTGCTCGAACAGGTTGGGCATCTGGAAGTTCGGGAACTGCGGCGCGGCGAGCGGGGCCTGCTGAGGGGCGCCGGGCTGCGGCGCGGCGAGCGCCTGCTGAAGCTGCTGGTTGAGCTGCTGGACCGGCTGCTCGAATTCTTGGGGGACCGGCACATCGAAACCACCGAGGCCGGGGATGTTGATCGTGGCGGCCATCGCGGGCACCGCGGGCATCGCGCCGGTGGCGGCCACCGCACCCAAGACGAGAGCACCCTTCACGGAATTCGGCAGTCGCGATTCCCGCTGCAAGCTGTGTTTACCCACCGAGCTGAGTCTCCGATCTTCCTGCTCTTCCACCGACCGGGTTAGCTGACGGGTTCGGGCCGGGAAGATCGGCCCTACCGCGGCGGCCTTGTGGCTTTTGCGGATTCACCCCAGACGAACCTGTGGGTCCCCGGTTCGACAGCCGGATCCTGGTGTGGCTCCGACAGCCGATTAGGCGGTGACTTCATGGCGCCACTCCACTTACGAAGCGACTCCCTCCATGAAGTCACGAAGAGATTACGATGTCGGCGCGGTGTTGTCCAGCGCACAGCGCGTGGTTTTCGGCCTCTTGTGAAAATTCACTGGACGACCGGGCGAAATGCTGCTGCGCCCGTTAGGTCACGACTAGGTCACGGCGCGTCGAGTAGCTGTTACGAACCGTGCAGTGCCTGTTCGCTATCGCGCGTCGCGGTCGGCGACCGCCCGCTCCAGCTCCACGATCCGCCTGCGCGCCTCGGCGAGTTCGGCTTCGAGCCTGGCCACCGCCAGCTCGAGTTTGCCCAGCGCCATGACCAACGGGCCGACCGCGAGATCGGCTACCAGTTGCGGGTCGTCGTATCCCTGTTCGATGGCGACGAGGATGTTGGACCGGATCAGGCCGGCCTGGGTCGCCCCGGCGGGCACGGTCCACGACTCGACCACCTCGGCGGTGGTGTGGGGAGCTGACTCCTCGGACATGACCCCTCCGTTCCCGCGCGCCGACCGTTCACCGAACCGCCCCAAGCGTAAAGACTTCCGCGCAGAAGACAAGCGCGAAATACCCCTCTCTACGACATCACGTAGAGATAGCAAGATTCCGATGTCCGAACGCGCTACGGTGTGTGGGCATGGACCCCGTGCGCAATCCGTATGCACCCGGCGCGGGTCAGCGCCCGCCCGAACTCGCCGGGCGCGACAAGCAACTCGCCGCCTTCGACATCGTGCTGGAGCGCATCGCCAGGGGCAGGCCGGAACGCAGCGTGATGCTCACCGGATTGCGTGGCGTCGGTAAGACCGTGCTGCTCAACCAGCTTCGCTCGGCGGCCATCTCGCGCGGCTGGGGCACCGGGAAGATCGAGGCGCGGCCGGATCAGGAACTGCGCCGACCGCTGTCCTCCGCGCTGCACATGGCCACCCGCGCCATCGCCATGGCGCACCGCAATCCGGAGCGGGTCGACGATTTCCTCGGCATTCTCAAAGCCTTCGCGCTGCGGGCCACCGCGGACAAGGGCATGCGGGAGCGCTGGCAGCCCGGTATCGACGTGCCCGCGGTGTCGGGGCGCGCCGATTCCGGCGACATCGAGATCGATCTGGTGGAGCTGCTCAAGGAAGCCGCGGCGCTGGCCGGCGACATCGGCGTCGGCATGGCGATATTCATCGACGAGATGCAGGACCTGGGCCCCGCCGACATCTCCGCGATCTGCGGAGCCTGCCACGAACTGAGCCAGGACGGCGCGCCGCTCATCGTCGTCGGGGCGGGTCTGCCGCACCTGCCCGCGGTGCTTTCCGCATCGAAGAGTTATTCGGAGCGCCTGTTCAGCTACCACCGCATCGATCGGCTGGACCGGGAGTCGGCCGACCGGGCGCTGATCGCGCCCGCCGAGCGCGAGGAGGTGAAGTTCACCGAGGAGGCGCTGGAGGCACTGTACGAAAAGGCCGATGGATATCCCTATTTCGTGCAGGCCTACGGCAAGGCGGTCTGGGACCAGGCCCCGGAGAGCCCGATCACCGCCGAGGATGTCGAGGTGGCCTCGCCCGCCGCCGAGGAGGAGTTGGCGGTCGGGTTCTTCGGATCTCGCTATGAGCGGGCAACCCCCGCGGAGCGGGAGTACATGCGAGCCATGGCCGATCTGTCCGGCGACGACGGTCCGGTCGCGACGGCCGCGGTGGCCGCCGAACTCGGCCGCAAACCGGCCTCGCTCTCGCCCGCGCGCGACGGCCTCATCAAGAAGGGGCTGATCTACTCGGCCGAGCGCGGCACGATCGGCTTCACCGTCCCGCACTTCGGACGCTACCTGCGCAGCGTGTGATCGCCACTTCGACGGGGGACGCACCGCGAAGGCGACGCCCGTCCATAGACCGCGCACGCCCGGAGCGCACCCGCGTATTCACCTTTCTATCAAGATCATTAGAAATCGATAGAAATCGATACCCCCATTCACCTACCGGTGAGTAACCGACTTTCCTACACTCGAATGTGATTCTGATCACCTCCGAGGAGGACACCATGGCGACTGCCGCGAAAGTCGACGCCACCGAAGAACAGGCTCGCGCACTGGTCGAGGAATCCCGCGAAACCGGCTGGGCCAAACCATCGTTCGCCAAGGAGATGTTTCTCGGACGGTTCCGGCTCGATCTGATCCACCCCTACCCGCAGCCGAGCGCCGAGGACGCCGCCCGCACCGAGGCCTACCTGGCGCGGCTGCGGCCGCTCTGCGAGAGCATCGACGGGTCGGTGATCGAGGCCGAGGGCCGCATCCCGGACGAGTACGTCAAGGGCCTGGCCGAACTCGGCTGTTTCGGCCTGAAGATCCCCGAGTCCTACGGCGGCCAGGGCCTGTCGCAGTACGGCTACAACCGCTCGCTCATGCTCGCAGGCTCGGCGCATCCCAGCATCGGCGTGCTGCTCTCGGCGCACCAGTCCATCGGCGTGCCCGAGCCGCTGAAGCTGGCGGGGACCCCCGAACAGAAGGCCGAGTTCCTGCCCCGCTGCGCGGCGGGCGCGGTGAGCGCGTTCCTGCTGACCGAGCCCGATGTCGGTTCCGATCCGGCCCGCATGGCGAGCACCGCGACCCCGACGGCCGACGGCGAGGCCTACGAGCTGAACGGCGTGAAGCTCTGGACCACCAACGGCGTCGTGGCCGAACTGCTCGTGGTGATGGCGCGGGTGCCCAAGAGCGAAGGGCATCGCGGCGGCATCTCCGCGTTCGTGGTGGAGGCCGACAGTCCGGGCATCACCGTCGAGCGCCGCAACGCCTTCATGGGTCTACGCGGCATCGAGAACGGCCTGACGCGCATGCACAACGTGCGGGTACCGAAGCGCAACCTCATCGGCAGGGAGGGCGACGGGCTCAAGATCGCGCTGACCACGCTCAACGCGGGCCGTCTCGCCATCCCGGCGTTGTGCACCGCCGCCGCCAAATGGTCGCTGAAGATCGCCAGGGAGTGGAGCGCCCAGCGCGTGCAGTGGGGCAGGCCGGTCGGCGAGCACGCCGCGGTGGGCGAGAAGATCTCCTTCATCGCCGCGACCACCTACGCGCTGGAGGCGGCGCTCGACCTCTCGGCGACCATGTGCGACGAGGGCCGCAACGACATCCGCATCGAGGCCGCGCTCGCCAAGCTGTGGGCCAGCGAGATGAGCTGCCAGATCGCCGACGAACTGGTGCAGATCCGCGGCGGACGCGGCTACGAGACCGCGGCGTCGCTCGCCGCCCGTGGCGAGCGGGCCGTCGGCGCCGAGCAGCTGCTGCGCGACCTGCGCATCAACCGGATCTTCGAGGGTTCCAGCGAGATCATGCGGCTGCTGATCGCGCGCGAGATGGCCGACGCGCACATGGCCGCCGCGGGCGCGCTCGTCGACCGCAACGCCGAGCTCAAGGACAAGGCCAAAGCCGCCGTCGGCGCCACCGGCTTCTACGCCAAGTGGTTCCCGCAGCTCGCCGTCGGCGCGGGCACCGTGACCGGTACCTACGCCGAATTCGGTGCACTGGCACGGCATCTGCGGTTCGTCGAACGCAACTCGCGCAAGCAGGCGCGTTCGCTGATGTACGCCATGGCCCGCTGGCAGGCCGGTCTCGAGTACCGGCAGAACTTCCTCGGGCGCATCGTCGACATCGGCGCCGAGCTGTTCGCCATGTCCGCGGCCTGCGTGCGGGCCCAGGCGCAGCTCGCGAGCGGAGGACCCGAGGGGCACGCGGCCGTGGAACTCGCCGACACGTTCTGCCGCCAATCGCGCGTCCGGGTGCGCAGGCTCTTCGACGCGCTGTGGGAGAACACCGACGACGAGGACCGCACGCTCACCAGGGGAGTGCTGGACGGGCGGTACCAGTGGCTGGAGGACGGCATCTTCGACCCGAGCGAGGGCACCGGACCGTGGATCGCCGACTGGCAGGTGGGACCGTCCACCGAGGCCAATCTGCTGCGTCCGTTCTTGCCTTCGACGCGAACCCACGCCACGTAGAGGTCGGCGCAGAGCGCCCGGTGGGGCCGGTCCCCACCGGGCGTCAGGCGACTCTGCGCGAGTATCGCCGATTCGGTAGAGAGTCATAGATTGCCGATACACGCGGGCGGCTGTGGTTCGTCCGCAAAATCTGGGGGTTTCTAGGAGGTTCGGTAGACCGCCCGATACGAAGGTCGTGAGCGGGCGATCGAGCGGAATCTCCGTCTATCTAGCGATCCGGCTAGATTTTCGTAGATTCTCCTGCGAAGAGGTCGGTCAACCGAAACCGATCGACCGGCGGCCTCGGTTGGACAACGTGTCCATAACGTCCGGTATGGGCGGCTAACGGCGCGGAAATGGATATCGAACAACCTGTCAAGACGCTCCGGCACAGGTGCCACGCCGCAGGAGAAAGCCAATGTCGACGATCGCCCGCCGCGCCGCCGATTACGACGGCCACCGTGTCACGGTGTCGACCGATGACGGTATCCCGATCTCGGTCCGCACCTTCGGCGCCGACGATGCGCCGCTCACCGCTGTGTTCGTGCATGGGCACTGCCTGCACACCGAATCGTGGTCCTTCCTGCGGGAACAACTCACGCGCCAGTGGGGCGACGCCATCAGGATGGTCTTCTACGACCACCGGGGCCACGGCGCGTCCGGCGTGGCCGCCCCGGCGACCTACACCATCGACCAGCTCGGCCACGATCTCGACGCGGTGCTGCGCGCGGTCACGCCGGTCGGCCCGGTGGTGCTGATCGGACACTCCATGGGCGCGATGGTGCTGCTCGCCTACGCCAGGCTGTTCCCGGAGGCCATCGGGACGCGCGTGGTGGGCGTCGGCCTGATCGCGGGCGCCGCCAACGGGCTCACCGAGGTCGGCGTCGGCCGGCTCCTGCACCGGTACGCGGTGGTCTCGCTCCAGACCGCCGTGCTGCGCGCGCCGCGGGTCATGCAGGCGTCGAAGCGGTTCTCCCGGCGCATCTTCGAGCCGATCATGCGCGAGGCCAGCTTCGGCACCAGGAAGATCAATCCGAGGATGATCGCCGTCGCGACGGCCATGCTCAACGAGACGCCGCTGCTGACCATGTCCAGCTTCCTCGGCTCGCTGATCGCGTTCGACGAGACCGCGACGCTGCACCGGCTCGGCACCATCCCGGCATTGGTGCTCGCGGGCTCGGCCGACATCGTGGTGCCGTTCGCACACTCGGTGCTGCTGGCCGCGCAACTGACCAGCTCGGAGCTGGTCCGGGTCGAGGGCGCGGGCCACAGCGTCATCCTGGAGCGGGCCGAGGAGGTCGCCCTGTCGATCGTCGCCCTGGTGAACCGGGTATCGGCGACGATGACCACCCCCGGCCCGGAGTACGCCGCCGCCAGCTGATCCGGCCGAACTTCACCGCTGCGGTTGCGAACCGTCGCGGGAGCGCGCACCCTCGATGCACCCCCCGAAGACGCGGGCAACATATCCGCAAATCTGAGAATCCCGAATCGCACGAGCTTGTTCGGGATTCTTTCTGTACTGTGTTGTAAATCACGTTGTGTGGTGAGTCACACGACTCGGTAGCGCGCGGCCCTGGGGAGATCTCCGGAACCGCCCGTGCTGGCCGGGCTCGCACGGCCACCGGGGAACTCAGGAGGTAACGATGACACGCAGCGATATCGCGGAACTCCGCTACGCGGTCAACCAGCTCCGGCAATCCATCGGCGCACTGCGCACCCACTACGGCGACGCGAACACGGTGCGACGGCTGGAAAACGACCTCGACCGGCTCGTCATCGATGCCGACGAGTTCGAGCAGTCGCCGCCGCCCGAAGTGACCCGGCGCCCCCAGGAGACCATCTACGTACCGGACAGCAAATCCGACGAGGCGGCCTGGATGGGCGCACAGGACGAGGGCCTAGGCTTCCACTCCCGCCCACGCACGAAGTAGCGACTCGACAGCGGTGCTCGCCCGTCGATTCGGGCGAGCACCGCTGCGTTCATCCCCGGAGTCGCGCGATCCGCCCACCGTCGTTGTCGCGGAAGCCGATTCGAGACGGCGTGGTGCCGCCGAGCACGACGACGCCTGTCGCTCAGACTCGAAGGCACCCAGAGGGCGCCTCCCGTGGACCACGATCGGATCAGTGATCGTCGACGCGAAGCCGGGGCCACCCAGCGGTTTTGCCGCCGCCCGCAGCACGCCGACCAGGGCGGCGTCCGAAATTCTCGCGCCCTCCGACCATCCGGCCGTAGCCGCACCCACGCCCCATGTGTGGCGCAAATCATAGGCGGCAGGGCGGGTCGGTATTGCCGGGACCACGCTCGAGCCATAGCTGACGTGTCGTATGGTGCTCAGCATCACATTGGATCGCGGTCGGTATCGATTCCGTCCGCAGAGCAGATCAGCGAGGCATCCACCTGTGAGTGCCGCACCGACCGCCACCCCCCAGCAAGGGACCGGCGTTTTCAGCAAGACCAGGGCCCGAATCTCCGAGCGCACGCTCCGCACCGACCGCTGGTGGGTGCCGCCGCTGTTCACCGTGCTCGGGCTGGCCGCTTTCGTCATCTACGCGACCGTCAGATCGTTTGTGCGAACGGCATATTGGGTGCCGGACTACCACTATCTGACGCCGTTCTACTCGCCGTGCCTGAGCGCGTCGTGCGTCCCGGGTTCCAGCCACTTCGGCGAGCCCTTCGGCGAACTGCCGATGTGGATTCCGCTCGGCTTCGTAGTGCTCCCGTTCCTGCTCGGCTTCCGTTTGACCTGCTACTACTACCGCAAGGCCTACTACCGCGCGGTGTGGTTCTCCCCGCCGGCCTGCGCCGTGGCCGAACCGCACGGCAAGTACACCGGCGAGACCAGGCTGCCGCTGATCGTCCAGAACGTGCACCGCTACTTCTTCTATGTGGCCGTGGTGGTTTCGTTGATCAACAGCTACGACGCGATCATCGCCTTCCACGGCAAGGACGGCGGGTTCGGCTTCGGCCTCGGCAATATCGTCCTGCTCGGCAACGTGATCCTGCTGTGGGCCTACACGCTGTCGTGCCACTCCTGCAGGCACATCGCGGGCGGCAGGTTGAAGCACTTCTCGGCCCACCCGGTGCGGTACTGGTTCTGGACCCAGGTGTCCAAACTCAACACCCGTCACATGGGGCTGGCGTGGACCACGCTCGGCACCCTCGTGCTGACCGACTTCTACGTGATGTTGGTGGCCAGCAACACCATTTCGGACCTGCGGTTCATCAACTGACCGCTCGACTCAGGAGTACTCGCGGCAATGCCAGAAGTGGAACGGCACAAGTACGACGTCGTCGTTATCGGTGCCGGTGGCGCCGGACTGCGCGCGGTGATCGAGGCCCGCGAACACGGGCTCTCCGTCGCGGTGGTGTGCAAGTCTCTGTTCGGTAAGGCGCACACCGTGATGGCCGAGGGCGGCTGCGCCGCCTCGATGGGCAACGCCAACGAAAAGGACAGCTGGCAAACCCATTTCAGGGACACCATGCGCGGAGGCAAGTTCCTCAACAACTGGCGCATGGCCGAACTACACGCCCAGGAGGCCCCGGACCGGGTCTGGGAGCTGGAAACCTACGGGGCGCTGTTCGACCGGACCGCCGACGGCCGGATCAGTCAGCGCAACTTCGGCGGCCACACCTACCCGCGGCTCGCGCACGTCGGCGACCGCACCGGACTCGAGATCATCCGCACCATGCAGCAGAAGATCGTCTCGCTGCAACAGGAGGATCACGCGGAGACCGGCGACTACGAGTCGCGCATCAAGGTGTTCGCCGAGTGCACCATCACCGAGCTGCTCAAGGACGGCGAGCGGATCTCGGGCGCGTTCGGCTACTGGCGCGAATCGGGCAAGTTCGTCCTCTTCGAATCTCCAGCGGTGGTGCTCGCGACCGGCGGCATCGGCAAGTCGTACAAGGTGACCTCGAACTCGTGGGAGTACACCGGCGACGGGCACGCGCTGGCGCTACGGGCAGGCGCGACGCTGATCAACATGGAATTCCTGCAATTCCACCCGACCGGCATGGTCTGGCCGCCCAGCGTGAAGGGCATTCTGGTCACCGAGGGCGTGCGCGGCGACGGCGGCGTGCTGAAGAACACCGACGACAAGCGGTTCATGTTCGACTACATCCCTTCGGTGTTCAAGGGCCAGTACGCCGAGACCGAGGCCGAGGCCGATCAGTGGCTGAAGGACAACGACTCCGCTCGCCGCACCCCTGACCTGCTCCCCCGCGACGAGGTCGCGCGCGCCATCAACTCCGAGGTCAAGGCCGGGCGCGGCACCGAGCACGGCGGCGTCTACCTCGACATCGCCTCGCGACTGCCCGCCGAAGAGATCCGGCGCCGCCTGCCCTCGATGTACCACCAGTTCAAGGAGCTGGCCGACGTCGACATCACCAGGGAGCCGATGGAGGTCGGCCCGACCTGCCACTACGTGATGGGCGGCATCGAGGTCGACCCGGACACCGGCGCCGCGACGGTGCCGGGGCTGTTCGCGGCGGGCGAATGCTCCGGCGGCATGCACGGCTCGAACCGCCTCGGCGGCAACTCGCTGTCGGACCTACTGGTCTTCGGACGCCGCGCAGGACTGGGCGCCGCGACCTACGTGGAACTGCTGACCGAGCAGCCCGAGGTAGCCGATGCCGACATCGCGGCGGCGGCGAAAGCCGCTCTGGCACCGTTCGATCCGCCCGCCGAAGGCTCCGGCGAGAATCCCTACACGCTGCACACCGATCTGCAGCAGGCGATGAACGATCTGGTCGGCATCATCCGCAAAGAGCACGAGCTGGAGCAGGCCATCGAGCACCTGGACGGGCTGCGGGAACGCTTCGCGCAGGTCACCGTGGAGGGGCATCGGCAGTTCAATCCCGGCTGGCACCTCGCCATCGATCTGCGCAACATGCTGCTGGTGAGCGAGTGCGTGGCGCAGGCCGCGCTGCTGCGCACCGAGAGCCGCGGCGGGCACACCCGCGACGACTTCCCCACGATGGATCCGGTCTGGCGCAACAAGCTGCTGGTCTGCGCGATCGATCCGGCCGACGCGGCGGAGGACGTACCGCGGGTGCGGGTGACCCCGGAGGACCAGAAGCCGATGCGCGCCGACCTGCTGGCGCTGTTCGACCTCACCGAACTCGAAAAGTATTACAACTCCGCCGAGCTCGCCGGGCACCCGGCCAGTTCGGCCTCGGCCACAGAAGGTGAGGCGTAGCAATGGGTTACGACGCCAAATTCCGCGTGTGGCGCGGTGATCAGGATGGCGGCGCGCTGGAGGACTTCACCGTCGAGGTGAAAGAGGGCGAGGTGGTCCTCGACATCATCCACCGGCTACAGGCCACCCAGGCGCCCGACCTAGCGGTGCGGTGGAACTGCAAGGCGGGCAAGTGCGGTTCGTGCTCCGCGGAGGTCAACGGCCGTCCGCGTCTGCTGTGTATGACCCGCATGTCGACCTTCGAACCCGACGAGCTGATCACCGTGACGCCGATGCGCACCTTCCCGGTGATCCGCGACCTGGTGACGGATGTGTCGTTCAACTACGAGAAGGCGAGGGAGATCCCGTCGTTCACCCCGGCGCCGGATCTGAAGCCCGGTGATTACCGGATGAACCAGGTGGACGTGGAACGCTCGCAGGAGTTCCGCAAGTGCATCGAGTGCTTCCTGTGCCAGAACACCTGTCACGTGGTGCGCGACCACGAGGAGAACAAGCAGTCGTTCGCCGGACCGCGCTTCCTGATGCGGATCGCCGAGCTGGAGATGCATCCGCTGGACGTCGCCGATCGCCGCGAATTGGCCCAGCAGGACCAAGGTCTCGGCCTGTGCAACATCACCAAGTGCTGCACCGAGGTGTGCCCGGAGCACATCAAGATCACCGACAACGCGTTGATCCCGCTCAAGGAACGGGTGGTCGACCGTAAGTACGATCCGCTGGTCTGGTTGGGGAACAAGCTTTTTCGGCGCTGAATCGCGAGCCGAAGCGTTCTCGGAGCCGAAGCACCGATGACAACCGGCCGGGTTCTTGGCCCGGCCGGTCGGCGCACCCGTTCACAGCATCGCGACGACACCTATGGCGACCAACCACACCAGCACACCGACGAACAGCGCCGACAGCAGTGAGCTGGTCAGTACGAATATGCCCACCGATGACACCGCGAAGAGCAGTCCGACGATCAGCCATTCCACCCAATCGCCCGGACGCAGCTTCTTGTACCGGGGTGGGGAGTTCTTCAACCCACGGTCCACAAGCTGTGGGCTACCCGCTCTCGGCCGAGGTAAACGTGTAACCGTTGTCGAATCTGCTTCGTATCGTGATCTTTTCGCCAAAGATGATCACGGATCCGGATACGCCACGACCCGGCCCGCGGGCTTTCGCACCGTCGGACCGGGCCGTCGAACGTCAAGGTAGATCGAACTCGCCGTCGTGTACCCCCGCGGTGAAGGCGGCCCATTCCCCCGGGGTGAACACCAGCACGTGACCGTTCGGGTCCTCGGCGCTGCGCAGGGCTACGTGGCCCGCCGCGAGCAGCGCCACTTCCACGCCCCCGGATCCCGCGCCACCCGCGCTGCGCCACTCGGCGCCGGTCGAATCCACCGTGGCGCCGAGCTTGCCGTGCACCGCGTCCTCGGACATGTTCACGGGCGGGCGAATTCGCCGTCGGCGACGCCCGCCGAGAAGGCGTCCCACTCGCTTGGCGTGAAGATCAAAGCCGGACCCTCGGGGTTCTTGCTGTCGCGGACGCCGACCTGCCCACCGGGCAGGAAGGCCACTTCCACGCAGTCCCTGCTGCCCGAACGGGTGCTCTTGATCCAGGTCGCGCCGACGAGTTCGGTGCTCATGCCGCACACTCCTTCGCTAACTGCCTAAGCAGATGTCTACTGGGTTGGATGTCCAGCGCAGAGCGCTGGAGGCACTCGTGTGCCAGGTGGTAACGCTGAACATCGGCCGGTCTTTCGAGGTAGAGGTCCCCGGTGAAGCCTTCTACGTACACCACCGGAGGCTCGACCTGATGTCCCTTGCTGTCGGTGCCGAACCCTAGAACGGTGAACGGACCCGTGGAATCGCCGAGCGGGACGCCGGCCGCGAACGGCAGGATACGCAGGGAGACATTGGGTCTGGTGCTGAAATCGGCAAGATGACGTAGCTGCGCCGCCATCACTTTGGCGCCACCCACCGCGCGGTGCAGCACCGACTCGTGCAACACCACCTCCACCGTAGCGGGCGAGGCCTTCCTCGTGACGAGAGCTTGGCGTTGTATGCGTAATTGCACGCGCCGCTCGATTTCGTCTTCGGTGTCTTCGGGATAGCAGAGCCGGTTCAGTGCCCGCGCGTAGTCGGGGATCTGCAACAGGCCGAGCACGAGCTCGGGTTGATAGGAGCGCAGCTCGCGCGCCGAAGCCTCCAAACCGACGTAGACGTCGAAGTTTTCGGGGATCAGATCGCCGAACGCGTGCCACCAGCTCTTCACCGCGGCCTGCTGCGCCAGGCCCTTGAGCCCGTCACAGAGCTCGTCGGGGATGCCGTAGATACGACATAGCTCCTGGATGTCGATGGTGCGGATGCGGTCGGCCTGGCCCTTTTCCAGCCGCTGCAAAGTGCTCGCGCCCCACTCCATCAGGCGGGCGGCCTCGGCGATGGTGAGCCCGGCCTGGCTACGCCAGTCCCTGAGGTATCTGCCCAATTGGCGGCGCGGTAGGGTAGACGAGCCGTTGTCGGAGGCCGCGGGAGTGCGGTGGGTCTCGGAGGTCGCGCTCTCCGAATTCGCTGCTGTTCTTGCCGAACTCGCTGACACAGTACGCTCCGCTCTGTGCTCGGACTCCTCACCCGAGGCGATCCGGGGCGCACCCACAAGCTCGGTTCCCCGTGACTTCGCTTGGGCAATAAGGGCAATGGGGCTTCGTGTGGCTCTGCTGTGGCGTTGTCCAACGTCGGTAGCGGACTTCCTCGTCCACTATGGAGAATCCTGCCCTCCCGGTTGGATTTCGTGCTGGGAATTCGCGCGAAATCTTTTGAGATCCCCGAACACTGCCGTGTCGCGGCGGCTCCGGTGGTGTGCTGGAAGTGTGCTCGGATCGAGCGCCGCACCGGGAAACGGACCGAGGAACGAGGAGTCATGGCCGTACACGTCATAGGGTCGTCGTTGATGACCAGCGATCTGACCCCACATCGAGCGCGCAGCGTAGGACAGGAGAGCTGGGTGGTCTCGTACCTGCCAGGGCGCACCCTCACCTGCGCGCAAGCTGTTGCGGCGCTGCGAGTTGCCGAAGTTGTGCCAACCCTGCTTGACACCGTCGGCGAGCTCGCCGACGAGGTGGGGCTCACCGCGCTCGAGGCGGTCGGCATGGCGGTGCACCAAGCGCCATGGGACGAACGGCCCGCGCCGCGGCGCACCCGACTATTCGGCGCGACCCGCGAGCGGGTGGGGGTCGCCTGATGCAATTGACGAATCTGAACATGCACGTCGCCGGACTGCTGGTCTGCGGACGCGACCCCGGCGTGATGACCGACGAACAGGCCCACGCGGCAATGCAATTACATATCGACTGCACGGTAGACAGCTGTCTGGTGCGCCGCCGGGCGCGGACCACGCTGGTCGAATCCGGCAAATGCGTCTTGGACGAGCGGGCGCTGCAACTCTGAGTCAGTGCCAGGTGTGATCGGTGAGCGGGGTGCGGGGGCCGAATTTCGGCTTGTACGCCAAGCCGCTGATCTCCAGCAGACGGACGGCCCGATAGCGATGCGGGCGAAGGGGTTCGAGGTACTCGACCATCGCCTCGTCGTCGATCGGGCGGCCGAGCAAGGTCCAGCCGACGACGGCGGCCAAGTGGTAGTCGCCGACCGAGAGGGCGTCGGCGTCGCCGTAGGCCCGCTGGGCGGTCTCGGCGGCCGTCCAGATACCGATGCCGGGCACCGAACACAGCCGGCGCGCTGCCTCGGCCGGATCCTGGTCGGTGGTGCGCTCCAGCGATTCCGCGAGCCGGGCCGCGCGCACGATGGTCTGCGCGCGCTGGGGTCCGACGTTCGCGCGATGGAAGGTCCAGGACGGGATGCGCCGCCAGGTTTCGGCGTCCGGTGGCAGGCGCAGTCCCTCCGGAGCGGGTCCCGGCGCGGGTTCGCCGAACTGACGCACCAGCTTTCGCCAGGAGGCGCGCGCCGAGATCGTGTGCACCTTCTGCTCGAGCACGGAGGGCACCAGTGATTCGAGAACCAAGCCGGTACGCAGCATGCGCAGACCGGGGAAGCGGCGGTGCGCCTCGACCACCTTGGGGTGTTCGGGCGCGAAATCGGACAGGTCCTCGTCGAGGCAGAGCATGTGCTCGAGCCGGTCGAGGAATTCGGCCGCGCCGGGCCCCCACGCCTGTCCGCGCACCGAACACCGGTCGTCCTGGACGAGCCGGTAGGTGACCGGGCCGCTCGGCATCCGCGAGGCGTGCCAGTGCGCGCCATCGGCGGTCACCTGATGACAGGGGTCGCCCACACCGTGGCGCAGCGGCGCGATGGTGTGCGCGAGATCGATCGGCCGGTCGGACCGCACCGTTCGAGCCAGGCCGGACCGCGCGGCCGTCGCCATCTGTTCGCGCACGGACCCATTGTCCGGGAGTCCCGTGCGGCGACCGCACCCGGCCGGTCGTTTTGCGGAGGGTTGGCTCGGGCGCGCGGATACGGCGCCGGTATTTCGTAACGTGATGAATTGACGTCGCGATATTCGTTCGATCGGCAAACAGCTGGCAGTCGACACAATGGAGGATTGAATGATCACCAACGCGCTCAACTGGCTGCTCAATGCGTGGGGCAGTGTCTTCGCGGGTAGCTCCGGTTACCAGATACCCCCTGGCATGCTGCCCTTCGGTAGCTGAGGCACGCTCGCGCACTCGCCGCGAACATTCTGCGGCGAGTGCGGAATCCTCACTCTCCCACGAGGAATTGCGCCAGATGTCGACCGGGTCGTCCGGCCAGCTGAGTGCTCTGGGTGCGGCAGGAGAATCCGTCGGCGACGAATATCGCGTCTTCGGCAGCGGCACGTAACGCGGGAAGCAATCCATTACCGGCCACCGCGACCGAAATGTCGTAATGGCCTTTCTGCATTCCGAAGTTTCCGGCCATGCCGCAGCATCCGGCGACCTCCGTCACTTTCGCGCCGGTGCGGGTCAACACCCGGCGATCCGCGTCGAAACCGAGCACCGCATGCTGATGGCAGTGCGGCTGGACCACCACCTCGGCGTCGGGCCGCCGGGGTGGATGCCAGTCCGGGTGTCCGATCAGGAACTCGGCGAGCGTGCGGACCGCCGCGGCGGTGGGCGCCGCGCGGGGATCGTCGGCGAGCAGTTCGGGAAGGTCGGCGCGCAGGACCGCGGTGCACGAAGGCTCGAGACCGACGACGATGCCGCCCGCGCGGACGTGCTCGTCCAACTCGGCGAGGGTGGCGCGGAGTTTGGCGCGCGCACCGTCCAGTTGTCCGGTGCTGATCCAGGTCAGGCCGCAGCACAGCCGTCGCCGGGGGATGCGCACGCGATGACCGAGCGATTCGATCAGGGTGACGGCCGCCTCCGCGATCTCGGGATCGAAGGCGTCCGTGAAGGTGTCGAGCCAGAGCAGTACATCGGCGCGCTCATGAGACGGTGGTCCTGCGACCTGGGCTTCGCCCGGTGCGGCCGTTCGTAATTCGGAAGACGACGGAGCTCGCAGCGCCCGCGCCCTTTCGGTGCGGCGGAAGGGACGGTCGGCCAGCCGAGGTATGTCTCGGCGGGGGTCGATGCCCGCCGCGCGCAGGCCCGTCCGGCGCAACCAGCCGACACCGGCGATCGCGTTGGCGGCGCGGGGTATTCGGCTCGCGGGGCGGAGCCAGCGGGGCAACCAGCCGAGCGCGTAGTGGTCGCGCGGGCGCGGTCGGCGGCGATAGCGGCGGTACAGCGCCTCGGCCTTGTAGGTCGACATGTCGACGCCCGCCGGGCAGTCGGAGCGGCAGGCCTTGCACGAGAGGCACAGGTCGAGCGACTCCGCGACGGCGGGCGCGGACCAGGGCAGCGCACCGCGCACCACTTCTTGCAGGACGCGGGCGCGACCGCGGGTGCTGTCCTTCTCGTCGGCGGTGGCCAGGTACGAGGGGCACATGAAGCCGCCCGCGGCGGAGCTGTCGGCGCGACACTTGCCGACGCCGACGCAGCGATGCACCGCGGTGCCGATGTCGCCGTCGTCCTGCGGGAAGGCGAAGCCGCCCGCGGCGGGAACCCGCGGCAGACCCGCGACGCGCAGGTCGGCGTCGACCGGGCGCGGCTCGACCAGCACGCCGGGATTGAGCACGGCATCGGGATCGAACAGCGCCTTGTATCCGCCGAACGCCGCGAGCGCTTCGGGGGAGTACATCACCGAGAGCAGTTCGGAGCGGGCCCGCCCGTCGCCGTGCTCGCCGGACAGCGAACCGCCGTAGCGCACCACGAGTTCGGCGGCGTCGAACAGGAACGCCCGGAACCGTTGCGGCGCTTCGGTGATCGGCAGGTCGAGGCGGACGTGGATGCAGCCGTCGCCGAGGTGGCCGTAGAGCAGGCCGTCCACACCGTGCTGCGCGGTGAGCTCGGCGAAATCGCGCAGGTAAGCGCCGAGGTGTTCGGGCGGGACGGCGGAGTCCTCCCAGCCGGGCCATGCCGGTCGGCCGTCGGCGGTGCGTCCGGCCAGACCGGCGCCGTCGGCGCGGATCCGCCAGAGCGCCGCGACCGCCGCGGCGTCGGTGACGATGCGGGTGTCCAGCGCGTGCGTCGTCCGGCACAGCCGCTCGGCCATCGCGAGCGCCTCCGCCGCGCTCGCGCCCGTGGTCTCCACGAACAGCCAGCCGCCGCCGCGCGGGAGTTCGGGCACGGCGCCGCGATGCGCCCGCACCACGTCGACGAGGCGGGAGTCGATGCCCTCGACCGCGATCGGCGCGCACGCCATGACCGCGGCGACGTCGTCCGCGGCCGTGGCGATGTCCGGGTAGCCGAGCACCGTGAGCACGGTGGCGTGCGGCAGTTCGACCAGCTGGACCTCCGCGTCCAACAGCAGCCCGCAGGTGCCCTCGCTGCCGACGAACGACTTGGCGACGGCCGAACCGCGTTCCGGCAGCAGATGTTCCAGGCCGAAGCCGGAGGCTTGCCGGTCGAAACGACCCAGATCGGTGCGCAATACCGCGAGGTTGGACCTGGTGAATTCGGCCAGCCCCGGCACCGCGGCCGGGTCGTTCGCGAGGACGCGCTCGGTTCCGGTTCCGTCCAGGATGCGCAGCTCGCGCACGGTGTCGGAGGTGCGGCCCCACGCGACGGCGCGCGGCCCGCAGGCGTTGTTGCCGATCATGCCGCCGAGGGTGCAGCGGTTCTGCGTCGAGGGATCGGGGCCGAGCCGCAGCCCGTGCGGGCGGGCCGCGCTCTGCAATGCGGACAGCACGACGCCCGGCTGCACCCTGGCGGTTCGCCGGTCCGGGTCGATGCGCACGATCCGATTCAGATGCCTGCTGAAGTCGAGCACGAGGCCGGATCCGATCGCGTTGCCCGCCACCGACGTTCCCGCGCCGCGCGCGGTGACCGGCAGGCCGTGTTCGCGAGCGAAGCCGAGGGTTTCCGCGACATCGGAGTCCGATCGGGGGAACACCACCGCGGTGGGCAGCACGCGATAGTTCGACGCGTCGGTGGCGTATTCCGCGCGCCGCCGCGGGGACGCGTCCACCTCGCCGTCGATTCGCCCGCGCAGCGTTGTCGCCATCCGCTCCTCGGTCACCATGTCAGCCTAGGCGTACCTGCGCCTTCGCTCCGGCCACGCGCAGGCCAGGGGCAGGACTTCGCCCGGCAGCGCCTCCTGTGCGGACCTCCCGCCCTCGCTCCGGCCGTTCGCGGGTCGAAACGGGACTCGCCCGACAACTCCCGCTGTGGTGCGGGGCGAGCTCGGCCGACCGCGCGCGCCTCGGGAAGCCGCCCGGCCGGTGGCGGTTCGTTCTCCGAACGCGGAATTCGCGGCGACGCGGGAATCGACTTGCCCTCAACCTTTGTTGAGGTCCTAATGTCGGTGGCCAGCAGTTGGATGGCGGGGGTCGAGAGGGAGCGATCGTGAGTATCGAATCGGTGGCGTGGAGCCAGATGTATCGGCGGATGAACGCGCCCGACGAGCAGCGTCCGTTCAGTCTCGCCACCGCGAAGCGGATTCTCCGATTCGCCGCGCCACATCGGCGGCGGATCGGGGTGTTCCTGGCGTTCAGCGTGATCTCCGCGCTGCTCGCGGTGGCGACGCCGGTGCTGGCGGGTCGTGTGGTGAACGACATCGTCGGCGGAGCCGCGCCACGCGTGGTGGCGACGGTCGCGGCAGTTATCGGCGTGCTCGCGGTGCTCGACTCTGCGCTCGGGCTCGGCATCCGCTGGCTGTCGTCGCGGATCGGTGAGGGCCTGATCCTCGATCTGCGCAGCGCGGTGTTCGACCACGTGCAGCGGATGCCGATCGCGTTCTTCACCAGGACCAGGACCGGCGCACTGGTGAGCCGGCTGAACAACGACGTGATCGGCGCGCAGCGCGCGTTCAGCGACACGCTGTCCGGCGTCGTCGCGAACCTGGTCACGCTGGCCTTGACGCTGGGCGTGATGCTCGGCATCTCGTGGCGGATCACGCTGCTGGCGCTGGTGCTGCTTCCGGTGTTCGTGATCCCGGCGCGGCGGATGGGCAACCGGCTCGCCGGACTCCAGCGGGAGGCGGCGCGGCTGAACGCGGCCATGAGCACGCAGATGACCGAGCGGTTCTCCGCGCCGGGCGCCACCCTGGTGAAGCTGTTCGGCCGTCCCGAACAGGAATCCGACGAGTTCGCGCTGCGGGCCCGGCGGGTGCGCGACATCGGTGTGCGCACCGCGATGCTGCAAACGGTGTTCGTCACCTCGCTGACGCTGGTCTCGGCCCTCGCGGTCGCGCTGGTCTACGGACTCGGCGGCTGGTACGCGCTGCGCGGGCAGCTGGACGCGGGCGCGGTCGTCGCGCTCTCGCTGCTGCTGACCAGGCTGTACACGCCGCTGACGGCGCTGGCCAGCGCCCGGATGGAGATCATGTCCGCGCTGGTGAGCTTCGAGCGCGTCTTCGAGGTGCTGGATCTGCGCCCGCTGATCGAGGACGCGCCCGACGCGATCGCGGTCCCGGACGGCCCGGTCGCGGTGGAACTGGACGATGTGACCTTCGCGTACCCGTCGGCGGACAAGGTGTCGCTGGCGTCGCTGGAAGAGGTCGCGACGCTGGACACCAGGGGCGGGGTGGACGTGCTGCACAATGTGTCGCTGCGCGCCGAACCCGGGCAGCTGGTCGCGTTGGTCGGCTCCTCCGGAGCAGGCAAATCGACCATCGCCCAGCTGGTTTCGCGCCTGTACGACGTGGACGGCGGGGCGGTGCGACTGAACGGCGCCGACGTGCGGCAGATCGGCGCGCGCTCGCTGCACGAGACGGTCGGCCTGGTCACCCAGGACGGGCACCTGTTCCACGACACGATCCGGGCGAACCTGCTGCTGGCCCGCCCGGAGGCGACCGAGGCCGAGCTGTGGGACGCGCTGCGGCGGGCCCGCCTGCACGATCTGATCGCCGGGCTGCCGGACGGCCTGGACACCGTGGTCGGCGAGCGCGGTTACCGCCTCTCCGGCGGGGAACGCCAGCGGCTCACCATCGCCAGGCTGCTGCTCAAGCAGCCGCGCGTGGTGATCCTGGACGAGGCGACCGCGTCGCTGGACTCGACCTCGGAAGCCGCCGTGCAGGAAGCGCTTTCGGAAGCGCTGGAGGGCCGCACCGCACTGGTCATCGCGCACCGCCTGTCCACGATCCGCGCCGCCGACCAGATCCTGGTGCTGGAGGACGGCCGCGTCGTGGAACGCGGCACCCACACCCAGCTCCTGGCCGCCGAAGGGCGCTACGCCGAGTTGTACCGCACCCAGTTCGCGGACGAGCCGGTCACCATCGCGGCGTGAGCGAATTGCGCGAAAGGCCGCGTCGCGCAACGTCGACGCGGCCTTGTCCCGATGCACCTCGCACCGAAACGCCAACCAAATGCAGTGCGCGTGAGACCTGCATGAGCAATCATTGACCTGATCGAATCGTCGGAGCGCGGAAGGGACAGTGACGTGGAGCAAGCCACGGTGTATCGCTGGAACATCCGCAACGGCACCGGCGTGTTGGTTCGACCGGACGGTCCGCCCGCGTGGTTTCACTTGTCCAGTGTCGTGGAGGGGGACATACACGCCCTGCGAGAGGGTGACCGGGTCGACGTCGAAATCGAAGACGTTCCGCAGGGGGAATACGAATGCAGGGCGGTATCCGTGCGCAGGCACGCCTCGTAGTCACTGTCACTGCCGCGCTCGCGGCGATCCTCACGGTTCTGCTCGCCTTGGCACCCAAGGCAACCGGGCAACCTGCCGGTGAGTACCACTATCACCCGCATGACACTCGCTACCGCTACGACGGAGAGCACGGCAGTTTCACCGGCGACGTGATCTACGCCAGCCAAAACGCCGACGGCGGAAACAGGCTGATCTGGTCGCTGCGGCTCTCACCCTCGGTGCAGGCGATCGTGCAAGGACCGATGACATGCGGAGCCATCGTCGAAGGCAAACGCGGGTACAGCGACTCGCACGCCGGCATTCCCGCCGACTACTGGTGGCATTCGGTCGTCACCGACCTTCGTCTCGACACGACGTATCGCCTGGTCGCGAACTGCAACTTCACCGCAGCGAACGGACACACGACCGCGCCCGGAAACGTCCGGTACACCGTCGAATTCACGCTGCACTCGACATAGCGCGGTGCTGGGCCGCGTCGGGGTGTCCTCGACGCGGCCTTTCGGCTGTTCAGCTCAGAATTCGCCCGCGACGCCCAGGACCGTACGGCCGGAGTGCTTTCCGCTCTTGATGTCGGCGAGCACGGCCGCCGCCTCGGTGATCGGGGCGTAGCTTTCCAGGGTCGAAAGATGCTGGGGGCGAAGCTCGTTGCCCAGACGCGACCAGAGTCCGCGGCGCTTCTCGATCGGCATGTTGACCGAGTCGACGCCGAGCAGCGCGACGCCGCGCAGGATGAACGGCATGACCGTGGTGGGCAGGTCGTGGCCGCCGGTGAGGCCGCTCGCCGCGACCGCGCCGCCGTAGCCGATGCAGCTGAGCACGTAGGCCAGCGATTTGCCGCCGACGCTGTCGACCGCGCCCGCCCATTGCGCCTTGGCCAGCGGGCGCAGCTTCGCCTCGGGATCCTCCGGCAGGCGGCCGATCACCTCGTTGGCCCCGAGTTCGGAGAGCAGATCGCCCGCGTCTTTCTTGCCCGTGGACGCGATGACCTCGAAGCCGAGGCCGGACAGGATGTCCACGGCCACGGTGCCGACACCGCCGGTCGCACCGGTCACCAGGATCGCGCCGTCGTCGGGGGTGAGACCGCGGTCGAGCAGGGCCTGCACGCTCATCGCCGCGGTGAAACCGGCGGTGCCCAGGGCCGCGGCGTCGCGGGTGTTCAGCTCGTCCAGCTTCACCACCCACTCGTCCGGCACCTTGGCGTATTCGGCGAAGCCGCCGTGGTGTGAGACGCCGATCCCGTAGCCGTGCGCGACGACCTGATCACCCGGCGCGAAATCGTCGGACTCGGAGGCGACGACCTCGCCGGTGATATCGATGCCGGGCACGATCGGATAGTTGCGGACCACACCGCCGCCCGGCGTGATGGCGAGTCCGTCCTTGAAGTTGGCGCTCGAGTAATGCACCTTGATCGTGACGGTGCCCTGGCCGAGGAATTCCTCGTCGACCTGCTGCCGCGTCAACACGATCCCGCTGTCCGATTCGTGTGCCACCATCGCCCAGAACTCCATGCGGTCGAGCATACGAGGATCGGTGCCCGCTCGCGGCGCTCCGGCACTGCGCCGCACGTCGACCCGCGTGCGCTCGGTGTGAGAAAGAGTTGCTTCAGACGGCTGCGACTACTCCTCCGGCACGAACTCCAACCGCACGCCGAGCAGGCGCACCGGACGGTCGAGATCGAAGCGGTCGATGATGCGGAGGGCCGTCTCGGTGAGGGTGGCGACGTCGGCGGTCGGCTCCGGGAGTTTGGCCTGTTTGCTGCGCGTGTAGAAGGTCTTGGTCCGCACGGTGACGGAGACGCGGATGCTGATCCGGCCTGCCTCGGCCATTTCCTCGGCGACCTCGGTGGCGATCCGCGCCACCTGCGCGCGGATCTCGGCGGGGTCGGTGAGATCGTGTGGGAAAGTCTCGGATTTGCTGCGGCCCACCGGGATTCGCGGTTCGGTTGTCACTTCGGTGTCGCCCTTGCCGTGGCCGAGCACCCAGAGGTAGGGGCCCGTCGTGGGGCCGAACGCGTCGGCGAGCCGGTGCCGGTCGGCTGCCATCAGGTCGGCGACGGTGTGGATGTCGAGTTCGGCGAGGCGAGCGGCGATGCGGCTGCCGATGCCCCACAGCGCGTCGGTGGGGCGGTGCGCCATCACCTCGGTCCAGTTGGCGGCCGTCAGCCGGAACATGCCCGCCGCCGCGCCGGCGCCGGGCGCATCGGAGGATTTGCCCGCCGACTTGGCGAAACCGGTCGCGAGCTTGGCGGTGAGCTTGTTGTCGCCGATGCCGATCGAGCAGCTCAGGTCCAATTCCGCGATGGCGCCCCGGATTTCGCGGGCGAGCAGTTCGGGATCGTCGGTGTCGGCGGCCAGGAACGCCTCGTCCCAGCCCCACACCTCGATCCGGCCGGGGAAGGTGCGCAGCAGCGCCATGACCTCCTCGGAGGCTTCTTCGTAGGCGGCCATGTCGAGCGGCAGGAAGACGCCCTCCGGGCATTTCCGCAGTGCGCTGCGCAGCGCCATGCCCGCGCGGACGCCGTAGGCGCGGGCGGGGTACGACGCGCAGGTCACCACCTTGCGCGGTTCGTTCGGGTCGCCGTGGCCGCCGACGATGACCGGCTTGCCGCGCAGTTCCGGGTGGCGACGGAACTCCACCGCCGCCTGGAACTGGTCGAGATCGACGTGCAACAGCCACCTGGCCACCTCTCCGTCATACCGCACGGGTATGACAACCAGGCGCGATCAGGTGAACCTGCTCATCGTTGCGCCGTCGGAAAAACAGAACTAAATTCTGGATATGAAGATCCGAGATCGGTTGCTGCTGGCGGCCGAGCGCCAGTTCGCCGACCAAGGGGTGCTGGACGCGACGCTCGCGCAGATCCGCGAGGCGGCGGGCGCGAGCGTCGGCGCGCTCTACCACCACTTTCCGGACAAGGCGGATCTGTACCGGCAGGTGTGGGCGCACGCGCTGACCGACTACCAACAGCACTTCTGGGTGGTGGTCGGTCAGAGCACCGACGCGCGCGAGGGCATTACCGGGGGAGTGCGGGAACACCTGCGCTGGGTGACCGAAAACCAGCACCGGGCAAAGGTTCTCACCTCGGCCCGGCCGCCCGGCGTCCGCGAGAGCGAAAGCAACCGCACCTTCATGATCGACATCGCCCGCTGGTACCGCACCCACGCGGCGTACGGCGCGGTGCGTTCGCTGGATCTGGATCTCGTCTACGCACTGTGGCTCGGCCCCGCGCAGGAGTATTCGCGGCAGTGGCTGGGCGGTGACATCCGCACCGCGCCGACGGAGGTCGGCGCGGAACTGGCCGAGGCGGCCTGGCTGGCCCTCGACGCCGGATCGATACCGAAAAGAATGGAGCGGCAATGACCGTCGGCACATCGGCACTCGATTTCCACCAGGCCCAACAGGTACTGGCCGCGCAACCTTTCGCGGTGCTGGTCGGCACCGAGCTCACCCGATTCGGCGACGGCGCGGCCACTCTCGTCATCCCGATCCGACCGGAGCTGGGCCAGCAGTTCGGCTTCGTGCACGGTGGGGTGCTCGCCTACGCCGCCGACAACGCCCTCACCTTCGCGGCCGGCACGGTGCTCGGCGCGAACGTGCTGACCGGCGGGTTCACCATCACCTATCTGCGCCCGGCCGCCGGAGTTCGGTTGCGCGCGGAGGCGGCGGTGACGGGGTCCACGCGGCGGCAGGCGGTGGTGCGGTGCGAGATCTACGCGGAGTCGGAGACGGGGGAGTCGGTGCTGTGCGCGGTGGCGCAGGGGACAACGCGCAGTGTCGAGCGTGAGCTCGGGGGCTCGTGATCGGCGATCACCACCGAAAACGAAGGGGCCGGGCACGGTTTCCCGCACCCGGCCCCGAAACCGAACTCACGCAGTAGCGGCGAACGCCGGTCGCTTCAGCGTCTCCTCCACCACCGGCTCGATGGCGTAGGCCAAGATCTCCGCCACGTCGGCGACCGGGCGCACATCCAGCGCCGCAAGCACTTCGGCGGGGACCTCGTCCAGGTCCGGCTCGTTGCGAGCGGGAATGAACACGGTCTTCAGTCCGGCGCGCTGGGCGGCGAGCAGCTTCTGCTTGACGCCGCCGATCGGCAGGACCCGCCCGTTCAGGGTGACCTCACCGGTCATGCCGACATCCGAGCGCACCTGGCGGCCGAGCGCCAGCGACACCAAGGCGGTGACCATGGTGACGCCCGCGGACGGACCGTCCTTGGGCACCGCGCCCGCCGGGAAGTGGATGTGGATATTGCGGTCCAGCACCGACGGTTCGATGCCGATTTCCTCCAGGTGCGAGCGCACGTAGGTCAGCGCGATCTGCGCCGATTCCTTCATGACGTCGCCCAGCTGGCCGGTCAGAGTCAGCGAGCGCTCGCCCTCGGCGGCGTTGGCCTCGATGTAGAGGACATCGCCGCCTGCGCCGGTCACGGCCAAGCCGGTCGCCACACCGGGGACCGCGGTGCGCTCCACCGAGTCCGGGGTGAAGCGGGGACGGCCGAGGTAATCCTTCAGGTCGCCGAGACCGACGGTCAGGCGGCCGGAAGAGATTGTCGGCGAGGCGGTTTCGGGCACGTCGTAGCCGAGCTCCGGGTCGTAGCCGAGACCGATGTCGGACACCGCAGCGCCGGAACCGATTTCACCCTCCGAGAGCCGAGTCGCCGCCTTGCGCAACGCCTTCGCGATCAGGCGCTCCATCTGCCGCACGCCGGCTTCCCTGGTGTAGTTCGCCGCGATCTCGCGCAGCGCCTCCTCGGTGATGGTCACCTCGTCGGCGGTCAGCGCGTTGCGTTCCAGCTGCCTCGGCACCAGGAAGTCGCGGGCGATGGCGACCTTGTCGGCCTCGGTGTAGCCGTCCACGGTGATCAGTTCCATGCGGTCCAGCAGCGGGCCGGGGATGGTCTCCATGACATTGGCCGTCGCGATGAACAGCACGTCGGACAGGTCGAGATCCAGATCCAGGTAGTGATCGCGGAACGTGTGGTTCTGCGCCGGATCCAGCACCTCGAGCAGGGCCGCCGCCGGGTCGCCGCGGAAGTCGGAGCCGACCTTGTCGATCTCGTCGAGCAGCACGACCGGGTTCATCGAGCCCGCCTCCTTCATGGCGCGCACGATGCGGCCGGGCAGCGCGCCGACGTAGGTGCGGCGGTGCCCGCGGATCTCGGCCTCGTCGCGTACGCCGCCCAAGGCGACCCGAACGAACTTGCGCCCCAACGCCCGTGCCACGGACTCACCCAGCGAGGTCTTCCCGACGCCGGGCGGACCGACCAGCACCAGCACCGCACCGGACCCGCGTCCGCCGACGACCTCCAGCCCGCGCTGAGCGCGCCGGGCCCGGACCGCCAGGTACTCGACCATGCGGTCCTTGACCTCGTCCAAGCCGTGGTGGTCGGCGTCCAGCACCGCGCGGGCGGCCGCGACATCGGTGGAGTCGGTGGTCTTCTCGTTCCACGGCAGCTCGAGCACGGTGTCCAGCCAGGTCCGGATCCACCCGGATTCCGGGCTCTGATCGCTGGCCCGCTCCAGCCTGCCGACCTCGCGCAGCGCCGCCTCGCGGACGGACTCGGGCAGGTCGGCCTGCTCCACGCGGGTGCGGTAGTCGTCGGCGCCATCGGGCTCGTCCTCGCCGAGTTCCTTGCGAATGGCGTTGAGCTGCTGGCGAAGCAGGAATTCGCGCTGGGTCTTCTCCACGTTCTCGCGGACCTCGTCACTGATCTTCTCGGTGACCTCGGCCTCGGCGATGTGCGCCTTGGTCCACTCGATCAGTCGGGTCAATCGTTGCACCGTGTCGGGAGTCTCGAGCAGTTCGCGCTTCTGGTCCGCGGACAGGTACGGCGCGTAGCCCGCGGTGTCGGCGATCGCCGACGGGTCGGTCAGCTGGTTGACCGCGTCGATGATCTGCCACGCCTCGCGGCGCTGCAACACCGAGACGACCAGCTTCTTGTACTCGGCGGCCAGCTCCTTGGTGCGGCCGTCCGGGGTAGGAGTCTCGACCGGCTCGGCCTCGACCCACAGCGCGGCGCCCGGTCCGGTGACGCCGTGACCGATCTTGGCTCGGCGCTCCGCCTTCAGTACCGCCGCGGGCGCTCCACCACGCATCCGGCCGACCTGTTCGATGGTCGCGACGACGCCGTAAGTGGCGTAGCCCTCGGTCAGTCGCGGCGCGAGCAGGACCGCCTCTTTCTTCCCGGCGCGCGCGGCGTCGATCGCGGCCTGCGCCGATTCGTCCAGTTCGATGGGCACGACCATGCCCGGCAGCACGATCGGATCGGTCAGGAACAGCACCGGCAGATTCTGAGGTGTAGTCACGTGTTCGACCCTTCCAAAAGTTGAGCGATGCCTACTCAACCCCACCCATTCCGGGTTTGTTCCACCCTTTCCGGACGTTCGCTCAGGGCGAAGGCACGATCGAAGGCCGTGGCCGTCTGTGACAGTGCCCGCTCTCGCGTTGACACCCTCGCGAGCGCAATGAGAATGTGGGTGCCTCTACAGCTCACGGCACTAAGGGGAACGCAGGATGAACACTCTCGCATCCGGGGTGTTCATCGACTGGGAAGAGCTCACCGGCCAGACGAAGTTCGTGGTCGACCTGGTCACTTTCCCGATCTTCAGCGCCCTCGCGGGCTGGCTGACCAACTGGACCGGCGTGCTGATGCTCTTCTGGCCGGTACAGTTCCGCGGATTCCGGGTGCCGGGGCTGCAGGTGCTGTACCCGTACCTGCCGCGACGGGTGCAGGTGCTGCCGACCTTCTCCGAGGACGGGCGCAGGCTCGGCTTCCAGGGCTTCATCCCGGCGCGGGCGGAGAAGATGGCCAGCATCTGTGTCGACAAGGCGCTGATGCGGATCGGCAGTCCCAGGGACTTCATTCACGAAATCGACCTCGACGGCATCGCCGACTACATCGCCGAGCTGGCACGCACGCAGGTGCGGCCGCTCGTGGACGAGGTGATGTACCGGGAGAACCCGGACCTGTGGCGCTCGGTGCCTCGGCAGATGAGACAGGTCATCTACCAGCGGGTCGACCGGCAGCTGCCGAAACTGTGCCGCCGAGGCTTCGACTCGCTCGGCGACAACATCGATCAGCTCATCGACATCAAGAGCTTCGTCATCCGCTACCTGCGCGAGAACCCTTACATCCTGAAGGATCTCACCACCACGATCGCGGCCCCCGAGCTGAAGTTCATGGTCCGCGTCGGCCTGCTCGGTGCGCCGTTCGGCCTGCTGATGGCGCTGTATCTGCATGTGCACGACCGCATTCCGGTGCTCGGCTGGGTGCCCGCCTGGGTGATCGTCCTGCTCAGCGCGGCCGCGATCGGCGTGATCGTGAACGTCATCGCGGTGAAGATGGTCTTCGAGCCCGGCGAGCCGCAGCCGCGCTACAAGTACCTGTGGCGCCAGGCGCTGCTGGCCAAGCGTCAGTCGCAAGCCGCCACCGACCTCGCGCGCATCCTGGCCTACCAGGTGCTCACGCTGCCCAACCTCTCCGCGGAACTGCTGGAGGGACCGAACGGCGACAAGACACGGCAGCTGATCGAGCGCCTGATCTCCGAGGAGATCCACCGTCAGCTCGGGCCGACGCATTCGATGGTGCGCGCCGCGTTCGGCAAGCGGCAGTTCGACAACCTGACGGTCGGCGCGGCCGGGGCCGCGGTGGGGTTGGCGCCGAGCATGGTCGAGGACGAGGAGTTCGCGCGCGAGCAGGCGAAGAAGATCGACGAGTTCGCCGCGCGCAAGCTCCAGCAGCTGAGCCCGGGCGAGTTCATGGAGATGTTCTACGCCTCGGTGGAGCAGGACGCCTGGCTGCTGTACCTGCACGGCGCGCTGCTCGGGTTGGTCGTCGGCGCGGCCCACCTGGTGCTTTTCGGGTGGTGACGGGGCGCCGATAAATACAAGCACGCATGCTTGCATTTTTTCGGCGGCGCTGCGATGCTGGGTCCCACCTGGCACACGCGGCGGTGTGCCCGCGATCGGCAAGGGAACTCATGGCTGACCTCGAAGCGCTGCTCGGCGATTTCGCCGGCGAATGCGCGGACCTGGAATCACTGGTCGCCCCGCTGGCCCCGCAGGACTGGGCGCGGCCGACGCCCGCCCCCGGCTGGAGCATCGCCCACCAGATCGGACACCTGACCTGGACCGACGAGATCGCCACCGTCTCGGCGTCGGACGCCGAGGAGTTCGCGAAGCAGGTCGCAGCGGCCGCGCCGAGGGCGCTGACCTTCGTCGACGAGGCGGCCGAGGAAGCCGCCGCCGCGCCGCCCGCCGACCTGCTCGAGCGCTGGCGCGCCGGGCGCAAGACGCTGGTCGAGGCGCTACGCGCGGCGCCGGCGGGCACCAAGCTGCCCTGGTTCGGCCCGCCCATGAGTCCCGCCTCGATGATCACCGCCCGGCTCATGGAGACCTGGGCGCACGGACAGGATGTGGCCGACGCGCTCGGCGTGACTCGCGAGCCGACCGCTCGGCTGCGCAGCGTCGCCCACCTCGGCGTGCGGACCAGGAACTTCGCCTACTCGGTGCGCGGCAAGGCGGCGCCCGCCGAGGAATTCCGTGTCGAGCTCACCGCGCCCGACGGCACGGTCTGGACCTGGGGGCCGGAGGACGCCGCGCAGCGGGTGACCGGACCCGCGCTGGACTTCTGCCTGCTGGTCACCCAGCGCCGCCACCTCGATGACCTGGCGGTGCGTGCCATCGGCGCGGATGCGGAGGAGTGGTTGACGATCGCCCAGGCCTTCGCCGGACCGACCGGGGAGGGACGGGCGGCGGGACAGTTCGCCTGAGCCGATCCCCCCGAACGGCGAGCAGCCCGGCCGGACAACGTCCGACCGGGCTTCACCCGACCCGATTCGAAAAACTCGGGAGCGGGCGAGCGCCAGACTTGGGTGCGCCGTTCGCGTCGACGGCCGGACGACGTTGGCCGGGTGTCTAAGAGTGGCAGTCGAGAATGACGCTCGCCAGCTATCCGCTTTTTACCCGCTCTTCAACCGGCGGAAACATCCGTAGCCCGGTCTATTGTGATCCTGCTCGCACGGATGCGGTGCCCGATCGGGCGGCGTCGTAACCTGGACATGCGTTCGGCTTTCAACGATGCGGGCCGACGACGCGAGGGGAGTCGGGGCGGAGGGAAAGGAACGCATCGTGACGGCACACAATCCTGCTCAGATCGTGCGTCATACCGCGATCGTGTTGGCCGGCGCGGCCAGTCTCAGCCTGACTTTCGTTGCCGGCGCGTACATCGTGAACCAGATGGCCGATCCCCAGCGCGCGGGCACGGTGCAGGCCGCACCGCTGTCGCCCGCACCCGTCGTCGAACCCTTCACGCCGCACCCCGGCCCCCGGACCGCCGTCACCGTGCTGAACAGCGAGACTCACGCGCTGTCGCCGATCTACCAAGCCGCCGTGTTCCCCGCCAGAACGGCTGTGCCGCAATCTGATCCGGCCGCCGCTCTGTCGCGACCCGCCGGGCTCGGCGGTCGATTGGGCCTCGGCACCGCCTATGTCGGCGCGCAGGTCGCCCCGGTCCGCACCAACACCGTCGCGTTCACCGTCGACACCAACGCCTTCTCGGCGCTCACCGGCCTCGTGCTGTCCGAACCCGTGCGCGACCACCTCGGCATCCACCTCGACCCGGCCGGAATCACCCAGCTCCGCACCGAATTCGACACCCGCACCGGCGAGCTCTCCCTCGTCTTCTCCGACGCCAACCTCGGCGAACACACAATCCAACTCCAGCGCCACCCAACCCCCTCCACCCCGGACGCCCCCACCGGCCACGACGACCCCCACCCCACCACCACCATCTGAGATCTCCCCTGGGAGGTGGCGCGCAGCGCGGCGGCAGGGAAGTACTGTCGGGGCGTGTACGACTTTTGCGTGATCGGGGGCGGGATCGTCGGGGTGGCGACGGCTCGGCGGCTGGTGGAGCGGTATCCGGGGGCTCGGCTGGTATTGGTGGAGAAGGCCGCGGGGCTGGGGGTGCATCAGACGGGGCACAACAGCGGGGTGATTCACTCCGGGATCTATTACGAGCCGGGGAGCCTGAAGGCGGAGCTGTGCAGGCGGGGTGCGCAGTGGACGAAGGATTTCGCTGCGGCGCAAGGGATTCCGTACGACGTATGCGGAAAGCTGCTGGTGGCCACCGATGCCGCGGAGTACGAGCGGATGCTGGCGCTGTACGAGCGCTCGATCACCAACGGGGTGCAGGTCGAGCTGCTCGACGCAGCCGAGCTGGTCCGGCGCGAGCCGCGGATCACCGGCGTCGGCGCGCTGTTCGTGCCGGGTACCGGCATCGTCGACTACCGGAAGATCACCGCGGCGCTGGCCGAGCAGGTGCGCGCGGCGGGCGGTGAGATCGTGCTCGGCGCCGAGATCACCGCGATCGAGGAGACCGATGCGGCGGTGACGGTCTCCGGCCCGGCCGGCGCGTGGACGGCGCGCACCCTCGTGGCCTGCGCCGGTCTGCAAGCCGATCGGATGGCGCGGCTGGCGGGCCTGCCGATCGACTTTCGCATCGTCCCGTTCCGCGGCGAGTACTACCAGCTGCCGCCGGAGCGCGCCGGACTGGTGCGGACGCTGATCTATCCGGTGCCCGACCCGAACCTGCCGTTCCTCGGCGTGCACCTGAGCCCGACCATCGACGGCGAACTCACCGTCGGCCCGAACGCGGTGCTCGGCCTAGCGCGCGAGGGCTACCGCAAAGGCAGCGTCGATCTGCGCGACGCCACAGAGATCGTCGGGTTTCCCGGCATGCACCGGGTGGCCCGCGCGCACGTCAGGACGGGGCTGCGCGAACTGCGCAATTCCCTGTTCAAGCGCGGGTACCTGGCCGAATGTCGCCGCTATTGCCCGGAACTCACCGCGGCCGACCTGCGGCCGCGCCCTGCGGGCATCCGCGCCCAGGCCGTGCTGCGCGACGGCACCCTGGTGCACGACTTCATGATCGAACGCACCGCGCGCTCGGTGCACGTCCTCAACGCGCCGTCGCCCGCGGCGACTTCGGCCATGCCGATCGCGGAGTACATCGTCGATCGGATCTGATTCCACCAAGCAACCGCCCGGTCATGAATCTGGAAAGCCCTCTCACCCACATTGCCGGCAATCTCTCGAATAAAGAGGAGAGTTGTAGTACTTTTGTCCGCAGCCGTGGATCAGGGAGGGCCTATGGGCCACATCAAGTACGCGAGTGACGTCGGGGCTCCGGTAGAAGTAGCGTTCACCTACACAGACAACCACCAGTTCGTACCCGACTGGATGTTCGGCGTCGCTTCCTTCGAACCGACCGGCGAGGTGGACCAAGGTCTCGGCGCACTCTTCGCCACGGCGGCGAGGCTCGGCCCGTGGCATCCCACGATCTCCTGCGAGATCACCGAATATCGCCGCAACGTGGTGATCGGGTATACGCTGCGTGGGCGGTTGTCGGGAACCCTGACGCTGCGCTTCGACCCGCTCGGGTATGGACGGTCGGTGCTGACTTCCGAAGCGGAGTACGCTGCACCTCGCGGCTTCCTCGGCCGCATGTGCGCACGCTTGGTCGACAGTGCCGTGCGATCGGCGCTACGTCGTACCGAGTCTCGATTGCGAAGGGAGATAGAGGAATTCCACGGTACCGATCTTGTCGGTCGGATTGCGTAGGGTGCCAGCCATGATCATCGTGAGCACCGACGGATCCTGCCTCCGAAATCCCGGCGGCGCTATCGGCTGGGCTTGGGTCAATCATCAAGGGAGCACTTCGCGCAGCGGGGGAGCCTCGACGGGGACGAATCAGATCGCCGAGCTACGCGCGATCCTGGAGGCCGTCGACGCGCACCCTGGCGCCGAACCCCTTCTGATCGAAAGCGATTCGCTCTATGCGATCAAGTGCGCGTCGGAATGGATCTCGAGCTGGCGGCTGAACGGCTGGCGGACCTCGTCCGGTGGCGCCGTCAAGAACGTGGAGATCATCAAACAGATCGACCGCGCCATCTCGAGCAGGCCGGGTCCGGTCCGATTCCGTTGGGTACGTGGCCATGTCGGCAACTACTTCAACGAGATGGCGGACACCCTCGCGGGCGAGGCGGCCCGTAAGGCCGCGGCTTCGGCGGCCGCCGAGGTCGACGCGCCCGAACCGGCCGTTGTCACCGCGGCGGAGAGCACGGTTCCGCTCGCGCCGAAGACCGTGTCGAAAAGCTCTGCACCGCAACACAAGACCACCGGGCCGCGGGCCTCGGGGAAGGCGGTCGCGGCGGCTCCTCAGACCTTGACCCTGTTCTGAGCAGCTCCGCGACCGCATAGCAGGACCGCCCGAAAGACCTCCGGCGGTGGTGACTGGGCCCACCGCCGGAGGCGCTTTCGGAGAACTTTCCGAACGATCAGTTGCCGGGCTGCGGCTGGGTCGGCGCCGGAGCCTGGCCGGGCGCGGGAGCGCCGCCGGGCAGGCCGGTGCCCGCACCCTTCAGCATCGGCGAGTCGAGCTTGCTCACCTTCCACTTGCCGCCCTCGTTCTGCAGATCCGCGACGATCACCACGAACTGCCGATCCGGCTGCTGCTGAGTGAAATTGGTGCGGAACTGGGTCAGCGTCACCAGCACCTTGGCCTCGCTGGTGTCACCGCCCTGGTATCCGCACTGCACGTCGTCGGCCCAGGACTTGACCTGTGCTTGCACCATGGCGTCGGTGAGCGCCTTGGTCGCGTCGTCGAATTCCTTCAGGAACTCGCCGGTGGAGCCCTCCTTGACCTTCGTGAAGTAGCCCTCCAGGTCCTTCGAGTAGTCGTAGACCGAGACGTCGCGACCGAAATCGCAGGCCGCGCGCGTGGCGTCGTTGACCGCCGCGAGCTCGTCCGACTTCTTCTGGGCCTGGAGATAGAAGACCACCACCGCGGTGACGGCCGCGACGAGCAGGATGCCCGCCACGAATGCCGCGATCACCGGCAGCAGATTCGACCGGTCCTGGGCCGCCGCGGGAGCGGGCTTCGGCTTCGGTTCGCTCTGCTTCTCGCCCGCCTTCCCCAGGTCAAGCTTGGCCGTCTCCGCGTCGCTCTTCCCGGCCGCGGCGGCGCTTTCTGCGCTTTTCTCGGCGGGCTCGACGTTCTTCGTGGTCTCGGCGTCTTTATTGGTGTCGGCGTCGTCGGTGGACATCGATAAATCCTGCACTTTCCCGGCGCGCGCACGCACCGTATCGGCTGGCCGGTCCGCATGGGCGAACCGTACGCGTTCTACCAGCGAGTATGCCGGGCCGATGGCACAGCCACCGGCCCGGGTGCACACTCACCGCACCGGGGGGAGGGTCCGCTCGTTCGGATCCACACCCGGCGGCATCTGGGCGCCGTTGTTCGGCACGTCGGGCCGCGGGGCGTTCGCCGCACCGCGGATCTGCTGGCCCGGCGGCGGGTTCACACAGTAGTTCCATTTCGGGATGGTGCCGTCCTGCACCACCTCGTTGCGGATCTGCGGGGTGTTGTACGTGCAGTACGGCCGCGGCCAGATGTCGATGATCGCGTGGAACTCGCCGTCGTGCGCCGGGATGCCGAGCGCCTCGACGCCCACGGCGAGCGAGGGGAACAACGCCCGCAGCGCGGGCAGGCGCAGCTGCGCGGCCTTGGTGATGGCGACGAAGTTGGTGGCGAGGCTGGTGATCGGATCCGACGTCTTGTCCAGCACCGCACCCAGGCTCTGCAGCTGCCCTGGGCCCGAGTCGAGGACGCTCTGCAGCTCCGCGTTGGCCGCGTTGAACTGCGCGAACAGCTCCCCGGAGTTGGCGGTGAGGGTGGCGAGATCCGGCTGCGCCTGCGACGTGGTGTCGGCGATGGTACGCAGGTTGGTGATCAGGCTGGTCGTCTGCGGCAGCAGCGAATCCAGACCCGACGTGGCCAGGCTGATGCCGTTGACCAGGCCGCGCAGCTGATCCGGGCCGCCGCTGAGCGCGATGTCCAGCTCGGCGAGGATGACGCTGAACTTGTCCGGATCGACCTGCGCGATCAGCTCGCTGGTGTTGTCCAGCACCGACCACACCGGGGTCGGCGTCTTGACCGTCTCCGGATCGAACTGGACCACCGCGCCGTCGGCGAGGAACGGGCCGTCCTCGGTGCCGGGACGGAAGTCGATGTACTGCTCACCGGCGGCGGACAGGGCCTGCACCGCCACGTCGGTGTCGACCGGGATCTTGTACCGGCTGTCGATCTCGGCCTGTGCGGCGATGGCCTGCCCGCGATCGGTCAGCTCGATGGAGGTGACCTTGCCGACGCGGTAACCGCGCAGCGTCACGTCGTTGCCCGGCTGCAGGCCGCCGGAGCGGTCCAGGTTCACCGTCACGGTGTAGCTCGACCGCAGCGGGTTGATCCGCATGACGCTCACCAGCAGGTACGACGCGCCGACGATCAGCACGATCACCAGGCCGATCGCCGAGAGGATCAGCTTGTTCGACCAGATCTTCGACAGCGCGCTCATCGGTGGCCTCCTTCCACCCGCTGCTGCACGAGTTGCAGCACCTGGATCAGGCTGCCCGCGAAGTCCTGCAGGTCCTCCAGATTCGGGAGCCTGCCGTGCTGCGGGTCGGTCAGCGCGCTGAGATCGAGGTTGGTCGCGGTCGCGTAGACGGCGAAGCTGCGGCCGCGGAAGGTGGCGTCCACCTTGGGGCGGATCTCGTGCAGACGATCCATCAGGAGGCCGAAGTCGTCGCCCGTTCGCGAGAGCGCGTCCATCAGCGCCTGCGTATTGACCAGCAGGTCACCCAGCTGATCGCCGGTGGTGTCGGCGTAATCGCCGAGCGCGGCGCTGGCGACCGACACCTTGGTCAGCAGTTCGCCGATGGCCCGGTTGTTCTCGGCGATGGCGCCGATCATCTGGGGCAGCGTGTCGGCCACCTGACCCAGCTCCGAGCGCCGCGATTCGAGCGTGTTCGCCAGCGTGCCGAACTGGTTCAGCACCGCGTCGACCCGGGCGGTGTTGTCGTTCAAACTGCCGACCACACCGGTCAATTCGGTGATCAGGTGCGCGACCTGCTCCCCGCGCCCGCCGACGATGGAATCCAGTTCCGAGGTCAGCTTGGTGAGCGAGGCGATGCCGCCGCCGTTGAACAGCATGGACACCGAGATGAGCAGCTGTTCGACGGTGGCGCCCGCCGAGGTCTGCTCGAGGGTGAGGGTGTCGCCGTCGTGCATCATCGGCGCGCCCGGTTCGACCTTCGGCTTGGACAGCGCGACGAACACGTCACCGAGCGGAGTGGCCTGGCGCAGCTCGGCGGTGCTGCCCTTGGGCAGCTCGATATCGCTCCGAATGCTCAGGTCGACGACCGCCTGGAAGTTCTTGGTCTTGATGTCGGTGACGACACCGACATCCGAACCGCCGATCTTCACCTTCGCCTGGTCGGGCAGGTTCAGCGCGTTCTCGAACACGGCCTGCACGGTGTAGGTCTCACCCGCCTGCCCCGGCTTGGGCAGCGGTAGATCCTCGACGGTGAGACCGCAGCCGGAGGTGATGCCCACCCCGGCCACCGCCGCGACGGCGACGAGCGCCCTGCGTGCCTTGATCGTCATGCGGTACGTCATTTCGTCAGTCCAAGCAGTGCGGCGGTGAGTCCGTAGTCGGGTCCGAAGTCCTGCATATTTCCGGTGCGGCACCCGTCGGCCTTCATCTGTATCCGCTCGCAGAACAGCGCGACGATCTCGCCGTTGAGCGCGGTGCCGATGATGGCGTGCAGGCGCACGTAGCGGCCCTCGCGGTTCACGATCCGGTCGACGTTCTGCAGTGCCATCGGCGCCACGTCGGTGACCTCGGTGAGGCCGTAGGCGTTGTCCCTGAGCTGCTGGGTGACGTTTGTCAGCCCGGTCAGGCTGCCCGACAGCTGATCCTGGTAATCGACGAGCGTGGTGCTCGTGTTGGCCAGGAAGTCGTTGAGCTGGTCGAGCGTGGCCTGCAGACCGGGCGCCTGCTCGGCGAGCAGACCGGTCATCTGGGTCACCCGGTTGCTGAAATCGCGCACGGACTGGTCGTTTTGGGCCAGCATCGTGGTCAGCTCGTTGAGCTGGACGATGATATTGGAGATCGCGTCCTTGTTGTCGACGCCGACCTTCAGCGCGCCGGAGAGCGCGTTGAGGGTGTCCCGCATCTTCGCGCCGTTGCCGTCCAGCATCGGGTAGAGCACCCGGCCGGCGAGCGGGCCGATTCCTTCGGAACCCTCCTGCGGCGCGAGTGCGGCGGCGAACTGATCGATGGTCTTGATCATCGTGTCCAGCTCGACCGGGGTTCTGGTGCGCGCCTTGGGCAGATGCGTGCCTTCGCTCATCGCCTCGCCCTCGGTGTAGACGGGGGTGAGCTCGATGTGCCGATCGGTGACGATCGACGGCGAAACGATCGCCGCCTCCGCGTTCTTCGGGATCTTCACCCCGGAATCGATCGACAGATGCACCTCGACGAGGGTGCCCTTCGGCACGATCTTGTCGACCTTGCCGACCTGGAGTCCGAGCACCGTGACCGGGTTGCCCTCGTAGATGCCGGCGATGTTCTCGAAGTCGGCGGTGATGTGCATGGTGCCGCCGAGCGCGTCGTTCACCGAGGTGGGCAACAGCGAGCAGCTGCCGACCGTCAGCGCGGCGGCGCTGATCGCGAAAAGCTTTGCGACGGACTTGATTTTGCCTGTGGTGGCGAATTTCATCACTGGCACCCCTCGATGGCTTGTGCGAAGCACAACCAGTTGTCCGGGAACAGCCACGGCAGACCGACGTCGCCGTACGGGCCGCTGCCACCCCACGAGTTCGCCAGGTAGCGCACCGTGGGCGGCATGATCGACAGCATCCGATCCAGGTTGTCCTTGTTCTTCTGCAGACCCTCGGCCATGGTGTTCAACTGCTGGATGGTCGGGCCGAGCTGACCCTCGTTCTGCGCGCCGATCTCCTGCAGCTGCTTGGTCAGCGCGGCGATGTTGTCGAGCAGCTGACGCAGCAGGTCCTGCCGCTCCATCACCCGGTTGGCGATGGCCTCGCCCTGGGTGATCACCAGCAGCACGCTGTTGCGGTTGTCGCCGAGGATCTGAGTGACCCGGTCCAAGTCTTTGAGCAGCTTGTCGACCTCGTCGCGGCGGGTGTCGATCACCTTGGCCAGCGCGCCGACGCTGTCCAGCGCCTGCGCCGTCAGCTCGGCCGAGCCGCCCATCGACTCGTTGATGACATTGAGCGACTCGGCGAGCTTGGCGGTGTCGAGCGCCTCGAACTTCGGGGTGCCGATCTGCACCACGTCGGCCAGGTTGTACGGAACCGCGGTGTTGGACAACGGGATCCGGCCGTCCTTCAGTCCGGAGCCGTTGCCCGGATCGAGGTCGACGTACCTGGCGCCGAGCAGGGTGGCCATCTTGATCGAGGCGCGCGCGTCCGGACCGAGCTCGACGTTCTTGTCGACGTTCATCGTGAGCAGCACGTGGCCGCCCTCGAGCTTCGCACCGGTCACCGTGCCGACCGGAACGCCCGCGGCGTTGACCTTGTCGCCGACCTTGATACCGGCCGCCTGCACGAACTCGGCCTTGACGGTCTGATCGCCGACGCCGAGCATCCGGATGATGCCGGATGCCATCAGCAGCACCACGATCAGAGCGGCGCCGATGAGGCCGAGCCAGAAGTAGCGGTTGCTGTCGAAGCGGTTCTTCATCTTCGCGATCATGGGCGGCACACCGCCGAGTGCGCGTTGCCGCCGATCTGCGAGAACAGACCGCGGGGGAAGAGCACACCGTACAGCGAGACGTCGAGGCCGCACAGGTAGGCGTTGGCGTAGCCGCCCTCGGAGGTGTGCCTACCTGCCGCCGAGAGGATGTTCGGCACGTCGATCGCGGCCTGGTCCAGCTTGGCGCCGTTGGCCAGCAGCAGCGTCAGCGCGGCGCTCGTGGAGTTCTGCGCCACCTGCAGCTTGGGCTGGATGTTGCCGACCATGCCGACCAGCGACGTGGTCGCGCTCGCGATCTGCTCGGTGGAATGCAGCAGGATCTGGCCCTGCTCGTAGAGTCCGCCGATCAAGGCCCGGGTCTGGGTCACCAGGGTCTCCAATTCATCACCTCGTTTGGCCAAGCCCGCCATCACACCGGACAGGTTGGTGATCACGTCGGACAGGATCGCGTCGCGGCGCTGGAAATCGGTGGCCAGCTGGGCGGCCTGCACGATGAACGAGCTCAGCGAGACGTTGTCGCCCTGCAGCGCCTGGATGAACGTCTCCGAGAGGCGGTTCACCTGCTCGGGCTGCAGTACCTGGAACAGCGGCTGGAATCCGTTGAGCAGACCCGACACGTCGAACGACGGCTCGGTGCGCTCCAGCGGAATCGACGCATTGTTCTTCAGCGGCGCGGGATTCGACGCTCCGCCCGGGGACAACGCCACATAGCGCTGGCCGATCAGGTTCTGGTAGCGGACCAGCGCCTTGGTGTCGTCGTAGATGGTCTGGTCGCTCTCGACGATGAACGTCACGTTCGCGACCGACTCCCTGGTCCGATTGTCACGAGCCAGCTCGATCTTCTCGACCTTGCCGACCCGGACACCGGCCATGCGCACGTCGTCGCCTTCGCGGAGGCCGAGCACATCGGTGAACGTCGCGGAGTAGGTCTTGGTGTCGCCGGGCACCACGCGCGCGAGCGTGTTCCAGACGACCACCGTCACCAGGATCGAGACGATCGCGAAGAGTCCGAAACCGATCAGCGGCTTACGAATACTCATCGGACGGCACCATTCTCGGACACTTGCAAGGTTCCGCCCTTCAGAATCGGACTCAGCAGCAGGTACTCCGCGGTGGTCGGCTTGCGGCCGAGCAGCTGCTCGATCGCCGCGTCACCCTGATAGGAGATCGGGCGGGCGGCCGCCGGGGTCGCGGCGGGAGCCGCCGCGGGCGCGGGAGCGGGCGCCATGCCCGGCAGGCCGGGCAGCATCGGGAACAGGCCCTCGAGTGGCGTGCCCGCGAACGGCTGTTGCGCGTTCTGCTGCAGGTCGGCGACGACCCGGCCCGGATCGGGCATGGTGACGCCGGGGATCAGCGGCAGGCCGGGCATCGGCACCACCGGTGGCAGACCGGCCGCCGATTCCAGCGCGCGCGGCCGCAGGTTCTCCGGCAGCGGCGGCAGTTCGTTCACCTCGGGAGCGGTGGCGCAGCTCGGGCCTGCCATCCCGCCGTAGCGCGGGCAGTCCGCGACGGTGTACGGCTTGTACGGCGTCAGCGTGATACCGGCGTTCCAGACCTGTTGCTGCTGCGGACCCCAGTGGAAGGTGGTACTCATCGCCCTGGTCGACTCGCTCAAGTTCAGCAGCGTCCTGGTGATGGCGTCGGGGTCGGCCGTCAGCGCGCCGAACATGTCGGCGGTACCGACGGTGACCTGCTTGCCGACATCGGGGTTGCGGGCGAAGAGGGCGTTCACCGTGTCCACCGTGCCGCTGGTCCCGGTGATGAGCGCGACGAGCTCGTCGCGGCGTTCGGCGATGGTGGTCGCGGTCTGCACCGAGCTGCCGAGCACGTCGAGCAGTTCGGGCGCCGACTGGTTCAGCGCGCGGAACGAACCGGAGAAGTCGTCGAGCAGCACACCGAGATCCGGAATGGACTCGTCGACCGCGAGCACCCAGCGGTCCAGCCGCTCGATGGTCGAGCCCGGCATCCGGCCGCTGCCGTCCAGCGCCTGCGAGAGGGTGCCGAGGACGCGGCCGAACTGCACCGGGTCGATCTTGTCCAGGATGTTGCGGACCGTGGTCAGCGTGTCCTGCAGCGCGATCGTGCCCTTGCTGCGGTCCTCCTCGATGATCGAGCCTTCCTTCAGGTAGGTGTCGGCCGGTCCGTTGAAGACCAGTTCGATGGAGGTGACGGCGAACAGGTTGCTCGGCACCACGCGCGCGGTGACGTTGGACGGGATGTCGCCCGCGTACTCCGGCTTCAGTTCGATCTGCACCTTCTGCAGTTCGCCCTTCGCCGCGACCTCGACCGAGTCCACCACGCCGACCAGGACGCCGCGGAACTTCACGTCGGCTTCCGACGGCAGGCCGTCACCGGTCGTGGTCAGGCTGGCGACGACGTTCACCTTGGGTACGAAGTAGCCGGTGTAGCGCGCCATGAGGAAAGCGAGCACCAGCGCGAAGACGACGAGTCCGCACACGCCGGCGATCAGCAACTGCCGCATCGTGGGCCCGCGCCCACTGGGATCGATGATCATCTGGCCCTTACCCCGAGATCCGGATTCCGGGGTTGACCCCCCATATCGCCAACGTCATGAAGAGGTCCGCGAAAACGACCAGGATGATGCACATCTTGATCGCCCGCCCCGCCGCGACACCGACGCCTTCCGGGCCACCGGAGGCGAAGAAGCCGTAGTAGCACTGGATGAAGGTGGTGATCGCGACGAAAATGATCGCTTTGAGCAGCGAATACAGTACGTCGGTCGGTATCAGGAACTGGTAGAAGTAGTGCGCGTAGGTGCCGCTGGCGGTGCCGCCGACCAGCTGCACGGTCAGCGAGCAGGAGAGGTAGGCGGTGGCCAGGCCGAGGCAGTACAGCGGGACGATCGCGACGATCGCCGCGAACATCCGGGTGCTGACGAGGTAAGGCAGCGGCCGGATGGCCACCGACTCGAGCGCGTCGATCTCTTCGGAGATGCGCATCGCGCCGAGCTGCGCGGTGAATCGACAGCCCGCCTGGGCCGCGAAGGCCAGCGAGGCGAGCAGCGGGCCGAGTTCACGGGTGGTCGCGAACGCGGAGATCGCGCCGGTGATCGGGCTGAGGCCGAGCAGGTTCAGCGAGGTGTAACCCTGGATGCCGACGGTCATGCCGCCGAACGCGCTCAGGATCACGATGACGCCGATGGTGCCGCCACCGACGACGAGATTGCCGTTGCCCCAAGTGACGTCGGAGAGCAGCCGCCACACTTCCTTGGGGTACTGCTTGAGCGCCAGCGGAATGGAGCCGACCGACCGCAGGAAGAAGAACACCTGATGGCCGAGCCGCGCGACGAGATCGACCGGCGCCTGCGCGGAACGCTTGAGTCCCTGGAGGGGCCGCAGCAGCGGCGGTACGTAGGTTGATGACACCGGCTCAGACCACCTGTGGGGGGAAGAGTGCGTTGTAGACCTGGGTGATGATGAGGTTCACGCCGAAGAGCATCAGCGCGGAGCTGACCACCGCCGAGTTCACCGAGTTGGCGACACCGCCGGGGCCGCCGCGGGTGTTCAGACCGGTATCGCAGGCGATGATGGCGGCCAGCAGGCCGAAGATCAGCGACTTCACCAACGCGACGAACAGGTCACGGGTCACGGCGAACGACGAGAAGGTGCTGACGTACGAACCCGGCGTGCCGCCCTGGGCGAAGATGTTGAAGATGTAGCCGGTCAGGAAGCCGACGAAGACGACGAAGCCGCAGAGCAGAACACTGACCAGCATCGCGGCGCCGAGCCGCGGTGCGACCAGGCGGCGCATCGGATCGACGCCCATCACCTTCATGGCGTCGATCTCCTCGCGGATGGTGCGCGAGCCGAGGTCGGCGCAGATGGCGGATCCGACCGCGCCCGCGATCATGATCGAGGTGACCAGCGGCGCGCCCTGCTGGATGATGCCGAGGCCGTTGGCCGCGCCGATGAACGACGTCGCGCCGACCTGACCGGCGACCGCGCCGACCTGAATCGAGACGATGACGCCGATCGGAATCGCGACGAGCAACGTGGGGGCCGCGGCCACATTGGCCATGAAGGCGCACTGCCGGACGAATTCACCGAAGGGGAACCGCCGCCGGAAGATGGCGATGAACAGTTCCGCTACCGCGGCGATACCCATCGTGATCTGACGGCCGAAGGTCTCCAGTGACCGCTTGGGATGGTCTTCCCAGTACGACCTCGTCCAATCGACCGCTTCACTTATCCGTGATCCCGTGGGAGGACTCTTGGTCGACTGCACTGACTAACCCCTCTCGACGCCGGTTGCTCACCCCGACGACTTGTTTGCTTGACGCACCTTACTACGGAGTAGTGCAGAACACACCATCGTCATGTGATTGCAGTCATAGATTCGAGTCACCTTCGTGGAAACCTCACGAGAACGCTGCGACCTCCTTGTCTCCGGCACCAAAATTAAGCACCAAAATTTTAGAACAAGTTACAGTTGAGGCGCCGCCATATGGGCTTCTCTTCTATCTCCGGTCAATTACGAGGAAATCTTTCATCTAAAAGCTGGCGTCATTTTGAATGCTTGCTGAATGAGTTCTACCGAATTTGAAACACATTGGGCGTGTCGTCCAATTGAGCTCAGTAATAGAGATTAGCTATCGCGATTACGATTCGGCGGCACCTCCGAGGCATCCTCGGTACGAGACGCGCCCGAGACCGAATACTGACACGATGGGTGCGACAGATTGATATCGTGCGGGCTTCCGACATCTGGAGGGACATGTTCAGCAAACTCGTCAAGGCGGCCAACGCCGTCTTCGCCGTCGCCCTCGGCGCGGCGCTGCTAGGGACGGGCGCGGGCCCCGCGGCTGCCGCGCCGCCGGTGATCGGGGGCGGATCCGGCATCATCATCGACAATATGTTCGAGTGCACCGTCACCACGGTGGGTCACGACAGCGCGGGCAGACTTGTCGGACTGACCGCCGGACACTGCGGCGACGCGGGTGCGAAGGTGTACTCCGAGGCCGATCGCGGCGCGGGCCAGATCGGTCGTTTCGTCTACTCCAACTCCGAGCTGGACTACGCCGTCATCGAGTTCGACGGGGGCGCGATCACCCCGGTCAACCGGATCGGCAACGTCACCATCACCGGCATCGGCGCGCCTGCCCAGTTCCCGATGATCGTCTGCAAGGAAGGCCGCACCACCGGCAACACTTGTGGCATCGCGTGGGGCGACGTGTTCGGCACCAATGTCGAGACCTGGAGCCAGATGTGCGTCGTGGAGGGTGATTCCGGCGCTCCCGTGGTGGTGGGTACCACCCTGGTCGGCATGGTGAACGCCTACCTGGCCATCGCCTGCTTCGGTCCCGAAGTCGGCACCAACATGAGTGCGATCATGAACGACCTCAACGCGCGGGGCGGGCCCGGCTCGGGCTTCGTGCCGATCTGATCGGCCACCGTGCGGACGACGGGGAGCGGGCGATATCGCCCGCTCCCTTCTGTATCTATGGAGCTTCCGCCTAGGGGGCTTCAGCGCTCCCGTGCGTCGCGTCATCGACGAGGCTCCGCCGGGGTGCGATAGCAGGGCCCGCGACGGCGCACTGCGGCAGGCACTCGACGCTCTTCAGATCCGGCGCATGGCGCTGCGGACGCAACAGCACGGCGGCGATCAGCGCCCCGGCCGCCAACAGCCCCACGCAGATCCACATGGCGGTCTCGAACCCGTCGTCGAACGCGGCCGGGTCGGCGAGGGAACCGGAGATGCCCGCCAGCCCGGGCAGCGCGGCGACCGCGAGCAGCTGCGCGGTCCTGGCGACGGCGTTGTTCACCCCTGAGGCGATACCGGCCTCGGACGCGGGCACCGCGCCGAGCACGGCGCCGGTGAGCGGCGCGACGAGCACGGCGAGACCGAGCCCGAAGACCACGACTCCCGGCAGCACGTCGCCGACGTATCCGGCATTCGGTCCGATGCGGAGCAGCAGCACCAATCCCGCGGCGGCCAGCAGCGGTCCGAGCGTCATCGGAATGCGCGGTCCGTGCACCTGGGCCCATCGCCCGGCGGGCGCGGACAGCGCCAGCATGATCAGCGTGACCGGCACCGTGGCCAGCCCCGACAGCAACGGCGTATAGCCCGCCACCAGCTGGAGTTCCAGCACGAGCAGGAAGAAGACGCCGCCGAGCGCGGCGTAGACCGCCAGCGTCACCAGGTTCGCCGCGGTGAACACCCGCGAACGGAAGAGCGCGGGCGGCACCAGCGGATGGTCGCTGCGCAGCTCGATCACCACGAACACCGCGAGCAACAGCACGCCGGACGCGGCGAGCAGGGGCATCGCGTCGATCAGCCCGAAGGTCAGCGCGCCGAGCGCCAGCGCGACCACCACCGCGCCAGGGACGTCGAGCCGCGCGACGGCGTTGGGGTCGACGCTCTCCGGCACGTGGCGCAGCGCGACGACCACGACCACCGCGACCAGCGGCACGTTGATGAAGAAGATGGACTGCCAGCCGACCCAGTCGATCAGCCAGCCGCCGAGGAACGGCCCGAGCGCGCCCGCCACCCCGCCGAAACCGGACCACAGCCCGATCGCCGCGCCTCGATCGCGTTCGTCGAGCGAGGAGGAGATCAATGCCAGGCTGCCCGGCGTCAGCATCGCCCCCGCCACGCCTTGGAGCACCCGCGCCGCCACCAGCATCTCGATGTTCACGGCCGCGCCGCACAGCACCGAGGCGATCGCGAAACCGACCGCGCCCCAGACGAAGACCTTGCGCCTGCCGAGCTTGTCGCCGAGCGAGCCGCCGAGCAGGATGAACGAGGCCAGCGTCAGGGTGTAGCCGTTGAGCGTCCACTGCAGACCGGCCACGTCGGTGTCGAGGGCTTCCCCGATGCGGGGCAGCGCGATGTTGACGACTGTCGCGTCCAACGAGGCGACCGAGGAACCGAGGATGGTCGCCAGCAGGATCCACCGCCCGGTCGCCGAATGCAGCCGGGGTAGCTCCTGGGCGGTGGTCACCGGTCCAACCTAGTGCGAGTTACAGCTCCTCGACACAGACCACGAAGCGGCGCTCGGAGTACTCGAACCCGATGCCGCTGTCGCAGACGCTCGCGTCGGTCGCGCCGGTCTTGATGTTGGTCACCCGGACGCCCTGAGTACCGCGCTCGGTGCAGTCGATCCGCTTCGGGTCGTCACCGCCGACGTCCATGCAGCCGCCGACCACCCAATCGATGTCCAGGCACAGCGCGCCCTGCTGCACGCCGTTGATGGTCTCGGCGTAGTAGTTGTCGCGGTCCGCCGGGCAGCCCGAGCTGGTCGGCGTCTTGCCGATGACCTTGTAGTTCGATGCCCGGCTGCCGCAGGAGGCCTTCGCGATGGTGGCGTTGGTCGTGGTGCCGCCCAAGGTGACGCAATCGCCGATGGAGGCCTCGAAATCGGTGTTGCCGCCCGTCGGCGTCGGCCTGCCGGAGGTGGGCCTGGCGCTGGACCTGGGCGCGGAGGTCTTCGGAGTGCTGGTGTTGACCGCGTCGATGGTTCCGCTGTCGACCGCGGGCTGCGCGGTGCCGCTGATCGTCGAGCTACAGGCCACCAGGGCGAACACGGCGGCGGCGGTTCCGATCGCGAGCGCGATACCGGATAGCAGTTGACGAGACACGTACAGTCCTCCCGAGCTGTAACGCTCCGAACTCACACCCCCGTAAGAATCCGAAGTTGACGACCTGATCTTCAAATATCACGCCATGCATACACCATCAGCAACGCGGTAGTCGAGTCGGAACGGGCTCGGCAGGCACACTCGAGCGGGCACGCAGCGGCACAACTCCGCGGGCAACCGTCTCGGTATGGTGGGCACTACGGCGCGAAAGGGGTTGTCCGTGAAGCTGATCAGCGCACTCATCTGCTCGACCGCCGCGGTGGGCAGCTCGTTCGCGTTCCCCGCCCTCGCATCGGCAACCGATGCGCATTGCAGTGCGGAGTACGGCGGCGATATCACCGTCATCGATGGTCGCAGCGGTTGCCGTGCCGCCACCGACACACTCGGGGAAGCGCGTTCGGCCGGTTTCGACGGTGTGGGTTATGCCCGCGCAACCTCGGGAGCCACCGCGCTCGGCATCGGCGCCGCGGGCGGCATCGGAGCGAGCGAAGGCGCGGGCGGGATTCCGGTCGCCCTCGGCTTCGGCCCTGACGCACTCGCCCTCACCTCGATCACCGATCCCGATCCGGGCGACGGCAGGACCATCGCGTTGTCCATCGCCTTCGAAGGATCGCGCGCGCAGGTCAGCACCGAGGAGGGAACCGTGGTGTGCCTCGGCGCGGCGGCCCTCGCCTGGAACATGGCCACCGGCGCGTCCTGCCTCGCGACGCCGTTCGGGCGCTGGAGTTCGCCGCACTGACCTCTCCGGTCGAACCGCCGCCGCGGGCAACTCGTAGGTAAAGGCATGCCGACCGAGACCGCCGTCCCCGCGCCGCCGCGACTGTTCCCGTTGCACGCGCTCGCGGCCGGGCTGGACTTCGAACGGTATTTCCGCTGGCGGCGGGCCCGCGAGGGGGATCCTTTCTACGTCCGCTTCCCGGGCTTCGGTGCGGTGCTGTTCACCGGAACACCGGCAGGCGCGCGGGAACTGTTCCGCGCGCCGACGGAGCTGCTGGAACCGCCGCGGCCGAATCCGATCGAGCCGCTGGTGGGACCGGCCTCGCTGATCCTGACCTCGGGCGCCAGGCACCGGCGGGATCGGACCCTGCTCGCGCCCGCCTTCCACGGTGCGCGGGTCCGCGCCTACGGCGAGCTGATACAGGCCGCGACGCTCGACGAGATCGACGGCGGCACGACGCCGTGGCGACCGGGTAAGACGACGCCGTGGCGACCGGGGACGCGGATCGATTCGCGCGCCGCGGCGCGCTCGATCACGCTGCGGGTGATCCTGGAGGCGGTCTTCGGCGTGCGCGCCCGCGAGCGACGGGTCGCCTACACCGCCGCGATCACCGAGTTCCTGACCGCCTTCTCCGGCCCGCTGCTGCTGCTGCCCGCGCTGCGCCGCGGTGCGTTCGGCCGCGCGCCGTGGGATCGGTTCGTCGCGGCGCGCGAACATCTGGACCGGCTCGTCCAGGCGGATCTCGCCGAGCGCAAAGGCACTGCGCGCCAAGACGACTGCGACATCCTCGGCCTGCTGCTGAGCACGCGCTACGACGACGGAAGCGCCCCCACCGACGCCGATCTCGGCGATCAGCTGCGCACCCTGCTCGTTGCCGGGCACGAGACCACCGCGACCAGCTTGGTCTGGGCGCTCTACCATCTGCACCGCGTACCCGAGGCGTTGCGCAGGCTGCGCGCCGAACTGCGCGAGGCGGGTGATTCGCCCGCCGCTCTCCCCGGGTTGCCCTATCTCGACGCCGTCTGCCAGGAGACCTTGCGCCTGCACCCGCCGGTGCCGATCGTGCTGCGCCGGGTGACCGAGCCCGTCACGCTGCGCGGCGTGCGGGTGCGCGCCGGCGACACGATGGGCCTCGCGCTGCCCCTGCTGCACTCCGACCCGGACACCTGGGACGATGCCGCCCGATTCCGGCCCGAGCGATTCCTCGACCGTCGCTACGGTCCGTTCGAGCTCGCGCCGTACGGTGGGGCACATCGACGCTGCGTCGGCGCGAGCCTCGCCGACTACGAACTGCGCGTGGTGCTGGCCACACTGCTCCGCCGCGTCCGCCTCGCTCTGCCGCCGCGCTACGCGCGCGGACGGACGCCACTCTCGGTGCCGCACAACATCGCGACCGGGCCGCATCGGTCGATTCCCTTCGACGTCATCGAGTGATTTCGGTCACGAAATTGTTTGATCTTGCACAAAACCGGACGGACGGCAGGTTGCCGCCCCGGCACCGCACTTGCCGACCTGACCGGGCCGTTTACCGAAAGGCAATGACTGTCAATGGCTTATGTGTTCCATAACACATCCGACCGTGCGGGCGCATAACCGAATATCGCCACTGGCTTCATGTCGTGCCGGGACGGTAGGAATGAACGGGGTTGGGCTGTCATGCCCGTGGGTGCTTCGCAGGCCCCCGGCAATACCCATGGCAGCTCCGATGGACTCGCGACACGGTTCGCGGGCGCCCGAGCACCAAACCGATGAGATATCTCGCTCGCGTACGCGCGCGCGAGAGCTGGAATGGACGAAAACCTATGCAAGCCGCTTCGAACAACAGGTCGCTGTCGAGTTTCCGCGAGGAAAACCGGCTAGCCCGCCGCATTCGGCGGGGCGTCCTCTTGTCCGCGGCGATCGCGGCGGCCGGTGCCATGATCGTCGCTCCCGCTCAGGCCGAGCAGGGCGTTTCCGGAGTCGGTTCGGGATCGGCCGCCGCGGCCACCGATCCCGCTCCGCAGGCCAACTTCGCCCCGCCGACCATCAACATCGCCGACGGCGAGACGGTCGGCGTCGCGCAGCCGATCATCATCACCTTCCAGGAGCCGGTCACCGACCAGGCCACCGCCGAGAAGGCAATCAAGATCACCTCTGCCAAGGACGCGCCCGGCCACTTCTACTGGTTCAGCGACCGGCAGGTGCGCTGGCGGCCGTACGACTTCTGGCCGGACAACACCGACGTGACCGTGGTCGCGGGCGGCACGACCAGCTCGTTCCGCATCGGCGACGCGCTGATCACCACCGCCGACGACACCACCAAGACCATCACCGTCACCCGCAACGGCGAGGTGGTCAAGGAAATGCCGACCTCGATGGGCAAGCCCAAGTACGAGACCCCGAACGGCATCTACATCGTCGGCGAGCGCAACCGCAAGATGATCATGGATTCCTCGACCTACGGCGTGCCGATCGACGCGCCCGAGGGCTACAAGCTCGAGGTCGAGTACGCCACCCGCATCTCCAACAGCGGCATCTTCGTGCACGCCGCCCCGTGGTCGGTGGGCCAGCAGGGTGTGTCGAACGCCAGCCACGGCTGCCTGAACGTGAGCACCGAGGACGCTCGCTGGTTCTTCGAGAACGCGCAGAAGGGCGATCCGGTCATCGTGCAGAACACCGCGGGCGGGACGCTGAACTCGCGCGACGGCCTGGGCGACTGGAACTGATCCCCAGGTAATAGCCACGAAAACGCCGACCCCGCACCGCCGCGCGGTCGGCGTTTTCGTCCTTGCCGCCGTCTTCGCCACGAAATAGCTGGTCACGGATATCGGTTCGACGGCGGCACGCGAACTGGTCGAATGTTCAGCGCGCCGCCAGGCGATATTCACCGAACATTTGCTGCGCGCGTCGTAAAGTCTCCGCCGTGCGAACACGGCCGGAGCGAGTGCTACCGCAACCCCGCGACAGGGGGCTTCGGGGCAAGCCGTGGCAGGACTACGGGCTGTTCCTCGTGCTCGTCGCGCCGAATCTGGCGCTGCTGACGCTGTTCGTCTACCGGCCGCTGGTCGACAACATCCGGCTCTCCTTCACCGACTGGAACATCTCCGACCCGGTGGCCCGCTACATCGGCTTCGCGAACTACCGGGAGTGGTGGAGCCGGGCCGATTCCTGGGAAATCGTCACCAACACGGTGGTCTTCACGCTGGCCGCGGTACTGGGCAGCATGGCGCTCGGCTTGGCGCTCGCGCTGCTGCTGGATCGGAAGCTGTTCGGCCGCAACGTCGTCCGATCGGCGGTCTTCGCGCCGTTCGTCATCTCCGGCGCCGCGATCGGGGTGGCCTTCCAGTTCGTCTTCGATCCCAGTTTCGGGCTGGTCCAGGATCTGCTGCGCCGCGTCGGCGTCGAGCGGGTGCCGGATTTCTACCAGGACCCGAACTGGGCGCTGTTCATGGTGACGGTCACCTACATCTGGAAGAACCTCGGCTACACCTTCGTCATCTACCTGGCCGCCCTGCAGGGCGTGCGGGCGGATCTGATGGAAGCCGCCGAGATCGACGGCGCGAGCCGCTGGACCATGTTCGCCGAAGTGCTGCTGCCGCAACTACGCCCGACCACGTTCTTCCTGTCCATCACGGTGCTGCTGAACTCGCTGCAGGTCTTCGACATCATCAACGTGATGACGCGCGGCGGGCCGCTCGGCACCGGCACGACGACCATGGTCTACCAGGTCTATCAGGAATCGTTCCGCAACTTCCGGGCCGGGTACGGCGCCACCGTCGCCACGCTCATGTTCCTGGTGCTGCTGGTCGTCACGCTGATCCAGGTACGCGTGATGGATCGGGGCGAGCAATGAGACCCGGCGAACGATGAAAAACACAGGGCCGCAGACACGTTCGTACCGCCGACGGCAGCGGGCGGCGACCCTGCTCGGGTACGCGGCCATGGTGTGCGTGCTCGCCGTCGTCGGCGTCCCGCTGTTCTGGATCGTCATCACCTCGTTCAAGGCGCGCCCGGACATCTACACCCAGCCCGCCGTGTACTGGCCGCACAGCTGGCATCCGGAGAACTACACCGAGGCCACCTCGGCGCTGCCGTTCTGGACCTTCCTGCGCAATTCGCTGCTCGTCACCGGGACCATCGCCGCGGTGAAGTTCGCGCTCGGCGTGCTCAGCGCCTACGGCCTGGTGTTTCTGCGCTTCCCGGGCAAGACGGTGATCTTCCTGGTGATCATCGCGGCGCTGATGGTGCCGAACCAGATCACGGTCATCTCCAATTACGCGCTCGTCGCGCAGTGGGGGTGGCGCAACACCTTTCAGGGCATCATCGTGCCGCTCTGCGGCGTCGCCTTCGGAACCTTCTTGATGCGCAACCACTTCCTCTCGCTGCCCACGGAGATCATCGAAGCGGCCCGCATGGACGGCGCCAACTGGTGGCGGCTGCTCACCAGGGTGGTGCTGCCGATGTCCGGGCCGACGATGGTCGCTTTCGCGGTGGTCACGCTGGTCAACGAGTGGAACGAATACCTCTGGCCGTTCCTGATGGCCGACGACACGCGCGTCGCGACGCTGCCGGTCGGCCTGACGCTGCTGCAGAACACCGAGAATCCCAGCGTCACCAACTGGGGGCCGGTGATGGCGGGGACGCTGCTCACCATGCTGCCGATCCTCGTCGTGTTCCTGCTGCTGCAACGCCACATGATCAAGGGCCTCACCTCCGGTGCGGTCAAGGGTTGACGGGCAGATCCGTCGGAAAGTGAGGAATCACGTGACCGCAGCACCGTTCCCCGGGCTGTCCCGGCGCGGATTCATCGGACTGGCGGGCGCGGCCGCCGCGGGAGTGGCGCTGACCGCGTGCGCGGGCACCGGCGGCGGGGGTGAGCAGGGCGGAGACGCGAACACCATCACCTTCTGGTCGAATCACCCTGGCACCTCGAAGGAATTCGAGCTGGAGCTGATCCGGCGGTTCCACGCGAAATACCCTGATCTGCGGGTCGACCTGGTCGACGCGGGCAAGAACTACGAGGAGGTGTCGCAGAAGTTCAACGCGGCACTTTCCGGCGGTGCGCTGCCGGATGTGGTTGTGCTCTCGGATGTCTGGTGGTTCAACTACGCGCTGAACGGCACCATCGAACCCCTGGACGGGCACTTCGCCGACGCCGGGGTGCGGCTGGACGACTACGTCGATTCGCTGGCGGCCGACTACCTGTTCGACGGCAAGCATTACGCGCTGCCCTACGCCAGATCGACGCCGCTGTTCTATTACAACAAGGATGTCTGGGCCGCGGCCGGACTGCCCGATCGCGGTCCGGAGAGCTGGCCGGAGTTCGACGAGTGGGGCCCGAGGATCCAATCCGTGGTGGGCGAGGGCAAACTCGCGCACGGCTGGGGCGATGCGAAGAACTACCTGGCCTGGACCTTCCAGGGCCCGAACTGGACCTTCGGCGGCGCGTACTCCGACGGCTGGACCCTGAAGTTCACCGAACCCGGCACCATCGCGGCGGGCAACTTCCTGCGCCAGATGATCCACACCAAGAAATACGCGGGCATCGAGCCGCAGATCGCGGTCGATTTCGGCGCAGGCGTGATCGCCTCCACCATCGCCTCCACCGGAGATCTGCGCGGGATAAAGAAGAACGCCGAGGGCAAGCTGAATTTCGGCACCGCGTTCCTGCCGCATCCCACCGGGCCCGGCGTCACCACCGGCGGTGCGGGACTCGCCATCCCGTCGCGTATCTCGGACGAGCGAAAAGTCAACGCGCTCAGATTCATCGAATTCGTCACCAATGTCGAGAGCACCGCGTATTTCTCGCAGAACACCGGGTACATGCCGGTACGGAAATCGGCCGTGCACGACCCGAGCGAGCAGCGATTCCTGGCCGAGAATCCGAACGCGAAGGTCGCGATCGAGCAACTGCCGCTGACCAAGTCGCAGGATTACGCTCGCGTTTTCGTGCCCGGCGGCGATCAGATCATCGGAACAGGATTGGAGCAGATTGGACTTCGGAATGCGGATCCCGCAACGGTTTTCGCGAATGTCGCGCAGCAGTTGCAGACGATTGTCGACCGCCAGGTCACGCCCAAGCTACCCAAGTAAGTTCCCGCGACGACACGAGGAGACTTCAGCATGGCGACGGTGCATTTCGACCGGGTGACCCACCGATATCACGGTGCGCCCGCGCCCGCTGTCGACGATTTGGAGCTCGAGATCGCCGACGGGGAGTTCCTGGTCCTCGTCGGACCGTCGGGCTGCGGCAAGTCCACCAGCCTGCGCATGCTGGCCGGGCTGGAATCGGTGGAGAGCGGGCGCATTCTGATCGGCGGCCGCGACGTCACCGGACTGCCGCCGCGGGCGCGCGACGTGGCCATGGTGTTCCAGAGCTACGCGCTCTACCCGAACATGACCGTCGCGCAGAATATGGGATTCGCGCTGCGCAATGCCGGAGTCGACAAGGCCGAGGCCGCCGTCCGGGTCAAGGAGGCCGCCGAGATGCTCGAGCTCGAGGATCTGCTCGACCGCAAGCCCGCCAAGCTCTCCGGCGGGCAACGCCAGCGCGTCGCCATGGGGCGGGCAATCGTGCGCAGGCCACAGGTCTTCTGCATGGACGAGCCCCTGTCCAACCTGGACGCCAAACTGCGCGTGAGCACCCGATCTCAGATCGCCGCTTTGCAGAAACGCCTCGGCGCCACCACCGTTTACGTCACCCACGACCAGGTGGAGGCCATGACGATGGGCGACCGGGTCGCCGTGCTTCGCGAGGGCAGGCTTCAGCAGATCGCCGCCCCGCGCGCGCTCTACGACGACCCGGTCAACACCTTCGTCGCAGGCTTCATCGGCTCGCCGGGCATGAACCTCCTCGACGCGCCCGTGCGCGACGGCGCCGCGGTGCTCGACAACCTCCGAATCCCGCTGCCCCGCAGCGCCGCAGCGGGCCATCGCGTCATCGTCGGCATCCGCCCCGAATCCTGGGAAGTCACCGCCGATCCCGCGACCGGCCTCACGGTCACCGCCGAAATCCTCGAAGAAATCGGCGCCGAATCCTTCGTCTACAGCCACGGCGCCTCGGAGGACTGGCGCAGCCGCACCGGCAAGGTGGTGGCCCGCGTCGACCGCCGCTTCCACCTCGCCCTCGGCGACCGACTCCACCTACGCGCCGAACCCGACGAGATCTTCTTCTTCGATCCCGAAGACGAATCCCGCCTCCGCTGAAGCGATTTCGACAGGACTACCAGATTTTCACGCGTTCGGCGGGTTCCAGGTAGAGGGCGTCGCCGGGGTTGACGTCGAAGGCTTCGTGGAAGCTGTCGATGTTGCGGACGACGGCGTTGCAGCGGAATTCGGGCGGGGAGTGGGGGTCGACGGCGAGGCGGCGGATGGCCTCCTCGGAGCGAGCCTTGGTGCGCCAGACCTGGGCCCAGCCGTAGAAGACGCGCTGCAAACCGGTGAGCCCGTCGATGACCGGGGGCTCGGCGCCGCTCAGCGAGATCTTGTACGCCTCCAAGGCGATGGAGAGGCCGCCGAGATCGCCGATGTTCTCGCCGATGGTGAATTCGCCGTTGACGGTGTGCTCGTCGGCCAGGTCCTTCGGGGAGAGCACGCTGTACTGATCGATCAAAGCCTTGGTGCGCTTGGCGAATTCGGCGCGGTCGGCATCGGTCCACCAGTCGATCATGTTGCCGTCGCCGTCGTACTTGGCGCCCTGATCGTCGAAGCCGTGGCCGATCTCGTGGCCGATCACCGCGCCGATGCCGCCGTAGTTGGCCGCGTCGTCGGCGTTCATGTCGAAGAACGGCGGCTGCAGAATCGCGGCGGGGAAGACGATCTCGTTCATGCCCGGGTTGTAGTAGGCGTTCACCGTCTGCGGGGTCATGAACCATTCGTCGCGATCGACCGGCCCGCCGAGCTTCTTCAGATCGCGATCGTGCTCGGCCGAGTACCCGCTGCGGTAGTTGCCGACCAGGTCGGCGGGATCGATCACCACGGCGGAGTAATCGCGCCAGCGCTCCGGGTAGCCGATCTTCGGGGTGAACTTCTCCAGCTTGGCCAGCGCCGCCTTCCTGGTGTCCGGCCCCATCCACTCCAGCTCGGAGATGTTGCGACGGTACGCCTCCTGGAGATTGGCGACCAGCTCGACCATCCGAGCCTTCGCCTCCGGCGGAAAGTGCTCGGCCACATACAGTTTGCCGACCGATTCGCCGAGCAGTTCCTGCACCAGGGAGACGCCGCGCTTCCAGCGCTCCCGGTTCTCCTGGGCGCCGGTGAGCGTGCGGCCGTAGAAGTCGAAGTTCTCCTCGACCACCTCGTCGGTGAGATACGCCGCGCGCGAACGCAGGACGCGCCACGCGGCCCAGGCCCGCCAGTCGGCCGGATCTTCCTCGGCCCAGGTCTGCGCGAAGGCGCGCAGGTACGAGGGCTGACGCACCACCACTTCGGCGAACAGCTCGTCGGCCGGCTTGCCCGCGCCTGCGGCGAGGGCCGAAGTCCACGCGGCCCAGTCGAATTCGGGGTTCTCGGCGACCAGCGCGTCGAATGTGGTGAGGTTGTAGCTCAGTTCGGCGTCGCGGCGGCGGACCACGTCCCAGTGGCCCGCGGCCAGCTTGCGCTCGAGCTCGAACACCCGCTGCCCGATCGAGTCCAGGTCTTCCGGCAGCAGCGCGGCGATGCGCGGATCGGCCGCGGCCAGCGCGAACATGCGGCCGATGTGCGCGATGTACTTCGCGCGGATCTCGGCGAATTCGTCCTGGCGGTAGTAGGACTCGTCGGGCAGGCCGATGCCGGACTGGCCCGCGTGCACCAGGTAGCGGCTGGAGTCCTTGTCGTCGGTGTCGACGTAGACGCCGACCGCGCCGCCGATGCCGGTGCGCTGGAGCCGCCCGAGCAGCGCGGCGAAGGCGCTGCGATCGGCGACCTCGTGCACGGCCGCGAGTTCGGCGGAGATCGGCGCGAGCCCGGCGGCGGCGACGGTCTCGGTGTCCATGAAGCTCGAGTACAGGTCGCCGATCTTGCGCGCGTCGGTGCCCGGCTCGGCCGCCTCGGCCGCGGCGTTCTGGATGATGGCCTTGACGTCCAGCTCGGCCTGGTCGTACAGCGCGCGGAAGGCGCCGTCGACCGCGCGGTCGGCCGGTATCCGATAGTGGTCCAGCCATTTGCCGTTGACATGCACGAACAGGTCGTCCTGCACCCGGACGGAGTCGTCGAGATGGGACAGGTCGAGGCCGGAGGGGCTGATCGGTTCGGAAGTCACGATGTCCAGTATGCCGATCCGGCGCGAGCGCGCGAGGCGATAACCGCCGCGGACGCGGCCCGTTCACGCAGAGTGAACCCCCGGTCGCGCGGCGACCGGGGGCTGGCGATCAGGCGGGCAGGATGATGCTGTCGAACTCGCCGTCGTGCGCGCCGGCGAGGAAGGCTTCCCACTCTTCGGGGGTGTAAGTGAGGGTGACGTCGCCGTGGCGGAGCGTGGTGGCGCCGTCCGCGGCGGTGTGGACGATCAGGTCGGTGTGCGCCCGTCCACTGTTGAGCAAGGTCAGGAACGAAGTCCATGCGCTCGCGGTGACGGTGATGATGGGCTCTTCGGCGGGGCGGTTGGCCGGGTTGCGGCGGTATTTGCTGTCACGGATGAGCACCGCATCACCATCGAACCGGACCTCGACGCATTGGTTGCCGTTGTTCGATCGGCTCGACGTGAACCAGCCGGTGGAGCCCGGCTGGGGGCTAGCGGTGGTGGCCATGGGCAGGATTTTACCCGAGCGCGTACCGTCTGATCAGGGCCAATGATTCGTCACGGGTCAGCGATTGCTCCAACGCGCGCAGGTAGGCGAAGCTCAGATCGCGCACCAGATCGGGGTCGTCGACCGCACCGCCGAACACCGCGCTCTCGGCCCAGCCGAAGGTGGGCAGCTGCACTCCGACGAAGTCGATCAGATGGAAGCTGCAACCGCCGAGAGTGGCGCCCGCGGTCGCGGCGAACGGGATGACGCGCACCTCGACACTGTCCAGTTCTTCGATCAGTTTGGCCAGGTGTTCGAGCTGGCCGTGCAGCACGGCCGGGCCGCCGGTCTGCTGCAACAGCGCGGCTTCGCCGATGACGGCGGTGAGCTCGACGCGGTCCGGACCGCGCAACCGTTCCTGGCGACGCATGCGGATGGACACCAGCTCTTCCACCTGCACGGGACGGATCATCACGTCGGCGCTGATGAGTGCGCGGGCATAGGCCTCGGTCTGTAGCAAACCCGGCACGATCAGGCTGTCGTAACTGCGGATGCTCTGCGCGCCGTGCTCCATTCCGTACAGCCGCTGGAGTTCCGGGCCGATCAGCGCGGAGGACTTCGCCCACCAGCCGCGCTGTTTGCTGGCGTCGAGCAGGGTGAGCAGTTCGGTGCTCTCCTCGGCGGTCACCTCGAGCAGTTCGAGCACGGGACCGATGGTGTTGCCGGTGAGTACGCGCCTGCCCTTCTCCACGTGCGACCAGTTCGCCGGGGTGAAGCCGACCAGCTTGGCGAAGGTGGCGGAATCGAAGCCACGCTGCTCACGCAACTCGCGAAGGCGCAGCACCAGCTCCCAACGCGCGACAGTGGGCGAGACGGGTGCCATAGCACGGGATGCTACGCCTCGGCAACACGCCAGCGTGTGACTATTGTCAACCCAGTTGCGCAGGGCTAGGGTCGACACCAACGGCCGATTCACCCGTCACGTTCACTCCGTATCGAGGCGAGGTTCGTCATGAGCACGTTCCGCATTGAATCAGGCAGTCACGGTCCACTCGGATCGCCGGACGCCTCGCCATCGCATGCGGCCGCTCAGGAGTACACGGCCAACCAGGACGCCTTCGCCCGCTGCCGCCACTACCGCAAGGACAACGGGCTGTACGCCGTCGTCGACCCGGCGCTCGGTCGCATCATGCTCGAGGTCGGGGCCGTCGGCGCGGTCGTCATGCCCGCCTCCCTCGGCACGAAGGTGCGCGGGTTGCTCACCACCGGCGGACGACAAGGCGGACCGATCATCGCGCATCCGCGTTCAGGGCGCTGGACGTTCCTGACCGGTCCGACCGACAACTCCTACCTGGACATGGCGCTCTTCGCCGACCTTTTCCGGGTCTGCGCCGCGGTCGCCTTGCCCGGCAGCCGAATCGTGCTGCCATCGCCCGCCGATGAACACACCGGTTACCGCACCTGGGTCGCGCGGCCGAACCGGGACTACCGGCCGGAGCTACCGGAGGTGATCGCCGCTACCAGGGCGGCGACGATCCCGCCCAAGCACGAATGAACTCGCCTATGGCGTCGGCCGCGGCGTCAGCGTGACGCTGAAGCGATCCTCGATGTTCTGGTTCCACTTCCGCTCGCACTCGTCGATCTTGGCCTGATCGTTGCCGGCCTTGTCCAGGCAGTCGAGCAGATCCTTGCCGCCGGAATCGACGAAGAAACTCCAACCGACGATGGCGATCAGGACCGTGCCGATCAGGGCGAGCACGCTCAAGATCGAACCGGTGACGGCCATTCCGGTCCCGCCCGCGGTGCCCCTCCTGGCCTTGGCGAAGGCGATGATGCCGAAGATCAGGCCGAACAGGCCGAACACGGCGCCGCCGAGGATGGTCCAGAAGCTGAGCAACGCCAGGATGCCGAGCACCAGCGCGGTGATGGCGAGCCCCTTGCCCTTCGGCGATTCCTGCCAGTAGCCGCCCTGTCCGGGCGGGGGATACCCGCCGGGCGGCGGATACTGTCCGGGCGGCGGCGGAGGGTACTGTCCGGGCGGGGGATATTGCGACATGGACTTCCTCTCAGTCGGTGCCGCTGGGGAACTCGCTGCGGGTCTCGCGGGTTCTGCTGGGGCGCTGCGCGGCGGTCGCCTACTGATCGCGCTCCGTACATTCGGATGTTAATCGGACATACCGAACGAGGGACCGCTCATTGTCCGCCGAGTCGCGCGTGCATCTCCCAGACCAAGACCTCCGCCGGGCCGTGCGCGGTGATGCGCTGGCCGCCGCTGCGCGTCAGGCGCACCGCGTCGCCTTCGTACAGCGGTCCGACGCCCTCCATCTCCACCTCGCCGCGGGCGACGAAAAGATGCAGGTACGGCGCGTCCGGCAGGTCGATCACCTGCGGCTCGGCGCCGGGCTCCGCATCGGCCATGCGGGCCACGTGCAGCGCGGAATGGCTGCTGTTGATCGCGATGGCGGTGCGATCGCGGTAGCGCGGCAGGCCCGAGGCCACGGTGACCAGGCCGCCGCCCGCCAGCTCGTCGTCGATCTCCAGCTGCTCGTAGCCGGGGGTGAGGCCGGGCTCGTCGGGCACCACCCACATCTGTACGAAATGCACGGGCTCCTGGTGCTCGGCACTGTTGTCCAGCCGCCAGGAGTCGTTCTTCTCCGAATGCAGGATGCCGGTGCCCGCGCTCATCCGCTGGGCCAGGCCCGGGTAGATGACGCCGCTGTGCCCGAGCGAATCCTGGTGCACCAAGCTGCCGCCTAGGACCCAGGTGACGATCTCCATGTCCCGGTGCGGGTGGGTGTCGAAACCCTGCCCGGGCAGCACGATGTCCTCGTTGTTCACCAGCAGCAGGCCGTGGTGGGTGTTCTCCGGGTCGTAGTGCTCACCGAAGGAGAACGAATGCTTCGAATCCAACCAGGACACCCGCGTTTTCATGCGGTCGCCGCCACGGTGGACATCGATGTGGGGCGTCGTGAGTGTGGACATCTGGGTCCTCCTCTCTCCGACCGTGCACCGATCACCTTTCAGGGTAGGAGCACTCGAGGTCGACGTACTCCTGATTCCTAGTAAATTGTCCTGCACTCGGCATTTTACGCGAGCGACCAGCGGGTGAACGGCAGGCAACCAGTACCGACCGGTGCGGCGACGCGAGAACAGGACACGTAGGGTAACCGGCGACGGAGCCCTCTCCCGACGGCACCGGGTTCGTAACACGATGCGCCCCAACGGAACCGGAGGTGAGAGCCGAAATGCGACGGGAGGCGCTCGATCGCATCGAGCGGCAGCTCCGCTCCGAGGCGCGCCGCGACGGCATCAGCGACTTCGTGGTCGGTGTCGCCGTGTTCCGCGACCGGAAGCTCCTCGTGGTCCGGCGGGTGCCCGACGACTACCACGGCGGCATGTACGAACTGCCCGGCGGCGGCGTGGAATCGGGGGAGACCTTCGCCGAGTGCGTGGCGCGCGAATTGTTCGAGGAGACCGGGCTGCGGGTGCGCAGCATCACCGAGTTCCTCGGCGGCATCGACTACGCCACCCGCACCAAACCGAGGGTGCGCAAGTTCAGCTTCCTGGTCGAGGTGGAGCCCGGCGAGGTGGCGCTGGCGCCGGGCGAACACGACGCCTTCGCCTGGATAGACGCGGGCGCACTCGACGAGCTGCCGATGGCGCCGGATATGCGCGCGGCCGTCAGTTCCCTGGTCAGCTGGGGCTGACTGAGGGACGTATCTCCGCCCGTGCTCGGTCGAGAGGGCACAATCAGGGCGGTGTCGATCGGTCGCCAAGAAGACAGCCCGCTCGCCGACGCGCCGCGCGTTCGGCTGCGCACGGCGCTGCGCGAGAGTCCCGGCGTGGTGCGCTTGGCCATCGTGCGCTTCGCCGGACAGTTCGGTGACGGGATGTTCCAGGCGGCGTTGTCCGGCGCGATCCTGTTCAATCCCGAGCGCGAGACCGATCCGCTGGCCATCGCCGCCGGCTTCGCCGTCCTGCTGCTGCCGTATTCGGTGATCGGGCCCTACGCGGGCGCGTTGCTCGACCGCTGGGATCGGCGCGCGGTGCTGCTGGTGGCGAATGTGCTGCGTGGCGTGCTGATCGGCGTGACGAGCGTGTGCCTGGTCGCGGGGGTCGCCGAGCCACCGGTGCTGCTGCTCGCGCTGGCCGTGATCGGCATCAGCAGGTTCGTGATGGCGGGCGTCTCGGCGGCGCTGCCGAAGGTGCTCGCCCAGCAGTGGCTGGTGCCGATGAATTCGGTGCTCGCCACGGTGGCCTCGGGGTGCGCGGCCGCGGGCGCAGCCATCGCGGTGGCCGCCATCGGGGTGATCGGGGCGGGCGATTTCGGGTCGGCCGTCGCCGTCGCGATCAGCGCGGCCGGTTCGGTGCTCGGCGCGCTCCTCGCGGCGGGCTTCCGGTCCGGCGTGCTCGGCCCGGAGGACGGCAGCGAGGTCCGGGAAGGGACCGCGCACGCGATCATCACCGGGTTGCGCACCGGCGCGATGGCGGTGTGGCAGTCGGTCTCGGTGACCACGGCGATGATCGGCATCGGCACGCACCGCGTGGTGTTCGGGGCGAACACACTGATCATGGTGCTGGTGTTGCGGCATGTGCCCGAGGGTTCCGGGCTGAGCAGCGGGCTGATCGGGTTCGGTGTGGCGATCGCCGCGACGGCCGCGGGCATGCTGGTCGCCGCCGTCGTCGCGCCGCTGGTGATCCCGCGGTTGGGCCGATCGCGCACGGTGGTCACCGGGCTGGTGGCGGCGATGGTCGTGCAGTTGACCCTGGTGACGCCCATCGCCGTGGCCGAGGCGGGTGCGGCGGCCGAGCGCGCGCATCATCTGCTGCTGGCGGGCGCCTTCCTGTTCGGGCTGGCCGGGCAGACGATCAAACTCACCGGCGACGCCACCATGCAGATAGATATCGACGACGCGCGACGCGGACAGGTGTTCGCCCTGCAAGACACCGTCTTCAACATCGCGTTCGTCTCGGCCATCGCACTCGCCGCCGTGCTGATCCCCGACGACGGGCGTTCACTGCCGGTGGTCGTGGCGGGCGCGGTCGGGTATGGACTGGGGATTCTCGCGATCGCGCTGAACAGCAGGCGGCGGACGACCGCGCGTTAGAACGGCGGGCGCTCGCGGATCACCAGCGCGAGTGCGAATCCTCGAACAGGTCGGGTGCCTGCGCGGGCGGTTCGCCCATCGGCGCGGTCTCGGTCGGCAGCGGCGGGTCGCCGGGGCGGGCCTGGCGGTCGGACCACATCGGATACTCCGACCCGAGCATCGAATGATGCTGCGGCTCGGGATGATTCGGGGCGGGCGGCAGGTCTCGCGGCGACGCCGGGTGGTCCCACGGGGGAACCTGGTGCACGGCGCCTGCGTGCGCCATCGGTTCCGGGTGGATCGGGTAGTCGGCGAGGGCTTCGGTGACGGTGGGGGCCGCACCGTACTGCGGGGCGGCGAGGGGCTCGGGGCCGGTGCGCACGATCCAGTCGAGCGGTTCGCTGGACGCGTCGGCGGCCGAGCCGGTGACCTGGTGATTCCAGGTGCCGAGGCCGGTGGGATCGGTATAGAAGTGGTCGAGCACGCCGTCGTCGTCGAGATCCAGCGCGGTCACGTCGGCGATGCCGGTGCCGTGCGAATCCCACATCGCGTCGTCGACCAGGCCGTCGCCGTCGAAATCCAGCTGGATGGCGTCGGCGGTGCCGGTGCCTGCCAGGTCGAGATCGGCCGGTGACGACCAGACGTGGACGGTGCCGTCGCCCGTCCCGAAGCCGTACTCGATGTCGTTCATATCTGCTTGGACGCGACCGGCCCGAATACGGTTCCATCGCGATCGCGATCGGCGCCGCACGGCGCCCGGCCGGAGCACGTCCGTTCCGGTAAGTTGATCGAGCTGCGACCAATTCGACCAGGGAGTCAACAGATATGGGAGCGCTGCCGCGGAAGCTGGAATCCCCAGCGCTCTTCGGGGTACTGCTCGCCGGAGTGCTGACGGTCCCCGCGCCCGCGCAGGCCGCTCCGCATCCGTGGGCGCCTCCACCGGTGAATCTGTGCGGCGAGACGGGATTCGATCCGCTTGCCCGTGAGCCCGACCCGAACCTGCCGCCGGCACCGCCGATCGTGCTGCCGCCGCAGATCGACATTCCCGTGCCGATCCCGGAGATCACCCCGGTGCCGGTGCCGGACCCGCCGCAGGACACCACCCGCATCGTTCCCGAGCCGCTGCCCGAGGATCCGTGCCGGAACCCGTGTCCCGACATCCGCGACACGCCGAAACCGGAGACAGCGGCTTCGGACCCGGAGACGCCCGAGGCGCCCGCCCCCGGCACCGGATCGAGCTCGGGCAGCGGCAGCGGTTCCGGCACGGGCAGTGCGGATACGGGCAGTGCGGACACAGGCAGCTCCGGCACAGGAAGTTCAGGCACGGGCAGCGGCACCGGCTCGGGCAACGGCGGAATCCAGTTGTCGCGCATCGAGTTCCGCCCGGAGATCGAGCCGATCCCCGTTCCCGTGCCGGGCGGTCCCGGCGAGAAGCCCCAGGATCCGCCGCCGCTGGTCGTGCATCCGGTCGAACCGGGGCCGGTGGCCGAAAGCGTCGGCAAGCCGTTGGTCCACGAGGTCGAACTGGTCGGCCAGGTCACCGGGCACGGCTCGGACAACCGCACCGACATGCGCTGGCAGGTCGACGGCACCGACCTGGGCCTGATGTGGGAGACCAAGCCCGGCGAGGTCGCCGTGGTCTTCGGCGACACCTTCGGCGAGGGCTGGGTCACCGGCGGCGCGGGCGGCCCGGACTGGCGCAGCAACGTACTCGCCTACAGCACCGACCGCGACCTGTCCGACGGCCTGACCATCGACACCATGGTGCAGGACACCCGCTGCCACGCGGCCGAGATCCTGAGCAGCCGCAAGATCAAGAACTGGGAGACCACCGTGATCCCGACCTCGGGGTTCGCGATCGGGCAGCGCCAGTACCTGAGCTACATGTCGGTGAACAGGTGGAGCCGTATCCCCGGTCTGTGGCGGACCAACTACGGCGGCATCGCCTGGTCCGACGACAACGGCAGCACCTGGACCAAGGATCAGTACGCCAAGTGGGACAACCTCTTCGGCATCGGCCAGTTCCAGGTCACCGCGATGGTCCCGCAGGGCGACTACGTGTACATGTTCGGCACGCCCAACGGGCGGGTCGGCATGGTCGGGTTGGCCAGGGCGCCGAAGAATCAGGTGCTGAACAAGACCGCCTACCAGTACTGGGTGCACGGCAGCTGGGCGCCGGTCATCGAAAACCACGCGACGCCACTGTTTCTCGGCATAGCGAGCGAGGTGTCGGTGCGCTACGACGCGGCCGCGGGCACATGGCAGATGGTGTACCTGGATTCGGCGCAGGGCGCCATCGTGCTGCGCGAAGCCGCTGCGCCGCAGGGTATCTGGACCGAATCGGTGCCGCTGGCGTACACCTCGGACTACCCGAAGGCCTACGGCGGCTTCATCCACCCGTGGTCGTCGGGACGGGATCTGTACTTCACCATCTCGGCCTGGGACACCTACAACGTGTATCTGATGCGCGCCGACGTGAGCGTGCCGAAGTGATCAGCTGACCCGCAGGAAGCGCAGTCGCTGACCCGGCCTGGCCTGGGCCACCGCGTCGACGTCGGCGTCGAGTACCACCGCGATCACCGGATAGCCGCCGGTGATCGGGTGATCGGCGAGGAAGATCACCGGCTGACCGCTCGGCGGCACCTGCACCGAGCCGAGCGCCATGCCCTCGGTACGCAATTCGCCGGTGATCCGCCGCCGCAACGGCGGTCCGCTGACGCGGCCGATGCGGGCGCCCACCCGGTCGGTGTCGGGTGAAACCGCCCACTCGCCCGCGAAAAGCGCTGCGGCGTCGTCGAACCAGTCGTCGCGCGGGCCGAGCAACGCACGCACCGTGACGAGCCCGCCGGACGGACCGGCGACGGGCGCGACATCGACGAGCGGCAGCTCGCGCGGCACCGGCCCGATCGGCAGGCGAACGCCCGCGCGCAGCGGTTCCGGCCCGATGCCGGACAGGGTGTCGCGGCTGCGTGATCCGAGCACCGGCGCGACGTCGATGCCGCCGCGCACCGCGACGTAACTGCGCAGCCCGTTCGGCGCGAAGTCGAGCCGAAGGGACTGTCCCTCTTCGATTTCCAGCACGCTGGCATGACCGACCGGGGTACCGTCGAGCACCGCCTGGGCGGGCGCGCCGGTGACGGCGACGGTGTGGTGCCGTTCGGCGCGCAACACCAGGCCGCCGAGCAGCACCTCGATCGCCGCGGCGCCCTCCGGATTCCCGACCAGCCGATTCGCCAGGCGCAACGACGCGCGATCGGCCGCGCCCGAAGGTCCGACGCCGGAATCGAACCAACCCGGGCGGCCCAGATCCTGGATGGTGGCCAGCGGACCGACCCACTCGACGAACATCATCCGGCCACCTCGAAACGGACCAGACCGCCCGCGCGGATCAGCGCGGGCGGATCGCGGTCGACATCCCACATCGGCAGCTCGGTGCGGCCGATCAACTGCCAGCCGCCCGGTGTGCTGCGCGGATACACCGCCGAGTAGCCGCCCGCGAGCGCGACGGCGCCCGCGGGTATCGACGTGCGAGCCGAGTCCCTGCGCGGGACGCTCAAACGGCCGTCGGGGGACTCCAGGTAGCCGAAGCCCGGTGCGAATCCGACGAACGCGCAGCGCCACACCGTGCCGGTGTGCGCGGCGATCACCTCGTCCTCGGTCATGCCGAGCAGTTCGGCGACGCCGGCCAGATCCGCTCCGTCATAGCGCACCGGAATGACGATCGGCTCGGGAGAATCGTTGTGCGGCAGTGTTTCACGGGAAACATCCGGCGAATCAGGCTCGTGCTGGGCGTCTTCCAGCAGTGCGCAGATCTCGCGGCGCACCGATTCGGCGTCATCGGCGGATACCAGGGTCACCAGCACGGTCTCGGCGGCGGGCAGCACGTCCTGGACGCCCTCGGGTGCGCTGTCGCGTAGCCCGTCCGCCAACCTGGCAGCCAGGGCGGGCTCGCTCGGCGTGACCAGCAATGCTCGATCCCCAGCGGCACGAATGTACTGCTGCCAGGGCGATTTTCGATCCCGCAGAGCGGCGCTGGGATTTCTCATCGCATCGCTCCGGTTTACGCGAACGGCTCGACCGGCACACCCGACTCGGCGAGCGACGCGCGAATCCGGCGCGCCATCTCCACCGCGGCGGGAGTGTCGCCGTGCACGCACAGGCTGGCCGCGGTGACCGCGACCGCACCGCCCTCGATCGTGCGCGCGGTGCGCGACGCCGCGATCGACATCGCCTGGGCCACGGCCTCGTCGGCGTGCAATACCGCGCCGGGCTGTCCGCGCGGGGCGAGCGAGCCGGACGGGGTGTAGGCGCGATCGGCGAAGCCCTCGCCGACGAATCGGATCTTCGCTTCGGCGGCGGCCGTCTCCAGCTCCGTCCCGGCCGGGCCGAGCAGCGCGAGCTCGGCGTCGTAGTCGGCCAACGCCGTGAGCAGCGCCTCGGCCAGCTCCCGATCCGCCGCGGCGGCATGGTAGAGCGCGCCGTGCGGCTTCACGTAGCGGACCCGGTCGCCCGCCGTCTTGGCGAAGGCATCCAGCGCCCCGATCTGATACAGCACCTCGTCGCGCAGCTCGGCGGGCGCGACGGCGATCGCGCGCCTGCCGAATCCGACCAGATCGCGGTACCCGACGTGCGCGCCGATCCGCACTCCCTTGCGCACCGCCGTCGCGCAGGTGGCGCGCATGATCGACGGATCGCCCGCGTGGAAGCCGCAGGCGATGTTGGCGCTGGTCACGATGTCGAGCATCGCCGCGTCGTCGCCCATCGTCCACGGGCCGAAGCCCTCGCCGAGATCGCTGTTGAGATCCAGCGCCATCGGTGTCCTCCCGCCGTCGATCCTGCGCGTGCCCCGACATTGTCGTCCTCGCGCGCCGCACCGGCCAAAGAATCGGCAGACCGGCGCCGATGGCCGCCTCCTCGAGCAGACGATCGCCTCCCCGTACGAATGGTCGCACCGCTCGGCGGCAAGTACCCTCGAAGCAATCATGGCCACGTATTTCGATCCGAAGTCATGGTCACCGCTGTGGGCCGTCGACTTCGGCAAGCGCCTGTTCGATCAGTCCTGGCTGGAGCAATGGATCGCGACGACCACCTCGTGGATGGATCCGGTCGTCGACCTCGGCTCGGGCACGGTCACGGCGCTGATGCCGGACGCACTGATGACGGTGCTGAGCGAAGGCATCCTCAGCAGGTTCGGCGGCCAAGAGGTCAACGCCACCCTGCTCGGCCACGAGGTGAACGCGACGCTGCAGGTGTTGAAGGTGCGCAGGCGCGGAGCGCACTTCCAGACCAAGACGGTGCTGTCGCGGCTGAGCTGGGACGAACACCCCATCGAAGCGGTGACGGTGATCGCGCACGGCGTCCGGTTGATCCCCGGCGTCCCGACCAAGTTGCGGGCGTCTCAGCTGGACGTGGAGGCCACCGTCACCACGGCGGCCCTGGTCGGCTGGCTGAACACCCTGCCGCTGGATTGGCAGCTGAGCGTGCACCAGAGCGGCCTGATCGTGGCCAGGCACCGAAAACGCAGGCTGACCGCGCTGGTCGACGCCGCGGTCGAGAACAACCTGCTCACCGTCGAGATCCACCGGGCCAACTGGCTCGGCGTCCGGATACCGCGGCGCGCGATCACCGCGCCCGCGCTGCTGCTGGAGAACCTGCCGCGGCACGCCCGCATCGCACACGCCGTCCGCGAGGGCGACCTGGTCCGATTCCGCGCGGACCTGCCGGAGACGACCGGCTCGTTCGACCTGGCGCAGATCCGCAACGCCATCGTCGCGGGCACCACGCTCATCGTCTTCTGAGCGAAAGCCTTTTCAGCTCTGCGACTTCCACCATTCCAACAACGCCGCCTCGGCTTCCTCGCGGGTCAGCGGGCCGCGGTCGAGGCGCAGCTCCTTGAGATAGTTCCACGCCTTGCCGACCTCCGGGCCGGGCGGCAGGCCGAGCAGCTCCATGATCGCGTTGCCGTCCAGGTCGGGGCGGACCTTGGCCAGGTCCTCCTCCTGCTGGATGCGCTCGATCCGCACCTCGAGCTCGTCGTAAGTGGCCTGTAGCGCGGCCGCGCGGCGCTTGTTGCGGGTGGTGCAGTCCGCGCGCACCAACTTGTGCAGCCTGGGCAGCAGCTCGGCGGCGTCGGTGACGTAGCGGCGCACCGCGGAATCGGTCCACTGCCCCTTGCCGTAGCCGTGGAAACGCAGGTGCAGGAAGACCAGCCTCGCCACGTCCTCGGTGAACTGCTTCGGATACTTCAGCGCGCGCATCCGCTTGCGCACCATCTTGGCGCCGACCACCTCGTGATGGTGGAAGCTGACGCCGCCGCCCGCCTCGTTGCGCTTGGTGTCGGGCTTGCCGATGTCGTGCAGCAGCGCCGCCCAGCGCAGCACCAGGTCCGGATCGCCGTCCTCGAGGTCGATGGCCTGCTGAAGCACGGTCAGGGAGTGCCAGTACACGTCCTTGTGCTGGTGGTGCTCATCGATCTCCAGCTTCATGGCGGGCACCTCGGGCAGCACCCGCTGGGCGAGACCGCTCTCACACATCACATTGATGCCGTCGATCGGATGCGCGCCGCCGATGAGCTTGTCGAGTTCGGTGCGCACCCGCTCGGCGGTGATGCGATCGATCTCGCCCGCCATCGCCTCGATGGCCACGCGCACCCGCGGCGCCAGTTCGAAGCCGAGCTGGGAGACGAAGCGGGCGGCGCGCAGCATGCGCAGCGGATCGTCATGGAACGAATCCTCCGGCGCCGCAGGGGTGTCCAGCACACCGGCCAGCAGCGCGTCCATGCCACCGAGCGGATCGATGAACTCGAGCGAACCGTCCGCGGCGATCTTCACGGCCATCGCGTTGACGGTGAAGTCGCGGCGCACAAGATCGCCTTGGAGCGTGTCGCCGAAGGTGACCTCCGGATTGCGCGACACCCGGTCGTAGGAGTCGCTGCGGAAGGTGGTGATCTCCAGCTGCTGATCGTCCTTGGCCGCGCTGACCGTGCCGAACGCCAGGCCGCCGGTATCCCACAGGTGGTCGGCCCACCCGCGCATCAGCTCCTGCACCTGCTCGGGCCGCGCGCTGGTGGTGAAGTCCAGATCCGTGCCGAGCCGCCCGAGCACCGCGTCGCGCACACTGCCGCCGACCAGATACAGCTCGTGCCCGCGCGCCGCGAACAGTTCACCGAGTGGCGTGAGCACATCGGCGAGCCCGCCGAGAGTGACCGCCGCCGCGGCCAGCAACCGGGTACGCCGCTCCTCGGAAGACAGCGGAGCTGGATCGGTCACTTGCGCATCCTCGGACTTGGGCGAAACCACGAAGCAGCAGCTTACCGAGCCGGGAAAAGCGATTTTCCGGGACGCGACCGAACAACCGCCTCGGACGAAAGGTGACGTCCATCCCACCTGACAAACCGATGGTCACAACCACTCCGGGCAGCCCATGAAGCGAACTCCCACATCCCCAACCACCCCGAGGGTGAGTCTTACGAGCCCGTTCGCGGCCGTCTCGCTTCCCAGCGGCCGAGACGCATGCGACGCAGTCGCGAGTCTCGCCCCAAGCAAGCCAGCCGCAAAGATCTGGAATCCACGCAACATCCCATCCCCACTCACCCACCACGGAGCGAGCCCGACAAGCGACCGTTCGCGGCCATCTCGCTTCCCAGCGACCGAGACGCATGCGACGGCAGTCGCGAGTCTCGACGCCTACCAAGTCAGATGTAAGAGCCTTGAACTCACGCAACATCGCACCCTCACCTGCCCCACCACGGAGCGAGCCCGACGAGCGACCGTTCGCGGCCGTCTCGCTTCCCAGCGACCGAGACGCATGCGACGCAGTCGCGAGTCTCGGTCGCTGGGAAGCGAGACATAGAGGGCCGCGAACCCGCCGCGCGCCAGCGCGGCAAATTGAACACAGTAGGATTGCTTGGTGTCTCCGGCCGATCGCGCGAACAGTCGACGCCGCCAGCCTCGGCGCCGCGGTTCGGCGGCCAACGCGGCGAAACCGCGCATGCGTACCGTCCGGGAGACTTCGGCGGGGGGATTGGTCGTGGACGGTCTGGACGGACCGAGCGATAAACGCAGCGCTGCCTTGATCGGTCGCACCGATCGCCGTGGCCGGTTGCTGTGGTCGTTGCCGAAGGGTCATATCGAGGAAGGCGAGACGGCGGAGCAGACCGCGATCCGTGAGGTGGCCGAGGAGACCGGCATTCACGGCGTGGTGGTGGCCGAGTTGGGCAGTATCGATTACTGGTTCGTCACCGAGGGCCGCCGGGTACACAAGACCGTGCATCATTATCTTTTGCGTTCCGTCGGCGGCGAGTTGTCCGATGCCGACGTGGAGGTCACCCAGGTCGCGTGGGTTCCGTTGACGGAACTGGATTCTCGTTTGGCCTATGCCGACGAGCGCAGACTGGCCGAGGTGGCGAACCGGTTGATCGACCGGATGGAGACCGGCAAGCGATGACGCGTGGACTGTTCCGGATCATCGTGGCGGTCCTGACCCTGCTCGGTTCGATGACGGCCGCGCCGGTGTTGCTCGCCGCCCCGTCGGGTGCGCAGCCGAACGGGTCGAACAATTCCACGACGCCCAAATTCTTGAAGCTGTCGCTGGATTCGGTTTCGCCCTCGGCGGTGACCACGACCAGTGATTCGCTGCTCACGGTGTCGGGCACGGTGACGAACATCGGCGATCGCGTCGTCGACGACGTCAGCGTCCGTATTCAACGGGCCGCCGCGGTGTCGGCGCCGAGCGGGTTGCGTTCGGCGCTGCGGCTGGACCAGGTCAACTACGAGCTCACCGGTCCGTTCGAGGACGTGGTGGAGCGGCTCAGTCCCGGGCAGCGCAAGCAGTTCACGTTGAGCATTCCGCTGCGGTCGGACGACGACGCGTCGTTGCAGATCACCGAGCCCGGCGTGTATCCGCTGCTGTTGAACGTCAACGGCGAGCCCGCGTACGGCAGCCAGGCGCGGCTCGACGACGCACGGTTCCTGCTGCCGGTGCTCGGCCTGCCGCCGGCCGGGCCGAACGCCCCGCAGCCGGTGCCTGCGCCGAGCGACGCTCCGGTGGCGACGACGTTGCTGTGGCCGCTGGCCGACCGGCCGCGGATGGTGGCGGGCGTGCCGGGTTCGGTGAACGGGAACGTCGAGCTGACCGACGACGAGCTGGCCGCTTCGCTCGGCAAGGGCGGGCGCCTGGAGCAGCTGCTCGGCGCGCTGGAGTCGGCGCTCGGTTCCGGGGCGAGCCGGGATCGCGGCCTTGCCTCGGCGGTGTGTGTCGCCGTCGATCCGGATCTGCTGCTCACCGTGCAAGCGATGACCAGGGGTTACCGCGTGCTCGCCAGCCCGTCGGATCCGGACGGCGCGACGCGCGAGGGCACCGGCGCGGAGCACGCGCAGACCTGGCTGGACCGGTTGCGCACGCTCGCCTCGTCGGTGTGCACGGTGGCGTTGCCGTTCGCCCAGGTGGACGTGACCGCGCTGGCAGCGGTGAACGATCCCGAGCTGTCGGCCCGCGCGTTGCACGCGCCCGCGGAGATCATCGATTCGATCCTGGCGACCCGCTCGCTGCGCGGGGTCAGCCTGCCGGATTCCGGCAGCATCGACACGAGTGGCGGGAAGTTGTTGCGCAGCCACGGTTTCGGCACCGCCGTGCTGGCCGGCACGGCCGCAGTGCCGGTCGGCGAGGCGGGCTCGGCGGATTTCAGCAACGGTCGCGCGTCCGCGGGCGCGGAGACGGACGTCGCCGAGTCCGCGGCGCCCGAACTGGTCCGGCTACCGGACGTCACCGCGCACCCGACGCCGGAGCAGTCGCCCCCGGCCCCCGAACCCGGCGCACCGCCCGCCGCACAGCCGGACCCGGCCCTGCACGCGGCGACCTTCGACATCTGGTCCGCGACGGCGCTCGCCGCGGTCGGTTCGAATCCGCCGACGCCGTCGTTCACCCCCGACCGGGTGCGCTACGACGTCACCAACGACTCGCGCGCCGCCCGTCTCCAGGACGCGCTGGGCGCGGTCTCGTGGAGCGCGCTGCATCCGGAGCCGGGCAAGCCGCGCTCGCTGCTGCTGATGCCACCGCAGCAGTGGGGCGCCAACCGGGACGAGGCCGCCGCGCTGCTCGCGCAGCTGGAGCTGCTGGTCAGGAACAATCTCGCGGTGCCGCGCTCGTTCACGGACCTGCTCGCGCAGCCGCCGGACGCCCAACCGCACGAGCTCGACTATCTGCCGCAGGCCGCCGAGGACGCGGTGCCCGCGCGATTCGTGTTGCCGACCCGCGACCAGGGCCACCGAATCACCGAACTGATGCGAGCGCTGGTGGACGTGCCGGAGATCGAGCCGACGCCGCGCCAGTTCCTCACGCCGTTGCGCGACGACCTGCTGCGGGTCCTCTCCCTCTCCGATCGCCGCACCGGCAATGCCACCCAGCCGGACACCTTCGCGCAGCGACGGCTGGATCAGACGACCCGCACGATGGACAACCTGTACCGGTCGGTGACGGTGCTCCCGCCCGGCGGCGTGTACACGCTGGCCTCCGAGCAGAGCCCGCTGCTGCTGGTCGCGCGCAACGACCTGCCCGTCGCGATCCGCATCAGGTTCCGTATCGAGGCGCCCGCCGAGACGAATATCACCGACATCGGCGAACAGCAGCTTCCACCGAAGGGCACGCGGTCGTTCCAGATTCCCACCGAGGTCAGCGACAGCCGCAACCTGGTGATTCCGATTTCCCTCACCACCTCCGACGGTGTCGCGCTCGGCAACGCCACCTCGGTCTCGGTGCGTTCGAACGCCTACGGCCAGGCCTTGGCCATAATTACGGCATGCGCCGGACTGCTGCTCTTCCTGTTGGCCGGCCGCCGGCTCTGGCGGCGCTTCCGTGGCAAGCCCGATCCCGCGGACGAGGGTTTCGACCCGGGCATCAGGCGTCGGGTGAACAGGTACCGGCGTGCGCGCAAGCGAGTACTACGCGAACAGGATCACGGACACGATGAGGGATGATCGATCGGATGCCCTCACCGTGCGGGACAATCGGAGCATCGTCGTGCCCGCTCCGGCGCGGGCGCGTAAACCAGCACGGCGGGGGAGGCTCGATGGGCGAAACGCCGATCGGGCATGCCGGATGCGCAGGTCCGGTACGACACAGGAGGCATGATGAGCGACGATGATTTATCCGCTCATCGGTCTCGACCTGATGAACGACCTGACGGGCCGCCCGCCCGCCGGGCGCCCGCCGCACCTTGGGAGCGGGTCCGGCCGCAGAGCGAACCGCAGGAGGATCCCGGCATGACGCACCGGGACCCCTACGGCGAGTATCCGAGAGTGCCTCGGGTCAGCCGCCCGTCCGGGCCGCCGCAAGGCGGTCGGATGGCGCCGCCCTCGGGGCCCATGCCCGCGCAGCGCGGCCCGCTTCCCGGACAATCCGGCCCGATGCCCGCGCAGCACGGACCCGTCGGCCGTCCGCCCGTGCCGCCGCAACGGCCCGACGCCGCTCCGCATCCCGGTCAGCATCATTACCCGCCGCAGCCCGCCGGTCCCGGCGGACCGCGTCCTACGCCGCAGGGCCGCCCCGCGCCGCCCGCGCAGCAAGGCAGGCCCGCACCCCCTCCGCAGGGACGACCCGCACCGCCGACCAGCATGCCGCCCGGCCAAGGCAGGCCGATCCCGCGCACCCCGGCGCCGCCACAGCGTTTCGCGCCGCCGCCCCAGTACGCGCCGCAGCAGCCGAACCCGGCGCCGCTGCGGACCCGGACCGGGCCTGCCGCGCACAGCTCGGCCCAGGCCGACCGTCCGCCGGCCCACGACTGGGCGGTCACCGAGGCCGAGCCGGAGGCGGCCGAGAGCACGGAGAACACGAACGCTCGGCTGCTCAGGGACTCCGGTTCGATCGCGATCGCGACGCTGATCAGCCGAATCACCGGATTCGGTAAGCAGCTGCTGCTCGCCGCGGTACTCGGTCCGGCGATCGCCAGTGCTTTCACCTCGGCGAGCCTGATCCCGAACATGATCACCGAGCTGGTGCTCGGCGCCGTGCTGACCGCGATGGTGGTGCCCACGCTGGTGCGCGCCGAGAAGGAGGACCCCGACGGCGGGTCGGCCTTCGTCCGACGCCTGGTCACGGCCGCTTTCGTGGTGTTGTTGGGCGCCACGTTGCTGGCGACGGCCGCGGCGCCGTTGCTGGCGACGCACGTCTTCGTCTCCGCCGACGGCAAGGTCAACACCCAGCTGACCACGGCGCTGACCTTCTTGTTGCTGCCCGCGATCCTCTTCTACGGCATGTCGGCGCTGTTCACCGCGATATTGAACACCCGCCAGGTGTTCAAACCCGGCGCATGGGCGCCCGTGCTGAACAACGTCGTCGTGCTCGTTGTGCTCGGCCTGTACGCGGTGACGCCCGGTGAGATCACGCTCGATCCGGTGCGGATGAGCGATCCGAAGCTGCTCGTCCTCGGTATCGGCGTCACGCTGGGCGTGTTCACCCAGGCGGCGACCCTGCTGCCCGCGATCCGCCGCGAGGGGATCGACCTGCGGCCGCTCTGGGGCGTCGACACCCGGCTCAAGCAGTTCGGCATGATGGGCGCCGCCATCATCCTGTACGTGCTGATCAGCCAGGTCGGCCTGGTCTTCGCCAACCACATCGCCTCGACGGCGGACGAGGCGGGCCCCGCCATCTACTCGCTGGCCTGGCTGCTGCTCCAGCTGCCCTACGGCGTCCTCGGCGTCACGGTGCTCACCGCGATCATGCCGAGGCTGAGCCGCAACGCGGCCGAGGGCGACACCCCCGCCGTCGTCGACGACCTGTCCGTCGCGACCCGCCTGACGATGATCGCGCTCGTCCCCGTCGTCACCTTCCTGACGCTCGCGGGACCCCAGCTCGGCGAGGCGCTGTTCGGGTACGCGCGCTTCACCGGCGACGCCGAACGCCTCGGCTATGCCGTGAGCTGGTCGGCCTTCGCGCTGATTCCCTACGCGCTCGTGCTGATCCACCTGCGGGTGTTCTACGCGCGGGAGCAGGCGTGGACGCCGACCTGGATCATCCTCGGCATCACCGCCGTCAAGATCGCCTTCTCGGCGCTGGCGCCGGTCATCGCGGACAACAGCGATCAGGTCGTCATCGTGCTCGGCGTCGCCACCGGCCTCGGGTTCACCGCGGGCGCCATCATCGGCGGCTACCTGCTGCACCGCAGCCTCGGCGATCTGCGGATGGCGAACGTCGGCCGCACCGTCACCCGGGTCGTGCTCGCGTCGATCGCGGGCGGCGCGGTGATGCTGATCGTGGACAAGGTGCTCGGCCTGGAGCGGCTGTCGGAATCCATGGGCGGTCCCGGCTCGCTGATCCGCGTGACGATCACGGCGATCGTCATGTTCGCGACGGCGTTCGGGCTCATGCGTCTCGCCGGTATTCCGGAGATCGTCGCCATCACCGTGGCCATCTCCCGTCGCCTCGGCATCACGCCGCCCGCGCCGGATCTGGACCTCGATGGACCGGTCGAGGACCAGTACGCCACGCAGGTGTTCCGCAGGCCCGATCCGTACATGTACTCCGGCTTCGATCCGTACCTGGATTCGCAGGCCACGATGGTCTTGCCCGTGATCAGACCGGATGCTGTTGACCGCACCGGGCGGGGGGAGTTCCCGTACCCTGTTCGGCAGAGAAGCACAAGTGGCGAATTCGCCGGATCTTCGACATACCAGGGCGAAGGAGGAACCAGGGTGAGCGACGACGCGGCGGTGGGCGGCGTCCCAGCCGCCGATCCTTCTGCGCCCAAGGTCGGTGGCCTGTCCACCGACCATCCGCCCGCCGCGGAGAACCCGTCGGACCCCGAGCATACGAACGAGGAAGCGGTAGGCACTCCCTCCACCGACGGGCAGCACGGTCCGCGCGAGACCTCGCGCCAGGCGCCGCCGCGCGACCCGATGTACGACACCGGAATGATCCCCATTCCGCAGCTGCCGCCCACCGCGCCGGAAACGACGGCTTCGCGTCGAACTCCGCGCGGCCCCAAGCTGATTCCGGGCGCTTCGGTCGCGGGCGGCCGCTACCGCCTGCTCGCCAGCCACGGCGGCGCGCGTGGACTGAAGTTCTGGCAGGCGCTCGACATCAAACTCGACCGCGAGGTCGCGCTCACGTTCGTCGACGCCGATCAGAAGGCCACCGACAACTCCGGCCACGACGGTCCGCAGGCCATCCTTTCCCGCACGCTGCGGCTCGGCCGCATCAATTCGCCCGGCCTCGCCCGCGTTCTCGACGTGGTGCGCGGCAGCTCCGGCGGCATCGTGGTCGCCGAGTGGACCCCGGGTCGCTCGCTACGCGAGATGGCCGAGACGGTGCCGTCGCCGATCGGCGCGGCGCGGGCGATCCGCGCACTCGCCTCGGCGGCCGAATTGGCCCACCGCAGCGGCGGTTCGCTGTCCATCGACCACCCGGACCGGGTGCGGATCAGCGCGTCCGGTGACGCGGTGCTCGCCTTCCCCGGCACGCTATCCGATTCCGACGCGCAATCCGACGTGCGCGGTCTCGGCGCCATGCTCTACGCGCTCATCACCGCGCGCTGGCCGATCCGCTCCGGCGGTCTGACCGGCACCGCCGCCACCGTCGGCGGCTTGCGCCTCGCCGACTTCGGCCCGGACGGAACGCCGATGGAGCCGAGACAGATTCGGCCCGAGGTGCCCTTCGAGATCTCCGCGGTCGCGGTGCGCTCGCTGGAGTCGAACAAGGGCGTGCGGACCGCGGCCACCGTCCAGCACGTGCTGGAACAGGCCTCGGTCGTCGACCAGAAGACCGATTTCATTCCGGTGCTGCGGCTCGGGCAGCGGGCGCAGCCGGTCAACACCGACGATTCGCTGGCCGATCCCGAACTGCTCGCCGCGGAACGCGAGCGGTCGCAGCGCATGATGTGGATCATGGTCGGCCTCGGCATTCTGGCCGCGCTGGTGGTCGGCATCGTGATCTGGTGGATGGTCAGCGTTTTCGCGCCCGGCGCGTCCGAAGCACCGCTCGACGAGCAGCGCAATATCGGTCTGACCACCAACAGTTTGCCCTCGCCGACCACGCCGGCCGGAGCGATCCCTGGCAACCAGGCGTCCGAGGGCGGCGTCCCGGTCCCGGTGACCGGAGCGACCGTGTTCTCCCCGGAGGGCACGCCGGACAACGTCAGCGGCGTCGGCGCGGTGCTGGACAACGACCCGGCCACCGTCTGGCGCTCCGATCAGTACTTCCAGCAGTTCCCCGCCCTCAAGAAGGGCGTGGGGCTGCTGGCCACGCTGCCGAGCCCGGCGAAGCTGACGAACGTCTCGATCACCTCGCCGAGCCCCGGTACGTCCGTGGAAATCCGTACCTCGCCGACGAATTCGCCGACACTGGATCAGACCCAGCTGATCGGCACGGCCCAGCTGGCCGACGGCGTCACCGAAATCCCGGTCAGCGCAGACCAGTCCGCTCGTTACGTGCTGGTCTGGATCACCGGTCTCGGCCGCTCGGGAAACCAGTTCCAGACGACGATCGCCGATCTGCGGTTCGACGCCGCACCCTGATTCCACCCGGCCCGCGCGCCGAATTCTCGCCTGTTCCGGCGTATCCCATCCCGAGCGGTCTTGTTGCTGCCACTTCGGCATCCCCGATATGATCGGCTCGCGCTCTCAGTAGGGGAGCTTCCCGGGACCTGGTTTTTTCGATCCCGGATGCTGCGAAATTTTTTCGGCGACGACCGCTTCGCGCTGTCGTCAGTTGAGCGCACGTCCAAGGGGTTGGTCTTGTCGTCCGAATTGAACGAGGATTCCCACGCGGGAAGCTCGCGGGTCGCGTCCCGCGAGCGCTCGTTCGCGCTCGGCGAGCTCACCGACAAAGAACTGCTGAGCGCCCACGCGCGCGGCGAGCGCCACGCCTTCGCCGAACTGCTGCGCAGGCACAACGACCACCTCTGGCAGACCGCCCTGCGCACCTCCTACACCCGCGAGGACGCCGCCGATTCGCTCCAGGACGCATTGCTTTCCGCGCACCGCACCGCGGGATCGTTCCGCGCCGAGGCCGAGGTACGCAGCTGGCTGCACGCGATCGTGGTGAACGCCTGCCTGGACCGGATCCGGCGCAACAAGACCCGGCGGGCGATCCCGCTGTCACCCGAGACGCTGCCGGAGCCGCGCGACGAACGAGACGAGTTCGCCGAACTGGAGATGTCGATCGTGGTGGACCGCGCGCTGTTCTCGCTGCCGCCCGATCAGCGCACCGCTCTGGTCGCGATCGATCTGGAGGGGTATAGCGTGTCGGAGGCGGCCGCGATGTTGGGGGTTCCGGAGGGCACCATCAAGAGTCGCTGTGCCCGCGGCAGGCAACGCCTGCAAGAACGGTTGGAATTTCTCCGTGATCCGGGGAACCGGAAGTAGTGGCGATGCGTCATTAATAGTGACGAACACCTGAGCGATGTACATACGGTGCCCGCGAGTTCCCGCGGCCCGACCGCGGCAGACAAGACAGTTACGTCGGATGAGAACACTGGAGGTGCGATGGCGACCCGGTCCGTACCGCAGCCTCCATTTTCGCCGGAGCTGCTGGCCGACCTGCACGCCGACAACGTGGACCCCGAACTCGGCGCGCGACTGTGGCCCGCCGTCCGCGCCGACTCGGACGCCGTGCGCTACCTGCGCTCCCTGGACGAGGTGACGACGCGGATTCGCGCCCTGCGCGCCGACGAGCGCGTCGTCCATCCGATGCCCGAGGACGTCTGCGAACGGCTCGCGGCCTTCGTCACCGAACTGGAACTGGACGAGGAGCCGACCGAACGGGTCGCCACCATTCATCGGATCGGCACCGCGGCATCCTGGAACGGCGCCGCCCCCGGACACGACGCTGCCGTCGGAAGTCACAGCGCGCCAATGCCTTCCGAAGAGCGGACGGATAACCTCGCGGCGCCCGTCTCGCTCGACGAGCGTCGCGGAAGACGGTTGCGCTGGCTCGCCGCCGCGGCCGCCGCCCTCGCGGTGATCGCGGGGACCGCCATCGGCGCCCAAATGCTCCGCGTCGACGAAGTGACGCCCACCGCACAACCGACGCCGAGCAACGGTCCCCTCGGTGATGATCTGACCCCCACCGCCGCGCTCGCCGCCCTCGGCCGCAACGACGTCACCGGACCACTCGGCAACCGAGCCGCACTCGACCGCTGCGTCGCCGCCACGGGCATCGACCGAGCAGTCCTCGGGTCGATGAACATGAAGTATCAGGGCAAGGACGCGGTGCTCATCCTGCTCACCGGTCCCACCCAGAACAAGGTCACGGCGTTGGTCGTCGGCCCCGGCTGCACCACGAGCGACCCGCAGGTGAAGCAAGTCACCGACATCGGCTGACCGAGCACGGGCCGCCCGGCGCGGGAACAACAGCGTTTAGGCTGTTGTTGACCGTCACGTTCCCCCCAGATCTTCTCGGAAGGGCCCCATGAGCACGCCAGTTCGCGACCTGATCATCGTCGGCTCCGGCCCCGCGGGCTATACCGCGGCCGTCTACGCCGCCCGCGCCGAACTCGAGCCGTTGCTGTTCGAAGGCACCCAGTTCGGCGGCGCGCTGATGACCACGACCGAGGTCGAGAACTTCCCCGGCTTCCGCGACGGCATCATGGGCCCCGACCTGATGGACGAGATGCGCGAGCAGGCCAAGCGTTTCGGCGCGGACATCCGCACCGAGGACGTGGACGCCATCGACCTGAGCGGGCCGGTGAAGACGGTCACGGTGGGCGATCAGACCTACCAGGCGTACGCGGTCATCCTGGCCATGGGCTCGGCCGCGCGCTATCTGAACGTCCCCGGTGAGCAGCGACTGCTCGGCCGCGGCGTGAGCGCCTGCGCCACCTGCGACGGCTTCTTCTTCAAGGGCCAGGACATCGTGGTGGTCGGCGGCGGCGACTCGGCCATGGAGGAAGCGACCTTCCTCACCAAGTTCGCGTCGAGCGTCACTATCGTGCACCGCCGCGAGGAGTTCCGCGCGTCCCGGATCATGCTCGAGCGCGCCAAGGCCAACGAGAAGATCAAGTTCGTGCTGAACGCTGAAGTGCTCGAGGTGCACGGCGAGAAAGCGGTGACCAGTCTCACGCTGCGCGACACCCGTACCGGCGAGACCTCCGAGCTGGCCGCGACCGGTCTGTTCGTGGCGATCGGTCACGACCCGCGCAGTGAGCTGGTGCGCGGCCAAGTGGAGCTGGACGACGAAGGCTACGTGCAGGTCGAGCACCCGACGACGGCCACGAAGATCCCCGGTGTGTACGCCGCGGGCGACCTCGTCGACCACACCTACCGGCAGGCCATCACCGCCGCGGGTACCGGCTGCCGCGCCGCGATCGACGCCGAGCGCTGGCTGGCCGAGCAGGGTGACATCACCGCGAACACCCTGGACGCCGCGGGCCGGCCGGTCGCCGTGCCGACCAACTGATCTTCGCTCTCACCGATTCACCAAGGAGAAAACCCATGTCCGAGAACACGGTCACCGTGACCGACAAGTCCTTCGCCGACGAGGTGCTGCTCAGTGAGAAGCCCGTCCTCGTCGACTTCTGGGCGGCTTGGTGCGGTCCGTGCAAGATGGTCGCCCCCGTGCTCGAGGAGATCGCGAGCGCGAACGCGGACAAGCTGACCGTCGCCAAGCTGGACGTGGACGCCAACCCGGAGACGGCCCGCGAGTACGAGATCCTTTCCCTGCCCACTATGATGCTTTTCCGCGGCGGCAAGCCGGTCAAGCAGATCGTCGGCGCCAAGGGCAAAGCGGCCCTCCTCCGCGAACTGGAAGGCGAGATCTGACGACGCGAATCCACGACGCGCCGTAGGATGCCTGCACCACCCCCGTAATTGTCGGATTCCGGGGCAGGTCTGAGACAATCGACCGACGCTCCGTCGTGCGAGGGTGTATGCCGTCGCATGAGTGGGTACCCGGGTTGACGGAAGGAAAGGGCTCTCACGCATGCACCGACTTCGTCACGGTGATACCGGTCCAGCCGTCGCAGAGGTTCGGAGCACCCTGGCAAGTCTCGGCTTCCTGCACGCACACGCCATCGGCGCCGATCAAGGCGACGCGCGCGAGTACTGGAAGGACACCGAAGCCTCCTTCGATCACCACCTCGACTCCGCGGTCCGCGCGTTCCAGCAACATCGCGGGCTGCTCGTCGACGGTGTAGTGGGTCCGGCCACATACCGGGCCCTGAAGGAGGCGTCCTACCGGCTGGGCGCGCGCACGCTGATCTATCAGCTGTCCGCGCCGCTGTACGGCGACGACGTCGCCACGTTGCAGCGCAAACTGCAGGACCTCGGCTTCTACGTTCATCGAGTGGACGGGTACTTCGGCCCGCACACCCACGACGCGCTCACCGCGTTCCAGCGCGAGATCGGTCTGGCCGCCGACGGCATCTGCGGTCCGGACACGCTGCGTTCGCTGGAGTTGCTCGGCGCGCGCGTCACCGGCGGCAATCCGCACCGCATCGCCGAAGAAGAGGTGGTGCACCGGGCGGGGCCGCAGCTCACCGGCAAGCGGATCGTCATCGATCCCGGTCTCGGCGGTCCCGACAAGGGGTACGCGGTGCCGAGCGAATTCGGCGACGTCTACGAGTCGGAGATCCTGTGGGATCTGGCCAGCAGGCTGGAGGGCCGGATGGCCGCCACGGGTATGGAGACCTTTCTCTCGCGGCCGTGGGGCGCCAACCCCACCGACGCCGAGCGTGCCGAGACCTCCAACGCCTTCGACGCCGACCTGATGATCTCGCTGCGCTGCGCCACCAACCCGAGCCCCTCGGCGAACGGTGTGGCCAGTTTCCACTTCGGCAACTCGCACGGCTCCGTCTCGATGATCGGGCAGGTGCTGGCCGGGTTCATCCAGCGCGAGGTGGTGGCCCGCACGTCGTTGCAGGACTGCCGGACGCACTCGCGCACCTGGGATCTGTTGCGGCTCACCAAGATGCCCACGGTCCAGGTCGACATCGGCTACCTCACCAACGACTACGACGCCTCGGTGCTCACCAATCCGCGCATGCGCGACGTCATCGCCGAAGCCATCCTGATCTCGGTGAAGCGCCTGTACCTGCTGGGCCAGGACGATCAGCCCACCGGCACGTACACCTTCGCCGAGCTGCTGGCCGAAGAACTGGCCGCCGCCGACCGGGCCTGAGCTCCATCTCGAACGAAAGCCCCTGCCGACTCCGGTCGACAGGGGCTTTCTCGGCTCAGCGTGCGCCCACCCTGGTAGGAGCTGTCATGGACGCGGCGGCGAGCAGCTGGTCGAGCGCGCGCTCCACGTCTTCCTTCCAACCGTGATCGGAATCCAGCTCCAGGCGCAGCCGCGGGAAGCGATGGTGCGGCGCGACGACCTTGAACCCGAAATCCTCCAGCAAGTCCGCATCGATCATGCAGGTCTGCGGTGAGCATTCGGTGGGGGAGGCCGCGGCGGAACCGCGGACCGGTGCGCCGATCCGTTCCATGAGCGTCATCGAACCGACCAAACGGTCCGAGAGGCGGGTGGCCGGCGGCTCGGTGCGAATGCCGAACGCCTCCAAGGCCCGGACACCGCGACGCACCAGATCCGCCACCACGGCCTGCACCAAGCGGTGGGCGACGTCCTCGTCACGGTGCGGAAATTCGGTGCGCAGTGTCGTCAGCAGAATGGCGTCCGGGCTGACGGGGGAGGTGGGGAACAGCGACGCGCGCGGCACGGCACTGGGCGGCGAGTACAGCGCACAGCCCGCCACGCTGCCGTCCACGTTCGCCACCTGGCCGCACGATCCCCACTCGAGCATGACCGTCGACAGCCAGGCTTCCTTTTCGAAGACCGGATCACTGAATGCTCGCGAGTCCTCCGCGACGGCGGGATCGATCTCCCAGAAGACACAGCGACGAGCATGCGCGGGCAGCTTGTCCAGTCCGCCGAGGGTAAGTGCTGTGACGCTGGTCGACACCGCTCTGCTCAGCCTCCAGCTGTCCGATTCATCCACGCTCACGCCGCATCAACGTCTTCTCGCCAGCAAGAATAAGCGATCAAGCGAACCCGCCTCATTCCACGTCGCTGTGCTGTTGGTCGAAGCCCTCGTGCCGGGCCGATTGCGCGCGGAATGCCGGTGTGGCACCGCGGTTTTCGACGCCGTCACAGTGACGTTTCGACGCCGGGCCCGTACTTACCGTTAACACGGGGTTATTTTGCCTTTTCTGTTACTGACCGAGCTGCTCTTGTTCCATCAGACCGACGATGCGTTCCAGATCTTCCACGGACCCGAACTCGACGACGATCTTGCCCTTGCGTTTGCCGAGGCTCACGGTGACTCGGGTGTCGAACGAATTCGACAGGCGCTCGGCCACGTCCTGTAAACCGGGCATGTGGATCGGCTTGCGCCGGGGAGCCGGGGGAGTGGCCGCATCCGGGTCGCGGTTGGCCAGCGTGACGGCTTCCTCGGTGGCCCGCACGGAGAGTCCCTCCGCGACGATGCGGGCGGCCAGCACCTCCTGTGCGTCGGCGCCCGCGTCCAGTCCGAGCAGGGCGCGCGCGTGGCCTGCGGACAACACGCCCGCGGCGACCCGCCGCTGCACCGGGATCGGCAGCTTCAGCAGACGGATCATGTTCGTGACGACCGGACGGGATCGACCGATCCGGGTGGCCAGTTCTTCGTGGGTGACGTCGAATTCTTCGAGCAGCTGCTGGTATGCGGCCGCCTCTTCCAACGGATTCAGCTGCACCCGGTGGATGTTCTCCAGGAGGGCGTCGCGCAGCATCGACTCGTCGGCGGTCTCCCTGACGATCGCCGGGATCGCTTCCAGACCGGCCTCCTGGGAGGCCCGCCAGCGCCGCTCACCCATGATCAACTGGTAGCGGTCGACGCCCGGCTCGACGCGGCGCACCACGATCGGCTGCATGAGCCCGAATTCGCGGATGGAGTGCACCAGCTCGGCGAGCGCTTCTTCTTCGAACACCTGTCGCGGCTGCTTCGGGTTCGGCTCGATCTGATCGGGCGGAATCTCGCGGTAGATCGCGCCGCCGGGGGAGGCGAGATCGGCCTCGTCGGCGGTTTCGGTGGGATCGGGGACGCGGTGCAGATAGGCCGAAGCGGGCTGCGGACCGACGGGATCGAGACCGATCACGACGTTGGCCGCGGCGCTGCCGAGACCCTGCGTGGCCGCGGGGCCCGTCGGGATCAGCGCGGCCAGACCGCGCCCTAGCCCACCCTTCTTCGCCTGAGTCATCGGCCCACCGATCCCTTCCCTCGTTCGCCACCGACCCGGGTCACGCCGACCCGGGTCACCAGTACCCGAATCACTCCGCGCCGTTCGCGGCCTGCCGGGCCATCGCCCGCTGGGCCATTTCACGTCCGGCGTCGAGGTAGCTCATCGCACCCCGGGAGCCTGGATCATAATCGAGCACGGTCATCCCGTAGCCCGGAGCCTCCGAGACCTTCACGCTGCGCGGAATCACCGAGCGCAGCACGACATCGCCGAAGTGGCCGCGCACCTCCTCCGCGACCTGGTCGGCGAGCTTGGTGCGGCCGTCGTACATCGTGAGGATCACCGTCGACACGTGCAGCTCGGGATTCAGGTGGGCCTGCACCAGCCCGATATTGCGCAGCAGCTGACCGACGCCCTCCAGCGCGTAGTACTCGCACTGGATCGGGATCAGCACCTCCTTGGCGGCAACCATCGCGTTGACCGTCAGCAGGCCGAGGGACGGCGGGCAGTCGATCATCACGTAATCGATGTCGTAGCCCGCGATATTGGCCTCCTGGATAGCCCCCTTGAGGCGGCCCTCCCTGGCGACCATCGAGACTAGTTCGATCTCCGCACCCGCGAGATCGATCGTCGCCGGGATGCACAGCAGCCGCTCGTTGTGCGGACTCTGCTGGATAGCGTCCTTGACGGAGACCTCGCCGATGAGCAGTTCATAGCTGGAAGGGACACCCGAGTGATGCTCGATGCCGAGCGCAGTGCTGGCATTGCCCTGCGGATCGAGATCGATCACGAGCACCTTCATCCCCTGATGCGCCAGGGCCGCGGCAAGATTCACCGTCGTGGTCGTCTTACCGACCCCGCCCTTCTGATTCGCGATGGTGATGATCCGTTGCTCGCGAGGTTTCGGCACTGTCACCTTTCCTGGATGCAAGATCTGACTGGCGCGCTGAGCTTCGGCCGCAATCGGGGTCTCACTGGGGGAGATGTGCCCGAACGGTGTGCTTCCGAAGGCCTCCGCATCGAAGTTGCTGGAGTCCAGCATCCCCGGCACGCGCGACATGGTTTCCCGTGAAACATTCGCCGGACCGCTCGACATAGACAGCTCCTAACCAGAGAACTACAGACCACGTGCTCTCGGCCCATGCCGACGCCGTGTTTCAACAGCCTGTGTCGGATCGAACATGATGCTCCATCGGGATGGCGTCCGATCAACCGAGCGGAGCTGTCCCGCACACCACATCCCACCGTGGCACCAACGCTCACGCCCGACGCACACTAGCTTGCCAGCACTGAGCGCTAGAAGAAAGTTGAATCGCGGCGACACGCAGATAGCCGCGAATCAGCGTTGCGCACCGCAGGAATTCCGGCGGGGAGGTGGTTTGCACTGGGGGGATGGGGGTTCGGGGGCGTCCGGTTTCGGTTTTCGGGCGCGTGGAGGTTGGTCCGGCAGTGCAGTTTGGTTGAGATAGGGGCTCGTCTTTTCGATGTTGGGGCTGGTTGCGGCGATGTCGTGGGTAGGGATCTGCGCATCTGTTGCGGCAACGGGTGGGCGATGTTTCACGTGAAGCAATGTGTTTGTTGGTGCGGTGCCGGATCGCTGTTGCGTTAGTTCCGAAGGGGCGGTGGTGCTTCGGGAGGCGGCTCTGGAGTCGTCCGCTTGGGGGATCCGCCGGTTGTCGTCGGTCTGCTGTAATCGGGCGAGTGTGGGGATGGCGTTGCTCGTCGGTTGTCCTGTTATTGCTTGTCAGTCATCGCTTGTCATCAGTTGGCTTGTCGCTGGTGGCTTGTCGCTGGTGGCTTGTCGCTGGTCGTTGGTCCGCCTTCGGTTTCGGCTCCGCCTTCGGTTTCGGCTCCGCCTTCGGCTCCGGCTTCGGCTTCGGCTTCGGCTTCGGCTTCGGCTTCGGCTTCGGCTTCGGCTTCGGCTTCGGCTCCGGCATCGGCTCCGGCATCGGCTCCGGCATCGGCTCCGGCATCGGCATCGGCTCCGGCTCCGGCTCCGGCTCCGGCTCCGGCAACGGCAACGGCAACGGCAACGGCAACGGCAACGGCAACGGCAACGGCATCGGAGGGCGGGTTACCAAGAGCAGCAGGGGAGTCCAGAGCGCGAGTTGCCGATGCGCGGTTGACGGCACGCCGCCGCTCCCACCAATGAGCCGCCCGACGTAGCCGACAGGGAAGATCCGTCCCTCGAATCGCTCCGAATCCTCCAGCAATGACAGCGCTCCGAGCTCCGCACTGTTTCGACGCAACTGCTCTAGTGCAAGTACCTCCGGCGCGACTGCTCTGCTACAAGTACCTTCGGCAGCGCCGCTCTGCTGCGAACACCCCCCGTCTGACTGCTCTGCTACAAGTACCTCCGGCACCGCCGCTCTGCTGCGAACACCCTCCGTCTGACTGCTCTGCTGCGAACACCCGCAGTACGACTGCTCTGCTGCAAGCGCTCTCGGCAGGACTGCTCTGCTGCGAGCTCTCTCGGCACGATCGTTCTGATGCACGCACTCCCGGCACGACCGCTCTGTCGCAGCTGGTCCCAGCGCAACCGCCGGCGCGACTGACTCATCGGCACCACCATTGGGGGCTGCCGTCCGCCTCGGCGAGGAAGGGCGCGGAAAGCAACTGCCGGTCCTCGGGGAGCGGGCCGCCACTTTCGACTACACGTCCGCGCACGGCATTCGCGGCGACACTGCACTATTGCGAGTTCACGAGAGAAGCGGTCGGGCTCCGCGGGCTCCGTCCCACGCTGGCGGCAGCCGCGAGCCAACCACCGCAGCTGAACAGTTCGGAGCCCCACGGCGAAAACATCCAAACCACAACACCCATCAGCGCGCGCAGAGCGACTCGACTCCGAAGGAAGTCCGGGAACCCCTCGCGCATCGAACTCTAACCAGCTCGAGCGCCGACGCCCGGCATCGATGCTTCACGTGAAACATCGATCGAACCCTCCCCATCCCCCAAGGGAAGTCTCCACTCGCACCCACGTCCATCCGCACAGCCGCTCCGCTACCCCACCACACCCCCACCCATCTCCCGACGACGGTGCGAATCGGCTTGATACTGCGCCGGATACCCCAGAGACACAGCAATGCTCGCCCCCGGTCGCGCTCACTACACGGCAGATCCAAGCCGACCATGCCAACGGGTCAACGCACCAGGACGACTCTGTCGATCCGAATCGCATCCCTCTCCCGGCTGGCTGAACCACGACTCGACTCCGCCCCCGACTTCAGCCTGAGCCTGGCCCCGACTTCAGCTCCGGCCACGCTACCGCCGACCCTCCGACTCTGGCTGCGGCGACGGCTCCGCCTCGTGCGGCGGCTTCAGCTCCGGCTTCGGTTCCGCCCTGGCTCGAGCCCCGGCCCCGGCCCGGTCTTCGGCCCCCTGCCCCGGCTTCGCCTCGGCCCCGGCCCCGGCTACGGCTTCAGACGCGGCCCCGGCTTCAGCCCCAAGCTGCGCCACCGCTACCGGCCCCGGCACCGGCTTCAGCTCCTGGCCCCAACTTCACCTCCAGGCCCCGGCGCCGACTTAAGCCCCCACAGGTCCGGCTGCGGCGCCGCCTACGGCACCGACTTGAGCTCCGGCCCCGACCGGAGCTCCGGCTCCGGCTCTGATTGCGGCGGCCGCGGCTCCGGCAGCGGCTCCGGCCTCCGCCCTGGCTGTGGCTGCGGCTGCGGCTGCGGCTGCGGCTGTGGCGCAAGCTCCGGCTCCAGCCCCTCTGCCCCTCCGGCTGCGGCCGAGGTCCGCCTACGGCGCTGGCTTCGGCTCTAGCCCCGGCCCAGTTCCGGGTCTGACTGCGGCGGCCCCGGCTTCAACTCCTCCTCCGGCCCCGGCTTCGGCTCCTTCTCCAGCCCCGGCTCGAGGTCCAGCACCGGCTCCGGCTCAGCTTCAGCTCCTGTCCCCGGCTTCAGATTCGGGCTCAGCTCCACCTCCACCTCCGCCGCCCCTCCGGCTGCGACTCGGCGTCAGCTCCAGCCCGTGCCGTAACTCCGGCCCCATCTCCGGCCCCATCTGCGGCTCCAGTTGCGCTTCAGCTCCAGATTCAGCTCCAGATTCGGCCCCAGCTCCGGCTTCAGATCCGGCTCCTCGCCGCCCCTCGAGCCTCCAGCTGCGGGTGCGGGTGCGGCGCTGCCTTCAGCACTGGCTCCAGCTTCGGCTCCGGCGCCGCCTCCGGCCTCGGCTCCGCGTCCCGGCCCAGCTCCGCCTCCGACCCCGCCGCTCCTCCACACCATCACCCGCGTATCTCCCGACGATGCGAATCTGGTTACTGCTGGGCCGGATAACGCAGAGACACGGGAACTCTCGGACCTCACAGCAACGCGCCACGCGGCAGGCGCGAACCCTGCCATCCCAACGGAACAGCGCGCCAGGAAAGTCCTCTCGCTGATACGAATCGCAGCCCTCGCCCCGACTGGCTGGACAACGGCTCGACTCCGCCCCGGCTTCGGCTCCACTCCGGCCCCGGATCCAGCTTCGGCTCTAGCATCGCCTCCGGCCCGGCTTCAGCTCCGCGCCGCGTCCAGCTGCGGGTGCGGGCGCGGCGTGGGCTGCGGCTCCAGCACCTCCTCCAGCTTCGGCTCCAGCACCGCCTCCGGGTCCCGGCCCCGGGCTCCAACTCGGGCCTCAGCCGCAGCCTCAGCTCCGGCTAGAGCCGCTTCGGCCCCGACTCCAGCACCGGCTCGAGCTCCGCTTCGGGCTCCGGCTTCGGCT
>NZ_JBYIRW010000021.1:0-158412 GCF_057708325.1 Nocardia sp. bgisy134
CACCTCGACAGGTACTTCTCCGCGCGCGACGCGACGCATGGCGTTGAGCGTGGCGCCGACGGCCGCTATGTACTGGGTCGTCATCTCGGCGGCGTACGCCGACTCCTCGGGAGAACCGCTAGCGGCGCCGCCGAGCACCAGCGCGAAGCTGAACCGGAGGAACAGACCCTCCGCGTCCTCCTCGATGTCATTGGTGATCGTGCCGAGAACCGGACCCGAGAGGCGCGTGAACACCACCCGCCGCTCGGTCTCCAGAGCGATCCGCTCGGAATAGCGGTCGCCGAACAGATCGATCTCGCGATCGAAAGTCTCGTCGTCGAGGCGAGCGGTGACCTCGCAGTGCGTCATGGCCGGCACGAAGGGCAGCGCGTTGTTGGCCTTCATGGCCAGTCCCCGCCACACGGTGGTCCGATCGAGAGTGGGCTCGCCCGGCTCGTTGACCGGGAGGCGGTGGGTCACATAGATCATTTACTGACTCCTTGTGCGAGAGCGTCTTCGTGGGAAATCTGGTCGTGCACGCTGGCGATATCGAGCGCACCCCAGCCATCGACCAAGGCCTGGTCGAACACCGCTTTGGCCGCCTCGAACACCGGCCGACGCTCGCCGAGATCGTGCAGGTGCGCCTCGACCTGGTCGAGGATCTCCTGCAACGTCGCGATGGGCCCGGGGGCGGGCAGCCATGACCGGTGCGCCATGAGGGGACCTCGCTGCTGGAGCAGCGCCGAGCCCGCGATGGACGTCTCCAGGGTGCGCTGGACCATATCCAGGTCCAAGTTGTTGCGGCGGGCCAGCACGATCGCTTCCGCAGCCGCGACCGTATGGGTCGCCACGAGCATGGAGGAGATGTACTTCAGGTGGGTGCCGGTGCCGAAGTCACCGGTGATGACCCAGGGCCCCGAGATGGCGTCCAGGACATCGGCCACTCGATCGATCACCTCCGCTGCTCCAGAGGCGAAGACGGTGGCCAGACGCGGGCCGACCATTCCGGGACTACCACTGATCGGACAGTCGAGCATGGTGGCCCCGACGTGCTCGAGCTGACGCATCAGTTCGAGTTTCCTCGTGACCGGGATCGTGCTCATCTCGAGGTGGACCGTCCCGGGGCGCATCGTCGACAGCGTGCCCTCGGGCCCGCAGATGACGTGTTCGACGTCGTCCGCGGTCGGCAGGATCGACACGATGACCTCGCACGAGGCGGCCAGGTCCGCCGGCGATGACGCGACGGCGCCACCCGCGGCCCCGAGCTCGGGACACTCGATGCTCCGCCGGTACCCGACCACATCGAAGCCCCGATCCAGCAAGTTCTCAGCGATCGGAAGACCCATCTTGCCCAGGCCGATCACCCCGATAGTTCTCACATTCGTCACATCCTCACGGGTTTTCGTGCGGGGAGGGGACGGCTTCGCAGACGTCACGACTCCCAAATACTGTATACACTTTACCTCGCCGACTCACGAAAGAGAAGGAATATGTATACACACCGCTTAAGCTATGGCTATGAGTCGGAAAGTGCTCGTCCCGCACATCACCAAAGTGGAGCTGCCCGAGGCACGCCAGGCGATCCCGCACGTGCACGCCTACCTGCGCGAGCGGATTCTCGACGGCACCCTGCGACCTGGGACGAAGCTCTCCCAGGTATCGCTGGCCGAGCAGCTCGGCGTCAGCCGGACGCCGTTGCGCGAGGTGCTGCGGATGCTGCAGGAGGAGGGCCTGGTCCAGATCGAACCGAACCAGCGCACCCGCGTCTCCGTACTCGACCCTCGCGAGCTCGACGAAATCTATGCGAGCCGAGTCGTGCTCGAGTCGCTGGCCGTGGCCATGACCGTGGACAACTTCGACGCCGAAGCCCGACAGCAGGCGGCTGAGCAGCTGGCGGCCATGCGAGCGGCCGCGGAGGCAGGCGAGACCGAGCGCTGGTTCGTCATCCACTCGGAGTTCCATCGCACGATCACCTGCGGCGCCGGCGACACCATGCAGAAGCAGTTGCGTCAACTGGCCGACCGGTGCGTCCGGTATATCCGGATCTACCAGGGTGGCGAGCCGAACAGCTGGCACAAGGCCGGTGATCGCGAGCACGCGCAGATTCTGTCCGCGCTGGAAGCGGGAACCAAAGCCGTGGCCCAAGCCCGCATGGCCAGCCACCTGGCCCACACCGCCGTCAAAGTGTTGAGCGATACCTCGCCCGACTACCAGCCGACCGCCGTGCCCTTGGCGCTGGAGATGGTCGGCGTTCCGGACTGACGGTGCGCGGGCCGCCATGAGCGGCAACGATCTTCGCGATGAGGTCGAAGTCAGGCCGGCGCCGCGGCAGCAACAGCTCGGGGCGGACCGCGCCGACCACACCACTCACGTGCTGCGCGTCCTGGCGCTGTGCGATCTGCCGGCCGCGCGGCGGATGCGGACCAACCCCGCGTCACCACTGACGGTGGTGAAGTGGTGACGCGGGGGTCACCGAGAGGAAGTGCTCAGCCGAGCATGGTGACTTCCAGGTCGCCGTCGGCGTACTGGCTGCGCAGCCGCTTCTTGTCGAACTTGCCCACGCTGGTCTTGGGAACCTCGGCGATGAACGTCCAGCGTTCGGGCAGCTGCCATTTCGCGAACTTGTCGGCCAGGAATTCGCGCAGCTCTTCGGGTTTCGCCTCGGCGGCCTCGGCGAGCACGATGGCCACCAGCGGGCGCTCGTCCCACTTCTCGTCCGGCACGCCGATCACGGCGGCCTCGGCGACCGCGGGGTGTTCCACCACGGCGTTCTCCAGATCCACCGACGAAATCCACTCCCCACCGGACTTGATCACGTCCTTGGAACGATCCACCAGGGTGAGATAACCGTCCTCGCTGATCTTCCCGACATCGCCGGTGCGCAGCCAGCCGCCGTCGAACTTCTCCGGATCCACCGGCGTGCCCTCCGGCGAGTAGTAGGAGCCGGTGATCCACGGGCCGCGCACTTCCAGCTCACCCAGCGACACACCGTCGTTGGCCACCACACTGCCGTCGTCCGCGACCAGACGGGCCTGCACGCCGGCGGGGAAACGCCCCTGCGTCACCCGGTAGGCCCACTTGTCCTCCTCAGTGACCGCGGTCGCGGGCGGATGCGCGACGCTACCCAGCGGCGAGGTCTCGGTCATGCCCCACGCGTGCAGCACCTGCACGCCGTGCTCGTCCTCGAAGGTGCGCATCATCGACGGCGGAACGGCCGAACCGCCCACCACTACCGCGCGCAGATGTGTGATGTCCTGCGGATTCGCCGCCAGCCCCGCCAGCACGCCACCCCAGATCGTCGGCACCGCGGCGGCGAAGGACGGCTGCTGCGCGGCCATGCACTCGAGCAGCGGACCCGGCTGCAGGAACCGGTCCGGCATCAGCAGATTCGACCCGGACATCAATGCCGCGTACGGCAGGCCCCAGGCGTTCGCGTGGAACAGCGGGACGATGGCCAGGATGGTGTCGGTGCCGTGCAGGCCCATGCCGTTGTTCGCGCCGACCTGCATGGCGTGCAGCCAGTTGGAGCGATGCGAGTACACCACGCCCTTGGGGTCGCCGGTGGTGCCGGAGGTGTAACACATTGCGGCAGCTGACCGTTCGTCGATCACCGGGAAGTCGCAGCTGTCCGGCTGGGCGGCCAGCAGTTCGGTGTAGGAGTGCACCTGCACGCCCTCGGGGGCCTGCAACGCGGACGCGTCGCCGTTGGCGACGATGACGTGGCGCACCGTCTTCAGGTTCGGCAGGTACTGGGCGAACATCGGCACCAGGGTGCCGTCCACGATGACCACCTGGTCCTCGGCGTGATTGGCCACGTAGACCAGCTGCTCGGGGAACAACCGGATGTTCAGCGCATGCAGCACCGCCCCCATCGCCGGCACCGCGATATAGGCGACCATATGCTCGTTGTTGTTCCACATGAAGGTGCCGACGCGATCGCCGACACCAATTCCCAAGCCGCGCAACGCATTTGCCAGACGCGCCGATTCGGCGCCCAGCTCGCGGTATGTCATGGTGCGTACGCCGGTCCCAGTCCAGGTCGATACGGTGGAATCGCCCATGAACGTCGATGCGTAGCGCAGCAACGTGGCCAGCGACAACGGCTCGTCCTGCATGGTGCTCAACATCGGAACTCCTCTTTTCTCCAATGACTTCCCGCTCGGAAAGCCAAGTCGGTATCGGCCACCTTCGGGGTCTGCGACGTGATCCCGTAGAGCAACCCGATCCATCGGATCACTTCGGGATACAGAATCGGCTTGCCGCTGGTGAGCACGGCACACGACAGCGGACGCTCAGGGTCGGCCCAGGCCACGTTGTCGGTGAAGCCGAGATCACCGAAAGCACGCGTGGTGTCGGAATTCTCGAAGGCCCCCGCGAGCACGGGGGCTCAGCCAGGTCAGGCCTCGGACAGGAACGGTTCGACGACGCCGAGGAACTCGGCGGTCTTCTCGATCATGGTCCAGTGGCCGCAGTTGCCCAGCACGTGCAGCCGGACGTCTGGAAGGAGTTCCAGCAACGCCCCCGAGGATTCCTTCCACGGCACGACCCGGTCGTCCCGCCCGTGGATCATGAGGGTCGGCTGCGCCACCCGGGTCAGCTCGGCACCGGACAGGGCGAGGTCGTCGACCCAGCGTTGGCGCGGTTCGGGGAACATCGCTTCCCAGGATTTCGCGATGGTGGGCTCGGCACTTGCCCCGTATCGCATCTCGACCAGCTGATCGGTGATCAGCCCCCGGTCGAAGGCGAACAGCCCGATGATCTCGCGCATGTTCTCCATTCCCGGCCGATAGCTCCAGACCGTGTCGAGCCCTTGCGGTAGCGCCATCGCGACACCCATCGAGCCCATGAGGACGAGGCGGCGAACGGCCTGGGGACGCTCGGCCGCGAGCGAAAGGGCGATTGCCCCGCCCATCGAGTTGCCGATGATGTCGAAGGTCTCGATGCCGAGTTCGTCCATCAGCGCGAGTGCGTGCCGGGTCCACGCCTGCCGACCCCACGTGCGCGGCTCACCGGTGGCTGTGCCACCGAAGCCCAGCTGGTCGGGGGCGATGACACGCCGGGTCTGCGACAGGGACGGCAGTACGGGACGCCAGTTGGCCGCGGCGCTGACACCGGGACCGGATCCGTGCAGGAGCAGCAGCGGCGGCTGCGCGCTCTCGCCGCTGGGCTCCCCGGTGTCGATGACGGCGGTACGCACCCCCTCGACCTCGCGGATCGTTGCGGTCGGCTGATCGCTGGTGACGGTCACTTGCTAGCTCCTTGTCGGTGTGGAATGGGTTCGGTCATCGGGGCCGGACGCTGCGTCGACACTCGCTTGACCGGGCCAAGCCACATATCGATCGAACCGGGTTCGTCCGGATCGAACGTGCGCGGTCGCCAGGCCGCATCGTCCTCGATGCGACGCACACCGAACGAGTACTCGTAGGTGAAGCCCTCGGGGCCGAGAAAGTAGAGGAACACCGCTGTCGACTGCGGGTGGCGACCAGGACCCATTTCGATCTGGACGTCGTGCTCTTGCAGGAAGTGCCAGGAACGGAACACGTCGTCGATGGACTCGACCTGAAAGTTCATGTGGCACAGACCAGCGCTCTCACCCTGGAATACGGCCAGCTTGTGGTGCACGGGATCGATCCGCATCAGGCACGCGGCGTTGCCGATCCAATCCGAGACGCGGGCGTTGAAGTGCCCATTCCAGAACCGGTAGGCCTCGTGCACATCCGGGGCGTCGAGGCAGAGGTGCCCGAACTCCGTGATGCCGGCAGGCCGAGTGAAAGCGACCGGGCGGGTGATCGTTTCCTGCTGGCTGACCAGCTCGATGCGATTGCCGAAGGGGTCGTCGAAGCCGATGAACTCGGCCACGCGCCGCGAACGAGCCTCTTGTTTCGACCCACGCCGCACCGCGAAACCAGCCCGCTCGAGATCGCTCTCGGCCGCCTCCAGCGCATCCGTGTCGGCGACAGTGAACCCGGAGGCCAGGACCCCCGACACCCCTTCGACCAGAGCGAGACAGTGGTGGCGGGAGTCGGCGCGAAGGTGCGCGACGCCCGGTTCGGTCTCGCCGGCGAGCTCGAGACCGACGATGCGAGTCGCGAAGTCGACGGCCGTCCTGAGATCTGCGACTCCTGACCGCACGTAGGCGATGTCGGTCAGCGTGATCATGGGTTTCCTCTCCAGTGGAACCTTGCCGAACGCGCGCTGTCAGGAGTCGATCGCGTCCGGGATGAGGTTCTTCACCAGCCCCGGCTGCAGATAGCCGGTCTCCCCGTACCGAGCGACCAGCGCCGCGTTGTCGGCCAGCAGCTTCTCGATCGGTTCGGTGAGGTCGATCGCCGCCAGGAATGGCTGGCGGGCGGGCAGCCCGGTCTGCCAGTACACCTCGCACCGGTTGCCCTCGGGATCGAAGAAGTAGATTCCGAACGCGTTGCCGTGCGTCACGATCATGTCGAAGTCGACGTCGTGCTCGATGAATCTGCGGTGGAACTCGAGCAGTTCGGTCAGATGATTGACCCGGAACGAGACCTGCTGAATGAGCTTGGTGTTCTCGTCGGCGCGCGCCACGGTCCGGCCTTCGACGAGCTGGAACTCGTGGTGCTCGAAGTTCGGTCGGGCACTGAAGAATCGCATGCCCAGATTCAGATCCTCGTCGGTGACAATCAGTCCGAGGACATCGCGGTAGAACGCTGTGCTGGTCTCCAGGTCAGTGCAGAAAACTCCGAAATGACCGAGTTCGGCGATCGGCATGGTGAACCTTCCTTCCCATGGTTGGCGGCCGAGTCATGTGGTGGTCGATGAACAGCGCCTCGAACGGCTCGGCCGAGAAGTCCGCGTGCGGCGTCACTCCTGTTCGTTCTTGTCGACCGTAATGTGTATGCACTTTTAATGTCAAGGTTCTTCTGGAGTTTTCGGGCTCAAATTGCATACAGTTCTGGGATGAATTCCATGCCCCCCGCCACCGATCACGACGCTCCGGATCTCTCACGGCTCCTGGGACGGGATTACTGGATGGTCACCTCGACACCGGTAGACGGGACGACCGCCGAGGACATTGCCGCCCTCGTCCCGGAACACATCGCCTGGCTGCTGGACCTCGAGGAACGCCACCTCGTCTTCCTGTCCGGTCCCCTCGTCAGCGGCCCCGACGTCGGCCCGGGATCGGGCGTCACGGTCTTACGCGCCTCCGACGAGGCCGAGGCGATCTCCATTGCGTCAGCGGATCCCTTCGTCACGGCGGGTCTGCGAACCTTCGTTGTTCATCAGTGGCGCCTCAACGAGGGCAGCGTCTCGATGCGCCTGTCGCTCGGTCGCGGTACCTACGAATGGCAGTGAGCGAGTTGAGCCTTCCCTATGAGGTCGGGGCGGCCGTCAGGTCCAGGGCGATGTCGATGATCATGTCTTCCTGTCCACCGACGAGCCCGCGCCTGCCGACCTCGAGCAGGATGTCACGCACGTCGATGCCGTAGCGCTCGGAGGCGGCTTCCGCGTGGCGCAGGAAACTCGAATAGACGCCCGCATAACCGAGTGTGAGGGTCTCGCGGTCCACGCGGACCGGCCGGTCCTGCAACGGACGAACGAGGTCGTCGGCAGCGTCCTGAAGGGCGAAGAGGTCACATCCGTGCTTCCAGCCGTACAGGTCGGCCACGGCGACGAACGGCTCGATGGGACAGTTGCCTGCGCCCGCGCCGTGGCCTGCCAGCGAAGCATCGACCCGGGTCACTCCTTCCTCGACCGCCACCACGGAGTTGGCCACCGACAGCGACAGGTTCTCGTGCGCGTGAATGCCGATCTCCGTTGTCGGGGTGAGCACCTCGCGATAGGCGCGAACGCGCTCCCGGACCCCGTCCATCGTCAGCCGTCCCCCGGAGTCGGTGACATACACGCAGTGTGCGCCATAGGACTCCATCAGCGCCGCCTGCTTCGCCAGCTCGTCGGCCGGGGCCATGTGGCTCATCATCAGGAAGCCGGCCACGTCCATGCCGAGCTCGCGGGCCGTGGCGATGTGCTGCGCGGAGACGTCTGCCTCGGTGCAGTGCGTGGCCACGCGGACGGACCGGACGCCGAGGGAGTACGCCTGCTTCAGGTCATCGATGGTGCCGATTCCCGGCAATAACAACGTGGTCAAGCGAGCGTGCTCGATAGCGGCCGCGGCGGCTTCGATCCACTCCCAGTCGGTGTTGGAGCCTGGTCCGTAGTTGAGGGAGCCGCCGGCCAGGCCGTCACCGTGCGCGACCTCGATGCCATCGACACCGGCGGCATCGAGCGCGGCCACGATCGCGGCGACATTCTCCGGTGTGATGCGGTGCCGGACGGCATGCATCCCGTCACGCAGCGTCACATCCTGGATGAACAGGTTGGCGGTCATCGGGTTTCGTCCTTCCGCTGGGCGATGCGCTCGGCCATCCGCACGGCGGCAGAGGTCATGATGTCGAGGTTTCCGGCGTAGGCCGGCAGGTAGTGGGCGGCGCCCTCGACCCCGAGGAACACCGACACCTGATGGGTGGGCGCGGTGTCGGTGTCCTCGCGCAGCAATGTGTGCACCGGTTGGCCGTCCGGGATCGGGCTGATCTGGACCGCCTGCTCGAGCCGGTACCCGGGCACATAGGCGGCCACTTCGCCGACCATCTTCTGCACCGATGCGGTGATCTCGGCATGGACCGCCGCGCCGGGTGCTCGAACGAGGCACAAGACGGTGTCGCGCATGATCAACGGCGGCTCGGCGGGGTTGAGGATGATGACGGCCTTACCGCGCTCCGCTCCCCCGACGCTGGTGATGGCATGCGAAGTGGTTTCGGTGAACTCATCGATGTTGGCGCGCGTGCCCGGGCCTGCCGACTTCGAGGCGATGGACGCCACGATCTCCGCGTACGCGACCGGCACAACCCGCGCGACGGCCGCCACGATCGGGATCGTCGCCTGACCACCGCAGGTGACCATGTTGACGTTCGCGGCGTCGATGTGTTCCTCGATGTTGACCGCGGGAACCACGAACGGTCCGATCGCCGCCGGGGTGAGGTCGATGAGTCGCTTGCCGTACGGCGCCAGTTTGTCCGCGTTGGCCTCGTGCGCCTTGGCCGATGTCGCGTCGAAGACGATCTCGATCTCGTCGAATCCGGCCATGCCGATCAGGCCCTCGACGCCGTCGGCCGTGACGGGTACGCCGCAGCGGGCCGCGCGCGCCAGGCCGTCGGAGTCCGGGTCGATGCCCACCATGGCGCCCATCTCCAGGTGTTTCGAGAGCCGCAACACCTTGATCATCAGGTCGGTGCCGATATTCCCGGACCCGATGACGGCGACCTTGGACTTGCCTGCGCGGGTCATGCTGCCTCTCCTGCGTAGATCCTGGTGGCCCTGCTGGGGGTTGCGCCACCTGCGAAGCGGGCCTGGACCACGCCCAAGCCGCTGATCTCGGCGATAACGTGATCACCGCCGACCACCGGCGCCATCGGGCCCAGCGCGCCCGAGAGGATGATCTGGCCGGCCCGTAGCGGATCGCCGAATTCCCGGGCGGTCCGGGCGAGCCACCGCAGGGCTTCGAGCGGGTCGCCGAGGCAGGCGGAACCGGCGCCGGTGGACACTTCACGACCGCCGATCCGCATGCTCATGGTGACGTCGACCGGTCGGAACTCGTTCAGGTCGCGGCGGGCACCGCCGATCACGAACAGGCCGCTCGACGCGTTGTCGGCGACAGTGTCCCCGTACGTGATGTCCCACCCGGCGATGCGGCTGTCGACGATCTCCAGGGCGGGCGCGGCGTACGCGACCGCACGACGTACGGACTCGATATCGAGCGGTCCGTCGTCCAGGTCCCTGTCCAGGACGAAGGCGACCTCCGCCTCGACCTTCGGCTGGAGCAGCCGGTCCATCGCCACGACCTGCTCCTCCGAGCACTGCATGTCGGCGAAGAGGACACCGAAGTCCGGCCGGTCGACGCCGAGCTGGGCCTGGACTGCCGGTGAGGTCAGACCGATCTTCCGACCGACCATGATGGCGCCGCCGTCGAGCCGGGCGGAGGTGAGGCGCTCCTGGACGGCGTAGGCGGCGCCGACATCGGTGCTGCCGATCAGGTCACGGACCGGCGCACAGGGCTGCCGGTTCGCTGCTGCTCGGATGAGGCGGGCCGCGGCAGCCTCGACAACGTCGGGCCCGGATCCCGGGCTGTTGTTCACGAAGGACATGGGACACACCGTGACCCATCGATGTGCAACGTGGCGACGGTTGAGTTCCGGTGAGCCGAACTCGATCACAGATTGCCCAACGCGCGGTCGACGAAGTCGTTCCTGATTTCCGCAACGAGATTTCGCGTTCAAAGCTCAGAGGCCGAGCCCGACGTTGTGAAAGCGTCCTTTTCGGCACACTCGGAATGTAGCTGTAGCACTTCGCGATCCGGTTCATTACAGCAATGCGCCGCATCGCACGAATGCCATTGCCCCGGAGAGAGTTCGCTACGCCCATCCAGGGGCACGGTCGGCAATCAGCATGTGGGGTGTTCGAGTCGAGTTCGGCTGGATCTCGAACTGGTGGGCACAGGGAGGGATTCAGCTCCGACCGTGCCCATCAGATGCTGCAGCAGGCGGCATCGGTCATGTTTGTTCATCGCCAGAGCCGCTGACAAGGCATGGGCCGCAATGCTTCGCGCATATCGTGATCGATTTGAATTGTTGCCAGTCTCAGCTCATACATTGCCTTCGCAAAAGTGTGTGCTGCTACGGAGTCGGCTCGGTAGTGCATCGGCGGCCAACCCGGGAATCGGACTGTGAGATGGCACTGCATTACTCCACCTCACGTGCCTTCCGCAGCGGTTCATGGGCACCGCGACGGTCCTCGTCGACTTCGGCGTACCTCGAGGTGGCGCCGTCGAGTTGGACGGCGGGCCGGTCGGGGTGACGCGCCGCGAAGTCCACCATGATCGCCGCGCTACCGCGTTCCGGGCCGATCGCCGCTTCCGAGGGCCAGGAGCGGAACGAGTACGACGGCGACTGCCAGGTGCATCAGGGCGAGTGTGGCTTTGGTGCTGCCCGAAGCCTGGACGTACGCCATGGGCGCGAGCGACACCAGCAACACGGTGACGGCCACTCGGGTCCAGACGGCCGGGGCCCGGTCGGTCAACCGGTCCAGCCACTTGCGCGCCGCCGAGGCGAGCAGGGAGACTACGAGCGTGCTGCCCACGACGAGGGGCAGGCCGACGACCTGGGCCGGCCGTCCGTTGCGGGTATCGACGCGAAGTTCGACGCCGAGGCCGCGGGCTGCGGCCCACAGCAGGGCTGTGGCCAGGACGGCGCCGCCGACCGCGCACGCGTAGCGGAGGAGGCTCGGGCTGGGCCTGCGGGTGGATGTAGTGGTCATCAGTTCACTCCAAAAGAGGTTGGGACTGTCTTGCCTGGGCGGGGGCGCCGCGGCGAGGGGTATCGAGGCCACGCCGGTCCCGGCCGGGGGCACACAGGGAAGGTGATCGAAGACGAGCGGACCGCAGGATCGCCGCGGCCGGAGGGCATCCCGTTCATTCGTCGTCCAGGATCGGAAGGAACAAGCGTGAGTTGGAGTGCACCGTGTTGACGCAGGCCATGCCGACGGGGGCGTGACTGAACAGCAGCATGGGCTGGAAGTCCTCGCGATTGTCGTCGCTGGTGAGGATCAGCCGGATGCGGTGCCCGCGCTGGAACCGGCGGGCGTTGGCGACCAGCGGGATCCGGTAGTCGACCGGCTCGCCGGGAGGGACGGGAATCCGCGCCTGCATCGGGAGAACGGGCCTGCCCGTCTCACTCGCGTCCTCGTCGACGTGGCGCATGCTGGCGCGCAGCCAGCCCTGGGTGATGTCGATGGACGTGCCGTCCGGGCCGATGTCTTGCAGGAGCAGGATCCATCCCGTGTCGGCCTGACTGCTGGTGGCGGTGAGCCGTAGCTCGGGGTGACCGACCATGTCGAGGTCGCCGGGAAGGGGGTCGCTGATCCAACTCAGCTGGGCGGGCATGGCATTCGCGCCGTCCGTGGCGTAGCTGCGCTCGCCCGGCCGCTCGTCGGCCGTGAGCGAACCGTCGGCGTTGAGGCACAGGGCGATGTGGATGGCCGGTGGGGGCCAGGAGTCGGCAGTGTGCCACCGTTCGGCCCCGGGCAACCAGTAGCGGATGGCAGGGCCTTCGAGAATGCCGGTGTCCCGGCCCTTGAGCCAGTGGTCGAACCAGGCGAGGGCCTCGATGTGCATGCTTTCCCATGGCCAGGGCAGGCTGTGCTCTCCGAGCATGGTCATGCGCACGTGCGGATTGCGGGCGAGGGCCTCCCAGGCTTTGAAGAGACCGGGCAGATGGAGAGGGACGTTGGACCACTCGCCGCCGAGGTAGACGGGAATGTCGACACGGGAAAGCAATTCGGTCAGGTCACGCTCGTCCCACCACTCGTCCCGAACGGGGTGCTCGGCCACTGCGTTCAGCAGAGCGCCCCATGGGTGGGCATCGTGGCTCAAGCGGCTGACCAGCTGCAGGCCGTGGTGCACCTGGACGGCGTCGGCGTGGCGGAACCGGTGGTGGACGGCGGGAATGGCGAGAACTTTGCGCAGGAGACGGGACAGACCCTTGCGGTAGAGACGGTCGCCGTGGGCGGACAGGACGCCCAACGCGCGGAACCAGGGGGTAATGAAAGCCTCGCTCAACAGGCCGTTGTGGTAGCTGGCTTCCCACGCTTGGACGGTGACGTTGAAGGGAAACAGGGCCTTGAGGTGAGGCGGTCGCTGGGTGGCCGCCTCCATCTGGGTCATGGCGTAGTAGCTGATGCCGATCATGCCTACGTTCCCGTCGCACCACGGCTGCCCGGCGACCCACTCGACCAGGTCGAACAGGTCCTTGCGCTCCTGCTCGTCGAAGAAGGTGTAGGTGCCGCCCGAGCCCACCGTGCCGCGAAGGTTGGCGATGACATGGGCGTAACCGCGCGGCACCCAGAAGTCACTGGCGCCTGCCTCGATGATGGCCGCGGGGGCGCCCAGGTCCTGGAGCTGGCGCGGGTAGGGGGCCGCCGCGATGAGGGCGGGGAACCTGCCTTCCGCGTCGGGCCGGTGAATGTCGGCCAGGAGCCGGGTGCCATCGCGGACCGGGACGGGCACATTGTCCTCACGGGTCGTCCTGTGCTGGGCCGAGGACAGATTGCGGTACTGACGACCGGTGGTCTGCGGTCCGTTGAGCTGACGCTGGCCAGGCTCCACTCCAGCAGCCTTGAATCGGACCATGGCACTCCATTTCCACGTGTACTGAAATTAACTGGGCTCACCGTACGCGCGCCTGCTCGCTACGGGCAAGGGTAATTTCAATAGGTCATGAAAATACGGTGTCCGACGGGCGCCGCCCGGGTGGCCGCTTGCCTACGAGGTGTTCGCCGGGAGCTCGCCGCCACCGGGGCACACGTTCAGCGCGGCGGGGCTGAGGGCGGGAAGGCGCTTGACGATCAGTTCGCGAGCCCGGCTGGCCGACTGAGGCTGTACGGCGCAATGCCCGCCGCCTTGGCCGACCGAGGCTGTACGGCGCAATGCCCGCCGCCTTGGCCGGCTGCGGCTAGTACGGCACTATGCCCGCCCGCTTGGCCGCCGCTCCCCGCTCGCGAGTGCCGTCGAAACGGCGCCGGAGCCTCCAGGGACGGGACCGTCGCGAGCCCGGTGACCTGTCGTTGTCGTACACGTCGGAACCGTGAACGCCCCAGGGAAGCCGAGGTCACGGACCGGAACGATGCATCGTCCTCGCAGGCCATCCCATGGAGGGGGTGGAAGATTTCGGGACACCGGCTACCGGCGGTCTGCACTGGAAACTCGCGGACCGGCGGGCGATGTCCCACGTCGAGCAGTCGCTTGCGGTCAGACGTTCCCTGGGATGTCCCCGCCCAGGGCGCCCGTGAGGTAGTGCTGCACAGTCGGCGCGATCAGCCGGATGACCTGCTCCGAGGGGATGTCGGCAATACGGTCGAGCGCCCAGACGTAACGTGTCATCGCCAGGCCGACGATCTGCGTGGAGACCAGATCTGCGCGCAACTCGGCCTCATCGTGAGAAAGGCTCGCCGACACGACCTGCAGGACGAGCGCGGAGAAGACGGAGCGGAGTCGCTCCATGGCGAAGGGCTCGTGACTTGCCGCGAGGATGATCGAACGCAGAACCTCCGCGGTGGCCGGGTCGTCCCACATGCGCAGCGCCGCCTCCACGAAGGCCCGCCCGCGCTCGTCCAGCGGCACCTTGGCGGCTTCGGCAATGGCCTCACCGAAGGCATCCGGCGGCTCCAGCGCCGCCTTCAGCAGTCCCGTCTTGTTGGAAAAGTAATAGTTCACCAGGGTGGGGTCCACATCGGCGGCCTGAGCCACCGACCGCAACGAGGTCCCGCTGTATCCCCGCTCGGCGAAGGACTTGCGGGCGGCTGTCAGGATGCGGTCCGCCTGCGTGCCGCGTTCCCCGCGCGGACCCCTTCCTGCTCGTGCCGCCATGCCCCGCTGTCCCCTTTTTGCCCGTTCTACGAGCACGCGTGAATACCTGCCGATGCCGCTTCAGCACCCGCTGAAACGTATTTCAGCATACCGTGAAATTGCAACCAGGGACGGAACCCCAGCACGACCCGGGCCACTGCCGGGCAGATCGGCTCGGCATCGTCAGCCTCTTCGGCCGCGGCCCGGCCGCCGCGAGTGCGTCGCCGCCACATGGTCACGGACGCACACCGAACGAGTCCGCCGGACCACGGTCATCCGTCCGGCAGTTCTTCCGGCGTCCCCTCCGCGTCGGTGATGATCTTGGTCACCGCGGCAACAAGCGGGCCTTCGGGATCACTGAGACGCGGCAACGAGCTCCTATCCACCAACAGAGATCCAAGAGTGAGATCTACCAGTTCAGCACCGACCTGCTCGGCGGAGCTACGCCCTTCCGGATCGAACCACGTCCACGCCCATTGCGCCGCACCGAAGATGAGCAGGGTCCGGACACTTCCATCGACAGGCCGGAACTCGCCGGAAGCAACGCCCGATTCGAGCACGCCGCGCATGATTCCGATGTAATACCGGCGCAACTTACGCCCCTCGGCAGTCTCGTCCTGCTCAGCGAACCGCGCGACCTCACGCTGGAACGCGACAGTCCGATTTCTATCGCGCACCTGATAGAGCATGGAGGCGTGCAACAGTCCGGCCATCCGTTCGGTAGGCGTGGAAAACTGCGAAATGATGCGCTCCGCCTCATCGATACGCTGCCGCATATAGGAAATATGCAAGGCTTCCAGCAACCGCGCCTTCGTGCCGTAATGATGCACGATCAAGCCCTGCGAGATACCCAACTCCCTTGCTACACCACTGAAGCTGGTCCCGTCGTAGCCCTTCTCGGCAACATGGCGCGTGAAAGTATCCAGAATCGCACCCGACTTGCCCGGCTCAGCCGCACGCCTACTCACCCGGTACCACCCCTCCTCGTCCGAATTCCGGCACACTCTAGTGTCCACTGACCGCTCAGCCCCAGTCGTTGACTGAGTGCGCAGTCAGTACTAGCATTATGCGCCGAGTCACAGCCGTGATCTCGTTGTATCAATCATTCATCTACTTTCGAGCAGTCAACTATGCAACGGCACGCCTATTCAGCTGAGGTCGCGATCGAGCAACAAGCCTCAGATCTGCACATACGAGCCCACCTCCGCGGCCTGTGGAATCGGCGCACTACAGCATGACCGACCGTCCCGGCCATGGCATTGACATCTCGACGCGCATCGCCCGAGGCGGCGACCACCACGTCGTCACCGGCCGCAGCGTCCGGCCACCGCGCGCCATGAGCCCTCGCCGCCAGATCGTCACCGTTCACCGCGTGACGGCCCCCGAGGCTGCGCAGGCAACCCCGGCGAAGTCCACCACATGGCCGTCGCCGGCAACGAAGAACCATCTGGCCTGCTCGAAGCGTCGGCCCGCGACGGAGGACATGTGATCGCCATGGACGCGGATATGACGGAAGCACCGGAGGATCCGGAAACGGATGCGGGATCCCTGCTGTCACCGGATCAACTATTGGCCGCAATCGGTGGTCGTCTCGCTGGGCCGTTGCCGCTGATCGCGTGGGCGCGAGAACTGGGCGATCTACACGCCGCCCTGATTGCGGCGGTTTTGAATCCTCATCGGCATCCACCCGCCCGCACCGAGGCGGCTCTCCATACGGATATCGCGAAGGTCATCGACAAGATCAACTCTTGGGCGGTGTTCTACGTCCGCCACAGCCGGTGCGCCCGCCGCCACACTCACTCCTTCGGTGAGGTGATCAGTCATGTCGCAAAGAGCTATGCCGAGGCGTGGTGGACGGTGCTGCATGCCGACTGCGATGAGCTTCGGCACTCGGCGTGGGTCCATCTCGGCGAGGTCCGTGAGGGTTACGCGCAACTCCTCGGCGATATCCGGGCCGGCCGTGTCCAACTCCCACTGGGATGGCGCGGCATCGGACACGGCCGACAAAATGACAGCTCGTTCACCGATCAGGAAAGCGACGGGGACGAGGAGCGCCAAGCCGCGCAGTAGCAGGCAGCAGCCCTCGCCCAGACCCTGTGTGCTCATAGTCGACCGGCAGCATGCGGCTCACGCTGTCCGGCGACCGGGTCCACCACGCGTCTCAACGCCTTCAGATCAGCCTCGATCGCACGGAACAGCACATAGACGACGATGAAGGCGATGATCGCGCCGATGCACAACACCCGCACGGCCAGGAGCACCAGCGGAATGTCGTTCGGCGGTAGCAAGGTCACCCCGGCGATCGCCAGCAGTGGCACCGATGCCGCCACGGTGAGGTACACGGTGCAGCGGCGATCGAGTCGGCGCAGATGCAGAGCATCGGCCGCGGTGATGTCGCCGAGCGGGAGGAACATCGGATAGATGCAGCGCACCATGTAGAACGTCACCAGGAAGAACGGGTAGGCCACCGCCATCGCACCGCAGACCAGCACTCCGCCGAAGTGGTGCAGCAGCACCTCCTCGCTGAGCTCTTTGGTCGTGAGGTGGATCACGAGCGGGAAGATTATCGTCGCCAGGCTCCACAGTGAAAACGACACCAGCACAGCACGATCGCCGAGCCGCAGGGCATCCGATCGTGCCCGGGCAAGTGTCAGCGGGTCGTATTCCCGGCCCCGGCGCAGGCCGCGCGAGACGATGAGCAGATACCGCGACATGTACAGCACCAGCGCGATGCCCAACGGGAAGAACACCGCGTTCGTCAGGGCTGCGGTGATCCGTCCCGCGTGTTGCGCCGGGAGGCTCAGCCGTTCGACGATCAGCGTCCCAATGTGCTCGACGTTGTACGCCGATGCGAGCGCGTTCGGGATGCACGCGGCGAGTACCACCACCGGCACCAGCCACGGCCGTAGTCGTAATCGCCAACTGGACGGCGGCGGGTCGACCAGGTCGCGGGCGCGCTCGTCCAGACAGACTTCCAGCTGCTGGGCCAATTCCGCGCCATCGGCCCACCGCCGGTCACGCTCGGGCGCCAGGCAGGTCAGCAGCACCCGCCGCAGTGCCGCCGGACAGTCGGGCGGAATCCGCTCGAGCGCGCCCGCATCCACCCCGGCGCGACGGCGCTGCACCATGGCCGCCAGCGTGGCGGCATCGTCGTGTTCACCCGCGGTGATGTCGTCGAACGGCTTGGCGCCGGTGAGCAGCTCCCACAGCACCACACCGAGCGAATAGATGTCCGCGCGGGTGTCGAGATCGTCGGCGGACCGGTCGTAGCCGGGGTGGCAAACCTCCAGCTGTTCCGGTGCCATGTACGACAGAGAGCCGCCGAAATAGGCGACCGGGTTGGCCTCGGCGAGATCGCGGCTGAAACTGACGTTGAAATCGGCGAGTTTGGGCACCGCCTCGGCGGTGAGCAGCACATTGGCCGGTTTGACGTCACGGTGCAGCACTCCGTGCGCGTCCGCGTATGTCAGCGCCTCGGCGAGTCTGCGCCCGAGCCAGGCGACGGTTTCCGGCCACGACAGCGTCGTGATCTCCGCGCGCACGCTGGAATCGGTCGGCCGGATCTCTCCCTTCTCCGCCATTGCCGCGTCCACCGCGTCCAGCAGCAGCTGTCCGCTGCGCTGGTCCGATGGGGTGGCCCGCACCCGGTGCAACACGCCCAGCAGGGTGCCGCCGGGCAGGAACTGCATATACAGCAGTCGCAGCCGACGCCCACCGGGATCCCTGTCCAGGTCGGGCTCGTCCAGCAGCCGCTGATCGAAGACCCGCACGATGTAGTCGTGGTCGAGCTGTGCCAGCGTCTGCGGTTCGGTGCCGTGGTCGGTGGAGATCTTCACCGCCACCAGCCGCTGTAGCGACCGCTGCCGGGCCAGGAACACCCGCGCGAACGCACCGCTGCCCAGCACCGTGAGCAGGTCGAAATCATCGATTCGATCACCGACGGCGATACGGTCCAGCCCGGTGACCTGGGTTCCGGCAGTGCCCTGTCCGGTGCGGAGTTCGATAGCAGTGCGAGTCGGATACCCCGACGAGGTGATCGAGTCGCCAGAGGTCGCGGCGGTGAGTTCCAGGCTGCCGCGCCGGGCGCTCTGCTCTTCCTCGGCGTTGAGCAGCTCGCGCAGTTGCGCCGCCTGCTCGGGGTATTCCCGCAGGTATTCGCCCGGATCCACGTGTTCGCCGCTGTGGCGGCGAATCACGAACTCTTCGTACACCAGGTCGGCCGGAAGACGCTCCGGCGTCAGTTCGGGGAATTCGGACCGGTATTCGCACAGCCGCCTGCGCCCGGCTGTGGCCGCGACGGGTTCATCGGGGCGGGTCCCGGCCAGTCGGCGCAGCCATCGATGCCGCAGGTCGATCCGGATCAGTTCGATCAGCGCATCCAGGCGTGCGCCCGGCAGGTAGTCGGCGAGGACCGGTGGCAGACCGTCGGCTTCCCACGCGGCAGCGAAAGCGGCCACGGCGCCGAATTCGATTCCCGCCGTTGGTCGCCCGAACCCGCTCCCGGAATCGGAACTTTCGCTCATGTCTGCACCTATCGAGCCGGATCACCCACTCGTCGGTCGGTGGCTCGGGCGGACACAACCGCCAGACCGGGCACCATCATCCCCGAGAGACGCTGGAAACCCTCGGTACCCACGTCAGATCGGAGTTTCCACCGTCCGGGCCGGGTTGAGATCACCGCCACGAACTCGGCGACGCGCGTAGGTTTCTCGTGACCAATGCCCCGACGGGCATCTGGATGTCAGTGGCCTGCGACAGAGCTTCGAGGCCTTGATGGTGGGCTCTGGATGCCGACAGGGACTCGTCGGCGCCAGGTTCATCGGTTCGGTTGCGCTTCCCTCCGCTGTTTCAGAGCACCGGTTGCGGAGCTACGGCGCGGCGACTAGTTCCGGGCCGGGTACCCGTGCGGCCCCTGACTTCCCGGCGCGGGCGGCGTTCGCGCCGCAGCAGCGGCGACCACCGTCGCGAGGGTGGCGGCGAATGCGGCGAGCGCACACGGGATGGACAACCAAAAGGTGTCTTCGAAGAGGAATTCGAACTGCGCGGCACTGAGCACCGCTTCCACCATGCCGGACAGGAGCATGCCCGCAGCCACCGCCGCGAGCGCGCGCAGCGCGGGATACTTCGCGCCCATCCCCGCGAGCGCGCAGATACCGGTGAGGATCGCGAGCAGGATCATCAGCACGAGCATGATGTCCGACCAGAGGAAACGCGAACTCGCGGAGAACGCGTTGGCCACCCGAAAGACGATGGCGAGCAACGCGGCGACCAACAGCAGACCGCCCGCGACCCGCTCCATCGCGCCGCCGCTCGCCGGTCGGTTCGGTGGACCGTAACTGGGCACGGGTGGCACCGGACTCGGCGCGCCGGGCGGCGGTGCACCGTAGGGATGCGGCTGACCGAGATAGGGATGCGGCTGACTCTGCTGCGGGTTCAATTGACCCCCATACGGATTCGACTGGCCCGGCGACCCGTACCCACCCGGCTGACCCGGTGGTATCGGATTCCCCATCGGCGGCACTCCTCCCCGGCCGTCCCGGCCGCACTCTCGACTACTACAACGAAAGACCCTAGTGACTCCGGACCCGCAGCGCCGGATGGCGTCGACAGATCGCAGCTACCGCCCACGACCGACCCCAGATTGCAGCAACAAGACCTCTCCTCGACACATCGACCATCTCGGCGTCCGCCTGCCGTCGGCCACCCGCGTGCTCGCCACCGCACACGACCTACTCAGGGCAGCACGACACGGCACTCTTCCCGGAGACCGCAGCTCGGCACGCAGCCACGTGAATACCCGATTCGCCAGTTCCCAATCCCGCAGCAGCTCAATCGACTTCCGAGGAGGACCTCCGGGTCGAAGAGGGGTGCTTCTGTTGCGGGGGCGCGGCGGCGGGCAAGGCGCAGGTCCGAGGCAGCCGCCGCGCATGCGGTTGTTCAGGTGGCGTTGGGCTCGGTGAGGGTTTGTTCGCGCAATTTGGCCAGGGTGCTGGAAAGGATTCGGGAGATGTGCATCTGGGATACGCCGAGGCGTTCGGCGATCTGGGTTTGGGTCATCGATCCGAAATAGCGCCAGATCAGGATCTGTCGTTCCCGCGCGGGCAGTGCCGCGATCAACGGCCGCACCGCCATAGCGTCCTCGAGCAGCCCATAGCATTTCTCGTCGCGGCACACGGCGGTCCCGGGCGTGCAGGGGCCGTCGAGGTCCTCGTCGCGAATGGTCACGTCGAGTGAGTTGGTGTTGTAGCAGTTGGCTGCGGTCATCGCCTTGACGACCTCGACCAGGTCGACGTCGATCTCGGCGGCGATCTCCCGCGCGGTCGGCAACCGACCCAGCCGTTGGGCCAGGACCTCGGTCGCCGGGCCGATCTTCGCGTGCGTCTCTTTCACTCCGCGTTCGACGCGCATCGCCCAGGTGCGGTCCCGGAAGTGGCGGCGCACTTCGCCCATGACCGTCGGCACTGCGAACGCCAAGAACGAACTTCCCCGGACAGGGTCGTAGCGATCCACCGCCTGCACCAGTCCCACCCGCGCGGTCTGGAGCAAATCCTCGAACGCCTCGCCACGACCGGCGAACCGGCGCGCGATGTGTTCGGCCAGCGGCAACCCGCACGCCACGATCTGCTCCCGCATCCGTGCCCGCCGCGGATCTTCCGGGGCGAACGCGGCGAGCTTCTCCAGCCACGGCTCGAGATGCGCATACCCATCCCGGGCTGATGGACCCTCCACGCGGGCCGAAGATCGAGACGCGGATGTCTCGAACAGGCAACATCTTCACGCCTGGCACCCGCCGTGGCGCAGAACGTGCCCGGCTATTGAGAAACCGGGGAGCCTTCCGTTGCCACCCAGGCCTCGCTGCGCACCCGGGAATGGATCGGACGCCGCGAAAACCGGTGCGTCCGTGACCTTTCCGGCACCGGCAAGAGTCACTTCACCGAAGCCCTCAGTCAATCACAGCGGTCAGCGCGTCGATGGCCGACGCGGTGTCAGCAGAGGTGTCAGGGGTATGTCAGGTCGGTGCCAGTCGGCCCGGCGAGGGTGTGTACATCGAACACAACGACCGGCGCCGACACCGTTTCAGTCGGTGCCACAACCGATTTCGAGGAGTACACGACATGTCCACCACCATCACCTTGACCGACCAGGACAACAGCACCCTGCGCACCGCCGCCTACGGCGCCGTGTCGCTGATGGCCGCCTCCGGTGCGCCGCACAAGGGCATCGCGCACGGCTCCATCGCCCTGACCTCGGCGACCGGGCTGGTCGGGCATGTGCTCGCCGCCAAGTCCAAAGACATCCACCTGCACGGCAAGTCCGTCGCCGAACTCGCCGACCAGGTGCTGCCTGCCCTGACCGCAGCGATGAGCCTGCTCGGCAAGCAACATCCGGCCGAGGCCGACAACTTCCGCGGCACCGTCCTGATCGCCATCGAAGCCGCCGCCGGGTCCCGCAAGAGCGAGCCCAGCCCCGCCGTTGCTGCGATGGCTCACAAGATCACCGCGGCCCTCGACGCCGCCTGACGGATGCGGGATCGGCGCAACACAGCTGGTAGCTGGTCGCGGGGTTCTCTTCGGACCCCGCGACGCGGCCACCGACCGTCAGACCTCAGGGTGCGGCCGCGTGGCCGTTGGGAAACGCGCGATAGGCGGGATCATGGTGTCTCCGAAGCAAGTCCGAAGGAGAGCCCACCGGAAGTAGCGCACTCCGTAGAAGTTCCCGGCCGGCCATCTCGGTCGAGCTAGGACGGCTGACGGATCTCGGTGACGATGGTGTAGAGCTCGATGATGACGCCGTCTTTGGTACGAGCGATGTCCATGCCGCTGACCACCGGAGGTTGGTCGACAGGGCCGTAGTGGAAGCCGAGGTGGCCGATGTCGTCGAGCTCCGACGCGGGGCCTGCGGGCCGGAAGACCCAGTCCGGATTTTCGGCACGCAACTCTTCGGCGCGGCATTCGAAATCCTCGCGCCTGCGCACCGGGCGGTCCGATTCATGCCACACCACATCGTCGGTATAGGTCTCGGCGATGGCTGCGGCCCGGCGAGCCGGGTCGGGTTCATCGAAGACGTCGAGAAGGAAGGTACTGCTCGTGCGGACGTGATGATCGTGCTGAGCTGTGTCGGTGACGACGGCGCCGGAGGCGACACGCCGAACACCAGTCAGGTTCGTGCTCGGCGGTGAGATCAGTCGGTGATAAGGCGCGGCGCCCGTTCCGGCAGGATCCCGGCCTGGACGAGTTCCTCGTAGATCCGCTGCTGCTCATCGTCGAGATTGGAGTACAGCATGTCGTACGCCAGCTCTTCCTCGGCGAGCACCGCCACCGGATCCCAGTCGTCACCGAGCGCCGCGACGACGGCGCTGCGCCGTCGGGCCTCGTCCAGCGTGAGGTCGTAAGCAAAATTGTGGTCGGCCATTCGGCATCTCCAACCAGGTTCTTTCCGATAACGAATTGATGACGATGCCCAACCCCACCTCCTCGGTCAATGACCTGCATCACATTCGACGGTCGGACTTCGTCACATTTGATGCCCGCGCACGGGCTGGACCAGGGAGTAAATGCGTCCACATAATCGCCACGACACGTTCCCCCTGAAGTCGGGCACAGCGACGCTTTGACCGTCTTGTCCGAAAATTCCGATCAATCGCGGAACGGTGTCGGTTGTGCGACGGATCGGTGGAGATACCGCTCGTTGCCATCTCCGCCCGCGCGTAGCTGTCACATGCTTGCGGACAGAGGTCGGCCCTGCTGCACCCAGCGAAGGGAGATACGCGGTGGCATTGGGACGTCGTCGGCTGTTGATCGGCTTCGCCGGTGCGGGTGGCCTCACCCTGGCCGGATGCGGGCGGCTCGACCCCGCGCCCCCCAAACCCGCCACGATCCGATTCGATCCTCCACCTGGTACCCACGACGTCGATGCGCGCAGCCCCGGCACGGTCACGGTCACCGACGGGACACTGCGGTCGGTCGAATGGATCGACGAAACGGGCAGATCACTGCCCGGCGCCCCGGCACCCGATCATCGAACCTGGACCAGCGCCGAACCACTCGGCTACGGACACACCTACACCGCCAGAGCCGTGGCGCAAGGCGAAGCCGGCGACGTCACCGCGACGACGACCTGCACCACGGTGCGACCGCAACAACTCCTCGACGTCTCCCTGCGCTCCGCCAATCTCGTCGAGCTGGCCGAAAACGACACCTACGGAGTGGGTTTCGTGCTCGTCGCCCATTTCGACGAACCCGTCGACCGGGCCGCCGCGGAACGCCATCTGAAGGTCACCACCCAGCCCGCCGTCACCGGTGCCTGGTACTGGCTCGACGATCACAACGCACACTGGAGGCCCGAGCGCTATCACGCGCCGGGAACCAGAATCACGATCGAGGCCGAACTCTTCGGACGCGCGCTCGGTGACGGCCGCTACGGTCTGCGCGACCAACGGGTGTCGGTGATCATCGGCCCCGCGCACGTCGCGATCGCCGACGACGACACCAAACAGATCGAGGTCTTCGACAACGGAAACCTGGTGCGCACCATGCCCACATCGATGGGCAAGGGCGGCTCCACCGTCGTCGGTGGCAGATACCTGTCGTTCTGGACCCGCCCCGGCATCTACACCGTGCTCGACCGGAACAACCCGGTGATCATGGACTCGTCCAGCTACGGCCTGCCGACCAACTCCGGCGGCTACCGCACGAGCATCAACAACGCGGTCCGCATCAGCCACGACGGAATCTTCGTGCACGAACTGGCCGCAACCATGTGGGCCCAAGGCAACACCAACGTCTCACACGGCTGCCTGAACCTCTCCCCCAACGACGCCGCATGGTTCTACGACTTCGTCGTCCCCGGCGACGTCGTCGAGGTCCGCAACACCGGCGGCGACCCCCTCGACATCTGGCAGAACGGCGATTGGGGCATCCCCTGGGCCGACTGGCTTCGCGGCGGCACCCCCGCGTAACACGAAAAGGCTTCGGAATGGACCGAAACCGCTGCTAGAAGGTCCCTGTTCATATGCCATCGCCGCCGCGACAATCGGTATCGGCGAGACGCCCACGCAGCCATGAACCATCTGTGCAATGTCGCCGACCCGATCTACCAGAGCTACGGTACCGACCTCTTCGGCGGCCGGATCACCACGCCTTTCTACTGACACCGACTGATCCTCCGGTTGTGCCGCGGCCGGTCGGTCGACGCCGCAGCAGGCCCCTGCTTCGATGACGCAAGTCCCTCGACCCGCACGTCGATGTACTCGAGCAGTCGCCAATTGGCAGGTGTACTCGATCTCGGACTCAGGCGGATGTCGCCGCGCCGTTGCCCCGGCATCCGCACCGACTTCGTTGTCGCTCAGGCCCGATAGACCGAAAGTCACGTTTGTCTTGCACTCCTAAGAATGACGATCTCCGCAGGGGTTGACACGGGTAGTCGACTACGCCAATTTCACGACAGACACCGGCGAGAACGACGGTTTCGGAGGAGCGCAGCCGCAACACTGGCACCGACGAGCCGGCCCACCGATCGGTATGCCGTTCAACCCGTCTAGGCGGCGATGGAATTGGAGTAGTGCGCTACTACAGCTCGGCTGGTGATGCGGTGGATCGAGCGATGACGAGCAGTGTCAGCGGACCGTGGGTCGGTTGCCACTTTCGTCGAATGCCATCTGTTCCGGGCTTCCCAGGAGACCCGCCCTCGACGCAGGTCCAATCGACCCTGCCGACAGAGAAACATCACCAGCCACATAGGCAACTTTCGTCACTACGGTAGCGCGCCAACTTGCGCTGGATCAGCGCAGCCGTCGGGACGCGAACCGCCAGCGTTGATCCGCCGCAGGTCGAAAAGGAACGCCTTGGTCATGTTCTTCGCGACCTGGCCTGTGACGACGCTGACGAAGTAGCCCATCTCGATCCGCAGCGGTGTCGATGTCCACCTGCGCGCCCTCGATCGCGGCGGCCAGGATTGCCCGCGGGGCGGGCATCGGCGCGCCTTTGACCTGTTTGCGGAGGTTGGCCGCGAAGGCCTGCAGGTTTGCCATGGACGCCGGGTCCGACGGCGAGTCACCGAGCATCCGGTAGCCCTTGGCGTCCCACGGTTACACGGCCCCGGGTTGGCCTTGATCCACTCCTTGGCCGTGGGCAGCAGTTCGTCCACCGAGGACACCAGCTCGTCGCTGAGGCCGACTTCCTTGGCCTGCGCCGGCTCTCCCGGCAACTCAGCCGTGTCGGCAGGTCACCGGCCTGACGTGACAAGTATCGGCGTCCGGCCACCAGTCGGACGCCGATACCGCTGTGGCTGATCCAGGACCTCGATCGGTCCAGCGGTTGGTTCCTGCGGTGCGGGGCCGCATTCGAGGAGAAGATCCTGGATGTTTGCCCGCGTGCGGTGACGGTCAGCGGATGAACGCCTTCCGGAGTGCTGTCGCTGCTTCGGTTCGCGCTTTCTCGCTGTCGTCGAAGGTGTGCCGGACGAATTCGTGGATCATTCCGGGATAGCGGCTGACGGTGACCGGGACGCCGGCTGCCTCCAACCGCTGGCCGTACTGTTCACCCTCGTCTCGCAGCGCGTCGTACTGAGCGGTGATGACGAGTGTCGGTGGGAGCCCAGCCAAGTCGGGGGCGAGCAGGGGCGAGACTCTGGGATCGAGCTTCTCCTCTTCAGCGGTCAGGTAGTTGTCCATGAACCAGTGCTGGGTGGCCCTGCCGATATTGCCGTACTTGCCCGCGTACTCGCGGATGGAGTAATTCGTTCTCCGGAAATCGAGGTCGGGATAGATCAGCAGCTGGAAGACCAGATCAGGCCCGCCGTGATCCCGCGCCGTCTGCGCGACAACGGCCGCCAGGTTGCCTCCGGCACTGTCGCCGCCGACAGCAATCCGAGCGGGGTCCCCGCCTATGCCGGCCGCGTTGTCGGCAACCCACTGCGTCGCGGCGTAGCAGGCATCGGGTGCTGCCGGAAATCTGTGCTCCGGCGCCCTCGGGTAGTCGACGGAGACCACGATCGACTCGGCCCCATTCGCGAGACTTCGGCACAGACCATCGTGGGTGTCCAGATCGCCGAGCATGAACCCGCCACCGTGGAAGAACACCAACAGCGGGAAGGGGCCCTCACCCGCCGGAGTGTAGATCCGAACCCGAAGATCCCCATCCGTTACGGGGATCATGCGGTCCTCGACGTCGGCAACAGCTTCGGGCTCGCCCAGCAGAACAATCCCCCTACGCACCCCTTCGCGCGCCTGCTCGACGGGGAACGTATGCAGCTCACCGAAATTGAATCGGGCGAGTCGCTCCAAATACGCCTCGACCTGCGGGTGCAACGAGATCCGGTCTTCTCTTTCTTCGGTCATGCGCCTATCGTGCAACTTGAAGCGCGATTCAAGTCAAGGAGTAATCAGGCATGACGTCGTTGGATATCGCCGAAGTCGCCGAGCGGGCCGGGCTGACCCCGTCCGCGTTGCGGTTCTACGAGAAGCGGGGCCTCATCGAGCCCGACGGCCGCAACGGTTTACGCCGTACCTACCACCCGGATGTGCTCGCACGGCTGGCCCTGGTGACCTGCGCCCGCTCGGCCGGGTTCACCATCGCGCAGATCGCCAGGTTCCTGACAGCCACCCCCCAGGACGCCGAACTCCGAACCCACTTGGCCGACAGAGCCAAGCAACTGGACGAGGACATCGCCCGCCTGACCAGGATGCGAGACGGCCTGCGCCACACCGCGACCTGCACCCATCAACCGCTGGCCGACTGCCCTGAATTCAAAAGCATTCTCGCCCCTCCGGAAGCTGAGGCAGTGCACACCGCCGCGTAACTTCGCGAACGACCCGGCGGTGGTGACTCACCTGCCTTCGACCGAAGGATCACCGGGTGAAGAAGGCCGTGCGCTGAGGCGGCTACTCGCTCGCCTGGAGCGACTCGTGTTCGGCCAGCTCCAGTTCGATGAACGCGCCGACCATCGCGCGCCAAATCGTCTCCGCGACATCGGCCGACAAGCCCGCCGCGTCCGCCCGCTCCCGCACCGATGCGATCAGCTGCGCGAAGCGGTCGGGGGCGCGGACGGCGTGCTCGTCACGTTTGAACGTCGCCGCCGCGCGCACGAGTTCCTGCCTGGTCGCGAGGAGTTCGATCATCGTGCTGTCGATCGCATCGATCTCGGCGCGGACCTCGGCAAGAGAGGACGGAGTATTCACGGAGGGCGACACTAGCAGTCGAATCATGTTGCCGTGGAATGTGTTTGTTCACCGATCGGATGAAGGCCACTCGGCGCGCCCGCCGGCTCGGGTACGGGCTGTCGGTCCTCGGTGGCAGGATGCGGGTGTGGGTGACTATTTCGAACGAATCGTCGACCTCGATGTAGCCTCGGCCGACGCGAGCACGCTGGCCCAGCACATGGTGGACTGGATGGTGTCGCGGCGATGGCTGCTTCGGGAGACTTCGCGCGACGCGATGTACAGCCTCCAGGTCGACGAAGGCTTTGTGCCAGGCCCCGACTGGCCGCAGATCACCCAGGAATGGGGCGCCGACTGGATCCCCGGCCCCGTCGCCGTCATCGTCGGCCGCCACGACCACTATTCCGGCCGCGGCTGCATCGAACCGGCCTCCGCGGTATGCCCACGCTGCCAGGCCACCACCGTGATCATCGACTACCCGCAACAATGGGAAGCCGATCCCGCCGTATGGCAGCCGTTCTCGGACGCGATCGACGCCTGGAAGCGAACAGGTACCGGCGCGGCAACCTGCCCCTCCTGCACCACACCGAGCCCCATCACCACCTGGCAATGGGCGGACGACTTCGCCCTGGGCGCCCTCGCCTTCGACTTCTGGGGTTGGCCGCCCCTCACCGAGGACTTCATCACCGAATTCGCCGCCCGACTCGGGCACCGAATCGAACACCACATCGGCAAGTTCTGAACCGAGGCTTCCAACAATCAGCTCAGCGCCGCGCGGCGACTGTCGAGCTCGGCGCGGAGCTCTCCTTCGCGGTACAGGCCGCCGCAGCCCTCGGCATCCGCGTATCGCCACGGCGTCCAGCCAGTTCGCCGAGCACCAACTTCGCCCCGCCCCTCAGCAGACCTGCCGCGGACCGGTGAGTCGATGCGCCAGAAGGAAGTCCATCATCCGGCGCTGCAACGTGAGTCCCGACGGTGACTGCATGAGCAGCCCGCCGCCGATGTGGTCCGGTCCGATGGGTGTGACGAATTGTGCCAGCTCACAGCCGCTTCCGGTGTAGTGCTCGATGGTCGCGGGGACCGGATCCGCAGTGGTGGTGACCGCCGTCGGCGCGTCGGCGAGGGTGAGGTCGCCCGCCCGCCGATCGGCGCCGAGCCACTGCAGGATGTTGGCACGGCCGATCGGGTAGAGGCTGGTCTGATCGGCGAGGTCCTGGAGGAAGAAGGCCGGGACAGGGCGGGCCCGCGGGCCCATCGACGCGACAATGGTGGCGCCGGTGAGATCCGCTTCGAGCGGCTGCAGGCTCATGCCGTACGGTCCACCCGCCATCGGGGCTATGGCGGCGTACAGATCCGGATACGTGGCCGCCATGACAGTGCTCATGCCGCCGCCCGCGGAGTAGCCGCCGACATAGACGCGGGCGCGGTCGATCCCGAACTCCTCGATCAGGGTTTCGGTGATGCCCGCGACGATCGAGGGCTCACCGGTGTCGCGCTCCTGGTTGGCGGGGTCGAACCAGTTCCAGCACCAGCGCTCGTTGGCGTCGCTGGTCTGGATCGGGTACGCGAGGACGAAACCCCGCTCGTCGGCGATCCTCGTCAGCGAGAAGCCGTTGTCGGCCAGTTGCGCTTCGGGGTCGGTGCAGCCGTGCAGGTAGATCATCAGGGGTTTGCCCGCCGTGTCACCCGGCGGCACGTGCAGGTAGTAGTTGCGGGTGCCCGCCGCATTGGCGTAGCTGCGCCCGGTGATATCGGCCGCGTACGCGCGCGGACTACCGAGCGCGGCCAGACCCGAGGCCAGCAGCAGCACGGCGGCCATGACCGCCAGCCGATTCCGAGAGATGACGCGGTCGATCAACTGCACTCCCCACACGAAAGCACCAACGAATACTCGCGACTCGCACCTCGGGGCGATCCTTCGATGCGGGATCGGGCTCTGCCGAGCACCGGCTCCCTCTGAAGGGTAATTGGACACAACTCAACCCTGCCGCCGATCCCCACGCCTCGACGAATGTCCCCGCCGGCGTCGGCGGTGACCATGGTCCCGTCGGCCCGGGCACGAATCCTCTCACCGAGCTGGACTCATGCTAGGAGGCTCTTGGACATGGACAAGGACAAACAGCGCATCGCGCTCGTGTACGCGACCGATCAGTACGGGGATCTGCGTAACTGGGCAGAGATCCGCTCGTGGGCCGAAACGATCGCCCTAAGTCTGCGGCTGCCACCAGCGCGCTCCACCACGATTCATCCGTGAAAGGCCGCACTCCATGAGCTATCACCGCGATCCTCTCGCGCCCGCGATCCACACAGCCCACGAGTGGCTGCGCGCCATCGCCGACGGCCTCGCCACCGATGACCGGGCGTTCGCCCACCGCGTTCTGCGCGCCTGGCTGCACACCGTGCGTGACCGCATCAGTATCAATGCGAGCGCACATCTGAGCGCGCAGTTGCCCGAAATGCTGCGCGGAATCTTCTTCGAGGACTGGGTACCCGCTCATGTCCCCGTTTCCCACGACGTCCCCTCCTTCCTCGACCAATTCGCCCACGAAGCAGGCGTCACGCACGACGAGGCGGTCGCACTGGCTGGTTCGGTGACCGAAACGCTCACCGGCTTGTTCTCCCCCGGCCAGCTCGACCACGTCTTCGTGCTGCTGCCCGAGGACCTGCGGCGAATCCTGGTCGGCGCCGAACTCGCCGGTCCGTTGGCCGCGAGTTTCGCCGGGCGAAGGGAGCCGTCCCGTTTCGACGAGCTCGACACCCGGCTGCGTGCCCTGTCGGAGGCCGTGGCCGTCCTCGTTCGCGGACTGGAGAATCCGCTCGAAGGTGTATCCGATGGCACCGCACGAGTGTCGGCCGCACAGGAGGCCCATCGAATTCTGCTCGTCGAAGGACTGATCGAACCCGTGGCCCCGACTACCGACCGGTCACACACTCGATGATCGCGTCCCGGGTCGTACTTCGTCCCAATCCGGACGCGGTCGCCGTCGTCGGCGCCGACGGCGGGCTCACCGGTCTGATCACCTCGACCGACCTGGTCCTCGCCTGTGATCGCTCCGCACGGGGCCTGCCGCCGCGCGGCAGGCCCCGGACCGGGCTCCCGTCCGCCATCGCCTGCCTCTCATCGGGATTCGTCCGGCAGGTCGAGTACCTGACCCGCGGTGGCGCCGCCGTCGAGCACGAACTCCGAGCCGGTCGAGTAGGTGGCCTCGGTGACCAGGAAGCGCACCATCGCCGCGACCTCCTCCGGTTGGCCGAAGCGTGCCAGCGGCTGGCTCGCGACGACGGATTCGTCCATCGCCGCGGTCATCGGCGTGCGGACCGGGCCGGGATGTACCGAACACACGCGAATGTTCGCGCGTCCCAGCTCCAGGGCGGCGGCTTTGGTCAGGCCTCGCAAACCCCATTTGCTCGCGACGTAGGCGCCGACGCCCGCGTAGCCGATCAGCCCGGCGGCGGACGAGATGTTGACGATGACCCCACCGCCCGCGGCACGCAACCGCGGCGCAGCCAGGTGCATGCCCAGCCAGGCACCGTAGAGGTTGACATCGATGACGTGACGAAACATCGAGGAAGGCTCGGACTCGATATCGCTGAAGTCGACGATTCCGGCATTGTTGATCAGTACCGCCAACGGACCGAACTCCGCCTCGGCGTCGTCCAGGACCGCACACCAGCCCGCCTCGTCGGTCACATCCAGGCGGCGGAAGATCACATTCGGGCCCAGTGATTCGGCCAGCGCGCCGCCCTGGGAGTCGAGCAGATCGCCGGCGACGACCGAGAGGCGCTCCTTCGCCAGGGCGGCTACGACGGCGGCGCCGATTCCGCGCGCGCCGCCGGTGACGACGGCGCTTCTGCCCGTGAGTTCGGCCATGACGATCCATACCTTTCGGCTGGCTGCGCACGATTCCCTCGTGATTCAGCATCGTGCGAACCAACGGCAGATGTGACGGCCGAAGGTCACCGATTGCCGGGTCCTCTGACCACGATCGACCCGCGGCGACGGATGGCGGCTCTGTGGGCGGCCGGACTCCGCCACCTCGATCGGCAGGTCGCCGATGGCGGCCGCAGGCCCGATCTGGCAGGCGAGCGGCCGGCCGAGGCGCTGGTCGAGTTGCTCGCCCGATTCCATCGCTTGGCGCGCCGTAGCCCCGATGTGGAACGGGCGGGCACCGCGCGAGCATTGCGCGAGCGGTGGCGGACGCTGCCGCAACCTCTTCGAGAAGAACCAGCGTGCCCGGTCGCCCCAAACCTGCCGGAGCAGATCGACCACCTCGCGATGCGGTACCTGGACGGCCGAATCCCACTGTTCGACAACAGGATCGCCGAAGGGCGCATTCTCGAAGGGCACGGGGATCTGCTGGCCGAGGACATCTTCGCCCTCCCCGACGGCTTTCGGGTCCTGGATTGCCTGGACTTCGACGACCGGCTGCGTCACCTCGACTGCCTCGACGACATCGCCTTTCTGGCCACGGATTTCGAGTTTCTCGGGAACCCGGAATTCGGCGTACGCCTACTCGGCGACTACGTGCGGGCGACCGGCGACCCCGCACCGATGTCGTTGCGCTCCCACTACATGCCTATCGCGCCACCGTCCGGGCGAAGGTGGACCTGATCTGTCTGCTGCAAGGTGACGGCGCCGCCGGTGAGCATGTCATCCGCCATCTGCGCATCGCCCTGAATCACCTGGAGCACGCTGCTGCTCGCCTCGCGCTCGTCGGCGGCCTGCCTGGGACCCCATGCCGACCGGAGCTCGTGACGGCAAGCGATTCTGCTGTCTGGTCGAAGACGATCAGGGCAACTGGATCACGCGCTCGAATTCTGCGATCGCCTTCGCCAAACGAGCCCGCGACAGGGTGTGCGGCCCGCATTCGCAGGAGGCGGGTAGTGCGTCGTCGGTGAAGTCGTCGGCCGCCAGCAGGTCGGCGTATCGGGTGCCGTTCCGGTGGGAGCCATGTCCGGTGTCGACATAGTCGCGACCACCGTGGGCGTGCAAGCCGGTCACCGATCGGAACACCGGACCCACGGCGGTGTCGAGCACTGCCGCCACATGATGACCACGTCCGCACTGGACCCGGACGAACATGTCCTCCGTACGCTGCTCTGGCGAATCCAGAGCCTGTTCTGCGATGCGCCGCCGGTCGGGCGCCGAGAGATTCGAAGTCTTGGCCATGACATCACTATTGCTCGGGTCCACCAGCCTCGACAGGGGCCGAAATCACCCAGTCCCGGGACGAACGGCCCCTCCCCGCGCGACAGTCATGGCCGCCCGGTCGGCGGCTCCGGCTCACGCCCGCAGGCCGCCATCGACGACGCATCTCGGCCCCTCGGATACAGGGACTTCGGGCGCACTCCTCGACGACGACGTGGACAGCGGGCGCCCCCACGGTCGTCTTTGGACCCGGTCATCGGTGACCAAAGACCGGCGCGGCGTCCCCATATCGCGGCCTAACGTTCGGCTATCCCGTTGCGGAAACTCTTCGGACGAAAGGCACGCATATGTCCGCCAAGACGAACCCACCGGTCGTGGTCGGAGTCGACGGCTCCGAACAGTCGCGCACCGCCGTTCGCTGGGCGGCGGTCTACGCGGCGCGTCACCGTGCGCCGCTGGACCTGGTTCACGCGATCGGAGTACCGGTGGACTACGGCCCCGGTCTCGCCGGGCCGGTGGTCGACTACGAATCGCTTCGTCAGGCAGGCGCAGAGATAGTCGCCGCCGCGGCCCAGGTCGCGAGCGCGGCGGCCGCCTCGTTCGGAGCCATCGAGGTGTCCACAGCCGTGGTGAACGCCGCGCCGATACCGGCCTTGCGAGACCGCTCCGAGAGCGCGCGGCTGATCGTGGTCGGCAGCAGAGGGCTCGGCGCCTTCCGCCGCACTCTGCTCGGTTCGGTCAGCACGGCGCTGGTCAGGCATGCCGACAGCCCGGTCGCAGTGATTCCCGAAGAAGCAGAGCCGATCTCGCCAGGACCGATCGTGGTGGGCGTCGACGACTCACCATGCAGCGTCGCGGCGATCGACATGGCGTTCGAGGAAGCCTCGCTACGCGGCGTCGGTGTGGTAGCAGTGCACGCCTGGTCCGAATTCGAGCGGTACCAGTCGCGCGCCGAGATGCAAGTCGAAGCCGAAGCGCTACTGTCGGAGAACCTCGCGGGCTACATCGAGAAATACCCCGCCGTTCACGTCGAGCGCGTCGCGGGGGAAGACCGACCTGCTCGCCTCCTGCTGCACACCGCGCAAACCGCCCAGCTGCTGATCGTCGGCAGCCACGGCCGCGGCGGTTTCGCCGGTATGACGCTGGGTTCGGTCAGCCAAGCGGTGCTGCACGGGGCGGAATGCCCGCTTATCGTCGTGCGGCCCGACACCGGCCGTTGACCGTGCCACCGTGACTGTGCTGGTCAGCCCGACCGGCTCCGCGCCGATCCGACACTGATGGTCAGTATTCGGTGTCGCGGCGGCGGAACCCCGCCGCCAACCCGGCTGGGGCCATCGCGGTGAGGAACGAGGATGGTGCGGCGGGTGGCGGTTTGCAGCGAATGCCTCCAGCCTTCGACGGTCCGCTGCTCCAGGGCAGGGCAAGTCCGGCGGTGACCGCGTCCTGATCGCGGCGCGGGCCGCCAGGCGGCCTCGACAGGTGCGACAATGCAAAAATGTCGAGTGCCGCCGACTTCGCCGAGCAGCAAGTCGCTCGAGTGCGAGACGATCCGTCGGGGCGGCTGGATTTACTGCGTGAGCTCTACGAGGGCGACGCGGGCGGCGCGCAGGTGCACCTCCCGTTCCGCCGCGCTGCCAGCGCGTTCATGCGGTGGCAGTTGCGGCGAGGCCTGCTCCGGCCGGTGACAGGACCCTCCCCGGGCAGCCCGTGGTGGCGGGCCGTGAACGAGCGACTCCTGCGCGATGGCTGGGAAGCACGCGTATTGCTGGGCGGTGGTGGCGGACCGGCTTCGTCGATCAGCGTCGAATTGGCGGTGCGATTCATCGCCGAGCCCACGGCTCGGAATTGGTACCGAGCGCACAACACCAGCGTCGTATCCGCCTACTTGGACAATCTCGATCTGGCTAGAACCGAGACCCGCACCGAGCGGTTCTTCATGAATCTCGTCCTGATGCGGGTTCTCTACGCCCACGCGCTGGTATCCGCTCCACGCCTCGCATTGGGTCGACTCGCGCCGGTCGCGCCGCTACTCGGTGATCCTCGGCTCGGCATGACCGGGGTGTTCCTCTCGTTGTCCCGCATCCTTCCCGATCGCTACCCGCTCGGCGACGATGTCGAGACCTACGTCGCCGTCGAGCACAGCTTCGGCCGCATGCTCGATGTCGGCGTCATCTCTCCCCGCCTGAAGGATCTCTACGAGTGGTCGGCCCACGAGCTGGGCCAACCGAGGTTGGCCGAGCTCCTGCTCGACCGAACACCCTGCTACGCATGGCCACCACACGACTCGAGCCCGTGGCGACCGCCGCTTTCCCTGTCCGCTCGCATTGCTCTGCGCGCTGCGCCGCCGCTTCGTGACGACCCACCATCCATGAGCTGACGATCGAGATCATCCACCGCACCCACAGGCGGTTCGGCAATTGGTGTGCCTGTGGAATCGACTGTCGACGAATGTGTGAGGCCGACCGAGGCGGAACTCGTCCGGCCTGTCACGAAGAGCTCGTAGGTGACTCAGGGCTTGCCGATGGTGAGCAACACCTTGCCGACGCTGGCGGAGGAGTCCAGCAATGCGTGCGCCTCGGCGACTTCGGCGATGGGCACCTCGGCGGAAACAACCGGCACAACAGGCGTGCTCCGACGATCGTGGGCAGCCGCGAGAGTCGAGCCGATCGCCATGCCGACCGCGAGCACGGTGACCGACGGAAGTCCGAGGTGCCCGGTGCCGTAGCTGGTCAGGTAGGTCACGCCGATGTAGTAGAACGCGAAGCACATGCTCACCGCGCCCGCGCCGAGCAGGATCTCGCGCGGCTGCCGGGTGGTCAGGAAAGTCGCGCTGGCCAAAACGAATCCGAGCGAGGGACCCAATTGAGGGAACAGCGCGTAGGTACCGCGCTTGTCCTCGGGTGCGTTCTCCGCGGTGAGCAGGGTAGCGCCCGCCCACTCACCGCCCACCGCCAGGCCCTGGCAGACACGCAGGACCACCAGCAGGATCGGCGCCGCCCAGGCGCTCCTGTTCAGCGTCGAACGGACTGGGTCACGAATGTTCAGCCTGATGTGGCACCGACCGATCGATCGGGAAGGATCGTGACCCGGAACACACTGACATCCACCAAACATGAAGGTCAATCCTGAACATGAGACGTGGGTATCTGAAACTTGTTCAGAGGTTCAGCTATTCTGAACCTATGTCAGAGATTTCCACGACGCCTTCGGCGCACGAGGTCGGTTCCGCCATCAGGAAGGCGCGATCTGCGCGGGGGGTCTCGTTGCGCGAACTCGCCTCCCGCATCGACGTCAGCCCGGCCACGGTCAGCGCGATCGAGAACGGCAAGACCCGCGTCGAGGTCGGCCGGTTGCACGCGATCGCCGCCGCTTTGGACACCGGAGTATGGGAGCTGCTCGATCGCCTCGGCGATTCGGACTCGGATTCGGACCACAGCGCGAATGCGCCCGCAGCCGCACCGCTCGTCGAGGACAAGCGGACCGGCCGCAGCTGGCGCGCGTTCGAATCATTGAGCATCGACCCCGTGCTGAGGGCCGCGATCGACGACTTCGTCGAGAAGGGCTACCACGGCTCGACCATGCGATCGATCGCCACGCGGGCACGGATGAGCGTTCCGGGTGTCTACCACCACTATCGGAGCAAGCAGCATCTTTTGGTCGCGTGCCTGGACATCACGATGGCCGAGCTGTTCGCGCGGGTGCCTGCTGCGCGTGACGAAGGCACGACTCCTGTCGAACGGCTGAGCCTGATGGTCGAGGCGCTGGCCTTGTTCCACATGCACCGGCGCAAGCTGGCGCTCATCGGAGCCAGCGAGATGCGCAGCTTCGAGCCGGCGAACCGGCGCCGAATCAGCGCGTTGCGCAACGATTTACAGCACCTGCTGGACGCCGAGATCGCCGAAGGAGTCGATCAGGGCCTTTTCGCGACGGACAGCCCTCGCCACGCCGGGCGTGCGATCTCGACCATGTGCACGTCGTTGCCGCAATGGTTCCGGGACAACGGCCAGTCGAGCCCCGAGCGTATCGCTGCCGACTATGCCAGGTTCGCTTTGGGCATGCTCGGTGTGCATGTTCAGAATAACTGAACATAGCGCCGGAGCATGACGGGTCGTATTGACAGGTATGCCACGACCATGTCACCGTACCCCGGGATATCTGCCGAGCGTACGCTCGGCCAATTGCGAGGAGTGTCAGTGGCGATCGACTTGTCCTATCCGGCTGAGGTGCGTGCTCTGACCGAACGCACGCGCGACTTCATCCACGACTCGGTGCTGCCGATCGAGGACGCTCACAACGGCGACATCACCGCGGCGGGAGGGGATGACGTGCGAGTGAAACTGCAACAGGCCGCGCGTGATGCAGCAGTGTTCGCGCCGCACGCGCCGGTGGAATACGGTGGACACGGTCTCGGAATGTCGGATCGTGCACCGATCTTCGAGGCCGCCGGGTACTCGCTGTTCGGCCCGACGGCCCTGAACATCGCGGCGCCGGACGAGGGCAACATGCACCTTCTCGCCGAGATCGCGAACCCGGCCCAGAAGCAGCAGTACCTGGAACCACTGGCCCGGGGTGAAATACGCTCGGCCTTCGCCATGACCGAGCCGGCGCCGGGCGCGGGCTCGGACCCGTCCGCGCTGTCCACACGGGCGGTGCGATCCGACGGTGGCTGGCGGATCGACGGGCACAAGTGGTTCATCACCGGGGCCGACGGCGCGGGCCTTTTCATCATCATGGCCCGCACTTCCGGCGAGCCGGGACAGCGCGGTGGCGCGACCATGTTCCTCGCCCCGGGCGACACCCCGGGCATCCGGCTGCAGCGTCACATCGACACCCTCGACCGGTCGATGATCGGCGGGCATTGCGAGCTGTTGTTCGACGATGTGTTCGTCCCGGATTCGGCGGTGCTGGGTGCTGTCGACCGCGGTTTCGAACACGCACAGGTGCGACTGGGTCCGGCCCGTATGACACATGTGATGCGATGGCTCGGCGCCGCTCGCCGCGGTCACGACGTGGCAGTGGCACACGTGGCCGGACGGCAGGGATTCGGGTCACGCCTGGGTGATCTGGGCATGGTCCAGAAGATGATTGCCGACAACGAGATCGATATCGCCGCCACCCGGGCGTTGCTGCTCCGCGCCTGCTGGGAACTCGACAACGGCGACCTTGCGGCGAACTCAACCTCGATCGCGAAAACTTTTGCCGCCGAAGCGATCTGCCGGATCGTCGATCGGAGCGTACAGATGTGCGGAGGGCTGGGCGTCTCCGAAGATTTGCCCTTGGCCCGGCTCTTGCGCGAGGTACGGCCGTTCCGGATCTACGACGGTCCCTCGGAGGTCCACCGATGGGCCATCGCCAAACGCGCGATCGGCGCAGCCAAGCGAGCTCAGCCGAGTGGAGAATGACCTTGCCGGGCATGAACATCGCCGCGCTACAGCGTTTTCTGGAGCACCGCGGTGTTGTCGTGTGTGGTGATCTGCGGGTCGAGTTGCTCGATGGCGGTCGCTCCAATCTGACTTTCGTCGCTTCGGACGATGTATCGAAGTGGGTCATCCGGCGGCCACCCGTTGCAGGGCTCACGCCGTCCGCACACGATATGGCGCGCGAGTTCACCGTCATGCAGGCGCTGCAGGATTCATCAGTGCCGGTAGCGAAGACCATCGCCTTCGATGAACACGGTAGTGCGCTGGGTGCTCAGATGAGCGTCGTCGAATTCGTCGACGGCGCTGTGATTCGGGAGCAGGACGATCTCACGACGTTCACCGACGAACAGGTCACGGACGCCGTGGGCGCGTTGGTGCGGATCCTGGCCGAATTGCATGCTGTGGATACCGAAGCGGTGGGCCTGGCCGATTTCGGCCGCCCGAACGGGTTCGTGTCCCGTCAAGTGAATCTGTGGGCAGCGCAGTGGGATAGGGTGAAAACGCGTGAGCTCACCGATGTCGTGACCCTTGGGGCGGCGTTGGCCGAGACATTACCGCCGGAATCCGCAGCCTCGATCGTGCACGGTGATTTCCGCATCGACAACACTATCGTCGATCCGGGGGATCCGGCTCGGATTCGAGCCGTGGTGGACTGGGAACTGTCGACACTCGGCGACCCGCTCACCGACGTCGCACTGATGTGTGTCTATCGGTCTCCGGCATTCGACCTGGTACTGGGCACCCGGGCCGCGTGGACGAGTGACCGGCTACCGAGTCCCGATGCTCTGGCGGACTCGTACGCCGTCGCATCCGGTCGCGATCTGCGCAGCTGGGGATTCTATCTCGCGTTGGCCAACTTCAAGCTCGGTGTGATCGCCGAAGGAATTACTCATCGGGCCCTGCGCGGTGCGGACTCCGGTTCGCCCGCGGTGCGGGCCGCCGATGCGACACCGGAATTCATGGCAGCTGGACTGCGCGCACTGAAGAGAGACTGGAATTGACCGATATCACAAGAACCGCGTTGATCACGGGTGCATCCCGCGGAATCGGTGTGGCGATCGCGAAAAGCCTTGCTCGACAGGGCTACGCGATGACGATAACCGCTCGTGATGCCGATCGCCTGAGCGTCGTCGCCGCGCAGCTGCGCGAGGCCGGCGCTCGCGATGTCACCAGCGTGGCCACGGACATGGCCGATACCGACGGCGTCGAAGCGGTACTCGCCGGGCACTCGCAACGGTTCGGATCGCTGTCGGCGTTGGTCCTCAATGCCGGAGTCGGTACTGCCGAGCCTCTCGCGGATGCGTCGATGCGCAGGTTCGACAAGACCCTGGCCGTCAACCTGCGCGCCCCGATGCAACTCATCCAGGGCGCCCTGCCGATGCTGCGCGCCGCGGCCGCCCTCGCGCCCGAACGTGGCGCGAAAGTGATTGCGCTGTCGTCGATCACCGGGGTGTACGCCGAGGCCGGGCTGGCGGCGTACGGTGCCGCGAAAGCGGCGCTCATCTCCTTGTTCGCAACCCTCAACGCCGAAGAGTCCGGCAAAGGCATCGCCGCCACGACTATCGCCCCCGCTTACGTCGACACCGATATGAGTGCCTGGATCCATGACAGAGTCCCACCGGAAGAGATGCTCGCAGTGAGCGATGTCGTCGAGATCGTCGACTCCCTGCTGAGACTGTCTGCCCGCGCCGTGGTCTCCAATATCGTCATGTCTCGCGCCGGCACCGATGGGTACCGCGCATAGCGCAGGGTAGGTGGCCACCGACGGTGCTCGCTGAACCCGCAGAAGTCCTGGACGCGGTAGCGATCGAACGCCGCGTCCAGGACATCTGTCGTCAGGCCGGTTGTCGGGTCTGCGTCGACCGGCAGCCGGTCAGAACGAGGATTCGTCGAGATCCATGGCGTCGCCATCGATGTCGGTGATGACGGCGCGATCGGAGCTCAGTCGGGGCAGCACTTCACGGGCGAAGAATGCGGCCACGACAACCTTGCCTTCGTAGAAGGCGCGTTCGGCAGCGGACTGTTCGGCGTCGAACGCGTCGAGGGCGGTCTGCGCGTTCGCCAGCAGGCGCCAGCCGATGAGCAGGTCACCGACGGCGAGCAGGAAGCGCACCGAACCCAGGCCGACCTTGTACAGCTCGGACGGCTGCTCCTGAGCGCCCATCAGGTGGCCGGTCAGGGTGGCCGCCATGGTCTGGACGTCCTCGAGCGCGGTGGCCAGCAGCTTGCGCTCGCCCTTCAGGCGGCCGTTGCCCGCCTCCGAGTCGATGAACTTCTGCACCTGGCCCGCCACGTGCGCCAGCGCCACACCGCGGTCACGGGCGATCTTGCGGAAGAAGAAGTCCTGCGCCTGGATCGCGGTGGTGCCCTCGTACAGCGAGTCGATCTTCGCGTCGCGGATGTACTGCTCGACCGGGTAGTCCTGCAGGAAGCCCGAACCACCGAAGGTCTGCAGCGACTCGGTCAGGTACTGGTAGGCCCGCTCGGAACCGACACCCTTGACGATCGGCAGCAGCAGATCGTTGACCCGCGCGGCGAGTTCGGCATCTACGCCCGAGACATGGTGGGCGACAACGGGATCCTGGTGGGCAGCGGTGTACAGGTAGATCGAGCGCAGGCCCTCGGCGTAGGCCTTCTGCATGAGCAGCGAGCGGCGCACATCGGGGTGGCGGATGATCGTGACCCGAGGTGCCGCCTTGTCCGTGAAGCGGCTGAGGTCTGCCCCCTGGACGCGGGTCTTGGCGTACTCCAGCGCGTTCAGGTAGCCGGTCGACAGGGTGGCGATGGCCTTGGTGCCGACCATCATTCGCGCGTTCTCGATCACCTTGAACATCTGGGCGATGCCGTTGTGCACGTCACCGACCAGCCAGCCCTTCGCCGGGATGCCGTGACCGCCGAAAGTGAGTTCACAGGTCGCCGAAGCCTTCAGTCCCATCTTGTGCTCGACGTTGGTGACGAACACGCCGTTGCGGTCACCGAGTTCGCCAGTGGCGTGGTCGAAATGGAACTTCGGGACGACGAACAGCGACAGGCCCTTGGTGCCCGGGTCGGCGCCCTCGGGCCTGGCCAGCACCAGGTGCACGATGTTGGCGAACAGGTCGTCGGAGTCGGCCGAGGTGATGAAACGCTTGACACCCTCGATGTGCCAGGAGCCGTCCTCCTGCTCGATCGCCTTGGTGCGGCCCGCGCCGACGTCGGAACCGGCATCCGGCTCGGTCAGCACCATCGTCGAGCCCCAGTCCTGTTCCACCATGAAACGGGCCCAGCCGCGCTGCTGTGGTGTTCCGATCTCGTTGATGATGTCGGCCATGACCGGACCCATGCTGTACATGTGGGCGGCCGGTTGCGCGCCGAGAACGAACTCGGTGACTGCCCACTCGAGCATCGCAGGTGCCCGAACTCCGCCGATGTCCTCGGATTTGCCGAGCCGCCACCATTCCGCGTCGTACCAGGCGCGCACCGCCCGCTTGAACGGCTCCGGCAGCGCCACCGTATGGGTCCGCGGATCGAATGCCGGCGGGTTCCGGTCGGTGTCGGCGTAGGGCGCTGCGACGGGACCCTCGGCGAGTTTGGCGGCCTCGGCGAGTACCGAGCGTGTCGTGTCGGCGTCGAGATCTCCGAAAGCGCCTGTCGCCAAGATTGTTTCGAGTCCGTACACCTCGAAGAGGTTGAACTCGAGGTCTCGCACGTTGCTCTTGTAATGACTCACGGAACGTAGCCTTCTGGGTCGCCGGACGTTCGAGGCGTCCGAGGGTGAATGACGGGCTGTTCGACGCGCCCGCGGCACACTGTGCGTGATGCCGGCCCGGCTGGGCAAAGAAAAGTCAATGGCGACTAAGTGGGTCGGACAGCACGCCCACCGGATCTGCGCTCGGTGTCGCGGTCGAGGCGCGTCACGCGAACAGCGGTCAAGTGCGGTGAATCACTCGCGGTGGGCGTTTGCGACCGGCGGGTGCCGACTGGATGCTGTGCCCGACGGCGACCAGAAGTTCGACGAGGTCGGTCCGTCTGTTGAGTCGTGGATTGCGCACCGCCTCGATGACGACGGTGGTGAATGCACGGATCAGCATGCGTGTCACCGGCGGTGCGAGTTCCGGGCGTGCTGCGCCCAACATGCGGGCCCAGCTTGCGATGCCGTCCTGGCGGACCCTGCGGTAGCGGTGCTCGGCTGCTGCCGGGAGGTGCCGGGTTTCGCTGACGGTGATGGCGAGCAGATCGGGCTCGTCTGCACCGAATCGGACGAAGTTGTGGGTGAGGGTGGCTATTGCGTCGTGCGAGCTGCGGCTTCGGGTCATCGCGTGGGCGACCAGCAGTTCGATCCACTCGTCGTGGCGGCGCACGATCATGTCCAGCAGTTCGGCCTTGTTGTCGAAGTAGTGGTAGACCCCGGGGCCGGTGATACCCGCGGTGACGCCGATGTCGTGAATGCTCACGTTCGGGAAGCCATGCTGGGTGAACAGGCGGGCTGCCCCGGCGATAATGCGCTCCCGCCGCAGCGCGCGGTCCAGATCCGTGCCGTCGGCGAAGCGGCTGTGTCCGTGCGCGCGAAGTGGATGGGTCGGTTGTGTGGGGAGATCGGTCGCGATGACGGCGTGCATGGCCGCTCCGAGGACCTGGGCCGCCACTGGAATGGGTAGCTCGAGGCGATGGTAGGCCGGGCTGACTGCCACCGATAATGCACACCAGCTCAAGCACTCCACGTCCGCTGCCGACAACTCGGGCCGCCGTGACCGGACGGTCCCGCGAAGGTGCCGGGTAAGCCTGGCTGCCCGGATGAGAACTGCCGACCTGTCGCGTTCATGGAGGTGGCGGAATTCGAGCTGCCACAGTCGCGGGAGCCCGCGCCGCTCGAGCGCGACTTGCACGAGTGCAGCGAGTATCGCGTCTCGGGAGTTGCGGGACCGGCTGGCGGCGTCGAGGCGGGCGAGAGCATCGTCGAGTCCGGTGAGCACACATTGCCCCAACAGATGCTGTTTGTTGCTGAAATGCCGATACAGCGCGGCAGGGGTGATCCCGACGGCTTCGGCGATGTCGGCCATCGACGTGTCGTGGTAGCCGTTGTGCGCGAACGCCTCGAACGCTGCGGCGAGAATTACTGCGCGCCGATTACGTGGACGCGCGCGACGGTCGGGGTGGTCGATGCTCATGCCCTTCGGTGTGACCTGCATCATCGGTCCGGATAGGGAGTTCCGGTGCTCGGCCGCCCGGATCCGATGACGGTGGTGCTGCTTGGAGGAGGGGTGTGGGTGTCGTGCCGGAACACGCGCGTTCGGCCTGAACGGCGAGAGCCGTTCAGGCCGAACGCGATGACCGCGCCGAGCGGCATGGTCAGGCGGGTTGTACGGTCTCGACCTGGGTGCGAGAGGTGCGCGTCAACCCCTTCTGATCGTAGAAGGTGGTCACCAGTACGCCGGAGAGGACGCCGATGGCCAGTCCGATCGCGGTCATCCAGAATCCTCCTTCCAGGCCCGCTGCCGCACCGCCGTCGAAGTACATCAGCGAGCGCAATCCATCAGTACCTTCGTCGATGACATCGCCGAAGCCGTGGGCGAGGCGATGGACTCCGAGCGCCGCGCGCTCACGCGCGGTACCCACGCCGAGCGGCTGGCCGCGGTGACGCTGGTCCTGGAAGGTGCCGCAATCACGCCCGCCCGGGCGGGTGGGCTGGTGTCCGCCGACCCCGAAACCCTGCTGGTCCTGCGGGTCTACATCCAGGAGCTGTGCAACACCTCGCGCACCGCGCAGCGGTTGTTCATTCACCGCAACACGATCATTCGGCGCCTGGTCCGCACCGACGAACTGCTACCGAAACCCCTGGCGGACAATATCGTTGCGGTGGCGGCCGCGCTGGAGGTCCTGCACTGGACAGGCGAGCACGCGCCGCGACGAACGGTTCCCGGACATCGCGGCAACGGGCTGTGATCGTCGCCTCGAATGTTGACGGTGCTAATTTTCAGGGTAATGTTAGCGACGTATACATCCTGCCGACCGAAAGGGGACGACATGTTTGCGGTGACGCTCGACGGCTACGGAGGCTCGGAGGTCATGAAATGGGGCGAGGTCGACGACCTGCCCGCGCCCTGCCCCGGGGAGGTGACGGTGGATGTGGTCGCCGCGGGGGTCAATCGCGCCGACATCATGCAGCGATACGGCTTCTATCCGCCGCCGCCGGGTGCCAGTGAGATCCTGGGTCTCGAGGTTTCCGGAATCATCGCCGAGGTCGGCGCCGGTGTACAGGACTGGAAGCCCGGCGACGCGGTGTGCGCGCTGTTGCCCGGCGGTGGCTACGCCGAACGGGTGAACGTGCCTGCCACCCAGGTGCTTCCGGTTCCCGGCGGGGTGAGCCTGACCGATGCGGCGGCGCTGCCCGAAGCCGCCGCCACGGTCTGGTCGAACATCGTGATGACCGCAGGGCTGCGCGAAGGGCAGACGCTACTGATCCACGGCGGTGGCAGCGGCATCGGGACCCATGCGATTCAGGTGGGTCGCGCGCTGGGTGCTCGTGTCGCGGTGACCGCGGGATCGCAGTTCAAGCTCGATCGCTGCCGGGAATTCGGAGCGAACACGCTGATCAACTACCGAGAACAAGACTTCGCGACCGTCGTGACCGAGGAATACGGCGGCGCCGATGTGATCCTGGACATCATGGGCGCTGGCTATCTGCAGCGCAACGTGCACACTCTGGCCGAAGACGGTCACCTGACGATCATCGGGTTGCAGGACGGGGCGGTGGCGGAGCTGAATCTCGGCGTGCTACTGGCCAAGCGAGGCTCGGTCCACGCGACGAATCTGCGCCGCCGCCCGGAGCGCGGGTCCGGCTCCAAGGCCGAGATCGTCGCCGAGTTGCGCCGCAACCTGTGGCCGCTGATTGCCGAGGGCGCGGTCGCGCCGGTCGTGTCCGCGAAGATCCCGATCACCGATGTCGCCGAAGCGCACCCGTTGCTGGATTCCGCCGAGACCGTCGGCAAGGTGCTTCTCACCGTTCGCGAGCCCTGACCTGGCGCGCACCGGCGTGAGCTACACGTTCTGCTCGGTGCTGGGTGCGCGGTCCGACAGCTCGAGAATCGAGTGGACAATCGCGCGGACCCGCTCGGCGAGGGCGTCCGGCGAGGCGGCGTCGAACTTTCCGTGCAGGTACAGGAAGGCCAGGCCATGCACCATCGACCACAACGCTGTTGCCAGGGCCTCCTCGTCTGCTGCGGGAAACGCTTGCCGCACAATCGATCTGACGTACTCGTGAATCGCAGTGGTAGCTGCCACCCGTTCGGGGCTGGTGGGGTCGCACGGCTCGGCGAACATCGCGCGGAACAACCCGGGCCGCGTCAGGGCGAACTGGACGTAAGCGATGGCGATCGCGGCGAAGTCCTCGGCGGTGGTCGGTGCGGCACTCGCCGCGGCCAGGTTGGCCGCCAACTCCCGGTACCCGACCGCGGCAACGGCTGACAACAGGGCGTCGCGGTCGGCGAAATGCCGGTACGGCGCGGCGGTGGACACACCGGCGCGCCGCGCGGCGGCGCGTAGTGACAGCTCGGCGGCGCCGTTTTCCTCGAGGAGCTCCACGGCCGCACGCACCAAGGCGGCGGGTAGGTCGCCGTGATGATACGGCGTGTTCGACGTTGCCATGTCATCAACATAACAAGTGTTGACATCGCTTAGATCTCGCTTACGGTTCCGTCAGGCAGCATGGCCGAGGTGTGGGGCGACAGGGCTGCGCACGGATTCCTGTTCCAGTACAGCGAATTCGCCACGATGTCACGGAATTCCTCGACGGCACCGCTCCCGGATCGTCCTGAGCGGTCGCCGACGGGGAGTGCAGGGAGCCGACCACGGCCCATGATGCCGCGATGAGATCACTGCGGCACCATGGGTCCGCTCGTCGAACCGGTTGCAGGCCCCAGTCAGTCCGAGCTGCGGTCCGTCCGGGTTGTTCGTGCGTCTCAGTGCAGGAAGGCGGTCAGCAGGGCGTTCGTTTGTGCCGGGCAGTCCTCGTGGACTGTGTGCCCGCAGCCGGGAAGAACGGTTGTTGTGGCATTCGGAATCCTCCGAGCCAGCTGATGAGCTTGGGAGGCCGGGAGCCAGGTGTCCTGGGCGCCCCACAGCACGAGGGTGGGTGCGGTGATCCGAGTAAGCCCGACGTCGGTGAGCCGATAGTCCAGGTTCCGCCACAGTGACAGGAAGCCGTCACGGTTCGCCGGCTGGGAGAACGGTGCGTAGAGCTCGTCGATCACTTCCTCGGTCACCAGGTGCTGGTTGTGGAAGGTGCCACGGATGCTATCGGCGTAGAACGAGCGGGTGGTCAGGTTGGTCGCCAGCTCGCCGAGTAGCGGCGTGGTGAACAGTGGTGTGACAGGCGCCTTTTCGGCGTCGAGGCCCGGTGAGTCGAGAAGGACGAGCTGCTCGACTCGTTCAGGGTGCTGTTCGGCGAAGTACAGGCTCCAGGCCCCACCCCACGAGTGACCGGCGATCGCCGCCCGGTCCAGCCCGACGGCATCGAGGAAGGCGGCGATGGCCTCCGACATCGCGGGCAAGTCGTAGGCGAAGTCTTCGCGATGTAGTTCGGTGAATCCTTGGCTGGGCAGATCGACGGCATAGACCGTGTGCTCGGCGGCCAGCGCCGGGGCGACGTCTCGCCAGGAGTATCCCCACAGTCCTCCTCCGGCGATCAAGACGACGGGTGAGCCGGTCCCGATCCGGGTGTAGTGAAACCTGGCCAGATCGGTCTCGACATATCGGGATTCGACACGGGTCAGGTACTGCGACTGATAGGACGAACCCAAGCCCTCCCAGGCGTACGCGATGGGCACCGTGACGGCCGTGAGGACGGCGAGTAGCGCGGTCGCGATCAACGCGACTCGCTTGGACAGCATTCGGGATTTCATGACAGCGCTTTCCGATCGTCGGGGTATCCGTTCATAGGACCGGCGACCGTCCGCTCGTGTGACAGGGAGTGACGCGGTTCATACGCCTGGCGTGTCAGCGGCGGTCGAGGCCGGACAGTCGCCAGGCGAGCGGTATCGCACCGCCGATGTCATGCCTGCTAGACGCAAGGCGCCGTTGCCGATTTGCCGCCACCGCACCGGCTCCTGACGAGTCCGAGCGCGTCGCGGGCCACGTCCCGAACATGTACCAGGTTCTCTGATATTCGTGGGCTATGACTTCCCCTCACGATTTCGAATTCGAAGAAATCTACCGAGGTACAGGGGGCCCGTTCGGGCCGGGCGTCAAACCACCGTGGAGTATCGGGGAACCCCAGCCGGAACTCGCCGCGCTGATCGAGCAGGGCAGATTCCATGGCGATGTGCTCGATGTCGGATGCGGGGAGGCGGCGATCTCGCTGTATCTGGCCGAGCGGGGTTTCACCACCGTCGGCCTGGACCTGTCGCCGACCGCGGTCGAACTGGCCCGCGCCGAAGCCGCCAAGCGCGGCTTGGTCAACGCCTCCTTCGAGGTCGCCGACATCGCCTCCTTCACCGGCTACGACGGCCGCTTCGGCACCATCGTCGACAGCACGTTGTTCCATTCGATCCCGGTCGAGTCGCGGGAGGGCTATCAGCAGTCGATTGCGCGCGCCGCCGCGCCGGGCGCGTCGTATTTCGTGCTGGTTTTCGACCGGGCCGCCCTGCCCGAAGCACCTGAACCGGGCCCATCGCCGGTCACCGCCGACGAGCTTCGCGAGGTGGTGTCGCAGTACTGGGTGATCGATGAGATCAGGCAGGCGCGAATCCATGGCAATCTGCCTGCGGAGTTGCCGGCGGACGCGGGTTTCCAATTCGAGGGCATGCGCGACGAGCCCCATGGCCGCAAGTCGGTTCCAGCCTGGCTGCTGTCGGCCCACCTGGACTGATCCCGCCACACCGGATCGCGGGCCGCGTTGCCCAGGCCGGATGCGTCAGGCATCGAAGTGCCCGGGCTCCCCCGGCCCGTCGCTCATCTGACGGCCGGGGTTACCGCTGGGGCCGCCCCGCGACACGCGGCTGCCAGCCGCATCGCCGGACTACGACGTCGGCGTCAATGATTCGGCCTCGTGACGCGATCGGCCAGGCGATCAGCGGCCCACGTGGCACGCAGCAGCGGTTCCTTGAACAAGCCCGGCCCGAACCACCGCCGCTCACTCCACACGGCGTCGAGATTGTCATGGAACTCGTTGCCCGCGATCAGGTCAGCGATCAGCGTGCCCAGATAGGGAGCCTGCGCGAGGCCGTGGCCGTTGCACGCGATGGAGTAGTAGACGTTCTCCTGCTTGGTTTGCCCGGCGACCGGCAGCCACGATGGGGTCATCGCGATCCAGCCACCCCACGTCCGCTCGATCGGAACATCCTGTAGCGAGGGGAACACCGCGCGGAACCCGTCGATGAGATCGGCGACGACCGCCGGATCGGACGTGCGGGCGGGAAGGCTGCCGCGCCCCATACGCAGCTGGCGTACCCCGAAAGCGATGGAGTTGCGAGGGGTGATGCGGTAGCTGGTGAGCAGATTGTGCTCGGTCACGATGCCAGAACGGCTCGTCCACCCGGTTGCCGTGATCCGAGCCGGATCGATCGGAGCCGTCTCGACCATACTGACCCAGATGGGCGTTTCCGTCCGCTTCGGCGCGATTCCGAGCTCATTGGTGTAGGCGTTCGTCGCCACGACAACGTTCTTCGCGCGCACTCGTCCGCTCGGAGTGCTGATCACCGCCCCGGAGCCGTTGTTGTCCATCGACTGCAACGGCGTGCGCTCGTACACCCGCGCACCGGACTCGATCACCGCCTTGCGCAGGCCGAGACAGAACTTTCCAGGATTGAGCTGTCCGCCGACAGGCTCGAGAACGCCGCCGTAGAAGGTATCCGGCAGACCGAGTTCGACGTTGTCACCGAACTTGGCGTGCGCCCCGGCCTTGGTGAGGATCTTCGCGATCCGGCGAGCCTTACGCAGCTGGCCTTTGGAGAACGCGGCCCCGACATTGCCTGTCTGTTCGTAATCACAGGCGATATCGAACCGTTGCAGCAAGTCCTTCTCGACAAAGTCGACGGCGTCTTCGGCGAACCGTACGACCTTGGGAAAGCGACGTGGGTAAAGCGGGCTCAGAATCTGCGGATCGCCGGCCGGGGCGCCGGTCAGCTGGCCCGCGTTGCGCGAACTGGCACCGTAGCCGCAGAATTCGGCCTCGAGGAGAATGACGTCGATGCCGCGGTCGGCCAGCCGCAAGGCCGTCGCCATACCGCCGACACCGCCGCCGATAACCGCGACCTCGCACGCGGTGTCGCCGTCCAGCGGCGGCCGCAAATCCGTCGGCGGTTCGATCCAGCCCGTGAAGGTCGAGTAAGTGATGTCATCGTTGGTCATGTATTGGCCTTTTCCATTGAACGATTTTCCCGGCCTGATCTAGCGCGAACACGGCGCGCGCGGTGCCGGTGATACCACCCATGTTGTCGAAGGGACCGTCGAGGAGTGGCCTCGTGCGACCGTGCACGCGGATGAGGAGGCCGCCTCCGAAAGCCGCTAAGCCGAGGCGACTTTCGCTCGATCGGCGTCGACATGCTCACTGTGGTTGTGCAGCGCGCTGTAGGCGTAGTAGAACACGGTCATCTCGAGCGCCCAGACGGTGATCGCGATGATGTAGAAGATCGTGTGGTTCTCGTCGTCTCCTGGGATATGAATGAAGTCGTAGGTCCCGGCGACCACGGCCGCGCCGGCCGTGGCGATGACGACCCAGACCGCGTGTCGGCGCTCACCGACAGCCCAGAGGCGATACGCGACATAGAGCATGAACAGGGAAGCCAGGGCGTTCATCACGATGTAGAAGATTGCCCAGGGTGCAGTGATCGGTTGGGCGAACACCGACAGGTACACGCCGGCCAGAATGGCGAGCGCGAACGCGCCGATGTCGACAGCCAGTGAAGGCTTGAACCGGTGTGTGACTTTCAGCATCCCCAGCACCAGAATCAAGGTGATGCCGAACGATCTGGAGAACGCGTCGAAGAAGAGCATCAGTTGATACGACGGGCTGCTGTGGTCGCCGCCGGTAATTCCGAGCAGCACGACATTACTGCCGGAGGTCGCGACGACGATCCACTCGATGCCGAGGAGGTAGTTCGAGTATTTTCGGATGAACCTTGCGCCGTAGACGAAGCCTGCGTAGACCATCCAGAGATCGGCGATCAAGAGCAGAACCATTGTGAAATCCATTGTTACCTTCTGTGACTACGCGGGGAGGCATCGCGGAACGCGCGAAGGATGCGCTTCTAGGACAGCGCGGCGCTCGACTTGCGGGAAGTCAACACCGTGCTTGGGCGAACCACCGCCTCGATGACGTCGGTGAGCGGTGAACCGCCGGTGTTTGCCAGCGCCTCGTAGAAGTCCTCGGGGTTGGCCCAGTCCTCGGGCGCGAGGACACCGGCCTTGCCGCTCAGCTCCGACACGGCCAGCACCATGAACGCCGCGGTCGCTGATCCGGTCCCCGCCGCCATGTCCGACCACGCGGTGCCCGGCCCGCTGACCGGAAGCCGACGGATCGACACGACCTCGACTCCGTCGCGTTCGCCGGTCACCCGCACATAGTTGATGCCGCGAAAGTCTGGGTGCTTGCGTCTGGCTGCGGACCAGAAGTACTTCAGCACCTCTGTCGCCTTGATCTCGCGGCGGCGAACCGTGCCCCATACGCCTGACAACGCATGCGGCCAGACTTTGAGCGAGCCGGTCTTGTCGCAGACGACGTCGTTGATGAAGTCGATGGCGTCGTCCATCGGCAGCTTGCCGCTCTCCACAGCCACGGCGATGCCCCGCATGATGCCATTGATCGGCGCCGGATCGAGCGCGCCGAGAACGCGAATTCGGTCGGCGCCCGGCCAGCGCCGCGGCATCGTCACCGACTCAGGATGGGCGCACTCGTAGAGCCGGTAGGAGTCGCCGAAGGAGTTGCCCAGGTCGACGACGTCCGATTCCAGGAATGTCTGATGGACAACCGAGCGTCCGTTCTCCCAGGTGTGGCATGGTCCGGCGAAACCTCGGATCGCGTGATCGAGCACCGCGCGCCCGAACGGAACAGGACCCTCGTCACCGGTTGCCCAGCACACGTCGATGCGTTCGACGGTGTCCATATCGCGGGCGGCGTCGGCCGCCATCACATTGGTGAGTCCGGGCGACGCGCCGCAACAGACGAAGATCGGCACGCCGGCCGCCTTCGCTTGGGCGTCGAGTTTCAGTGCCGCGCGAGTACTCGCTTCGTCATCGTCGAGATCCAGGTAGGGAACCTTCTTCTCGATGCACGCCTCCATCACCGGCTCCGCGGTGCGGATGTATGGCCCCGCGCCCAGCACGACAAGGGCGGCACCGTCGATCGCGGCGCGCAGCGCGGCTCCGTCGAAGAGGTCGAACGATCCAGCGGTCGCCGACCCCGCAGGCAGCTTCTTCACCAGGTCGTCGAGCGCATCGGGCCGGATGTCGTACAACTCCAGCTTCCAGTTTCCGTTCGGGACCGCTCTGGCGAAGCGCTCGATCGCGACACGACACATCTCACCGGCGGCGCCGATGAAGACAATCCTTTTTCTTGTGGTCATGGTCGCAAGCTACAACGTCCAATGACATCGCGTCAATGACTTTGTGTAAGTTTTCCGGGACGCGACACAGTGATCAATGACAACATGTCACTGACGGCATGTAACTGCAGCCTTTTCTCCCGTATCATTGGGCCGTGGCCCGACGACCGAAGCACGATCCCCGAGAGTCCGAACGCGAGATTCTCGACGCCGCCGAGCAGTTGCTGCGCGAGCGGCCGTTTCGTGAGATCAGCGTCGACTCGGTGATGAGCCGCACCGGGCTCAAGCGCCCCGCGTTCTACGTGCACTTCCGCGACCGGCACGATCTGGCCTTGCGCGTCGTCGAATACACCGGACGCAAGCTGTTCGAGATGACCGACCGCTGGCTGCAGGGCGACGATCCGGCCGCCGACGCCCGGCGCGCCTTCGAGGGCCTGGTCGACGTCTACGTCGAGCACGGCACCGTCCTGCGCGCGCTGTCCGACGCCGCCGCGAGCGACGAGAAAGTCGAGGGCGCCTATCGAGCACTCGTCCAGCGCTTCATCGACGCGACCGCCTGCCACATCCGAGATGAGCAGGCCCGCGGCCGGATCGGCGAACTGGCCGACGTCGACCAGACGGCCCGCGCCCTGATATGGATGGACGAGCGATATCTCTCCGAAGCGTTCGGCCGCGAACCATACGCCGATCCTCAGGTGGTCGTCGACGTCCTCTACACCATTTGGATGTCGGCGCTCTACAACGCTGTCCCGGCGGCGGCCACGCATCGAAGCACCGCGTCCTTGCACGCCGCCGGGCAGTAGCCGGGGCGTTAGAGGGCTCGATAGATCCGTTGCAGGGTCTCGGTAGACGCCGACGGCGGGATATCGGCTGACCCAGGCGCCAGCTCGATCCAGCACTTGGTCTGGGCGGCGGCGGATTTCAAGGCGGCGCCGAGTTCGGCCACGGTCAGCATTGGCCTGGTGCTGACACCGTCGGGTCGACTGGCCGCGAAGCTACTGCTGGAAGCAGCCGTCGGGGCGTCAGAATCACCGAGTCCGTTCTGTGTGTGCTGACGTCCCGCTGCATGCGCATTTCGCCCTCGATTGCTCGCTGCCGACCGGCAGCGAGCAATCGAGAGGTCAGGTGGGATCACCCAGGCAGGCCTGCCTCGATGGCGGCGATGATGCGTGGGCGCATGTCGGAGGCGCTGATGATGGCGTCGACCGAACCGACCTCGACAGCGCGCTGGATATTGTGCACGCGATCGAATTCCGCCGCGACATCGCCGAGCTTCTCGGCCCGCACCGACGATCGGATCTCGTCGAGCTCTGCGATCAGGGCCATGCGGTCGGCGCCGGTCGCGTTCGCCGCGCGCGCCTCCAGGTCCCGCACTCGCGGATCCGCCGCGGTTCGAGTGTCGACCTCACCGGAGAACACCACCGCCGCGGCCGGCGCGCCGCCGAGCACCGAGGCGAACGAACCTTCCAGGGCGAGCACGGTCATGTTCGGGTTCAGCGCCTTCGAGAACACCACGAACGCGCCGCCGTGGTAGCGCGAGATCACGCAGAACACGATGGGCCCCTGGAAGTTCACGATCGCGCGACCGATTTCGGCGCCGTACTCGAGCTGCAGCTTCCGCATCGATTCCGGTGAGCCGTCGAAGCCCGACAGGTTCGCCAAGACCACCAGTGGGCGGTTTCCACTGGCCGTGTTGATGGCTCGCGCGGCCTTCTTCGACGACCGCGGGAACAGCGTGCCCGCCGTGTAGGTGTCCGGGCCGTCGGTCGACGGGAATCCGCGCCGCGGCACGCCTCGCGATTCGATGCCGAGCAGGCACACCGGGATGCCGCCGAGCCGTGCGTCCTGCACCACCGCGGTCTCGGCGTCGGCCATGCCCGCCCAGCGTTCCAGCACCGGGTGGTCCTGGTCGGACAGCGCCCGCATCACGGTCCGGATGTCGAAGGGCTTCTTGCGGTCCGGGTTGGCGGTGGCGGAGAAGATCTCGCCGACGGTCGTGAAGTCGCTGTCCGCCATGGCATGCGGGAAGTCGGAGACGTCGCGATCGAGGGGGTCGTCGGTCCGCGACCGCCGCGGCGCCTGCTCACCGGGCGCCACATAGGTGTGGTCGTAGTGCGACATCAGCACGTCTCGTGCGGCGAGCAGGTTCGGCGCCCAGTACTGGGCCTGCCCGTTGGGGCCCATCACCCGGTCGTAACCGCCGATGCCGAAGTTGTCCTCGGCCGACACACCGCCGGAGAAGTCCAGCGACTGCTTGCCGGTGAGCACCATCGCGGAGTCAGGTGTCATCACCAGAATGCCCTTGGTGTGCATGAGCATCGTCGCCTCGGCGTTCCAGTACGGCTGGGCGCCGACATTGATGCCCGCGACCACGATGTTGATCTCTCCGCCGTCCTGGGTGAACTCGACGATCCGCTTGAGCGCCGCCGCCACCCAGTCCATGTTCTCGGTGCCCGACTCCATCGAGATCCGGGCGCCCGAGGACAGCGCGTACCACTCCAGCGGCACCTGCATCCGTTCGGCGAGGTCCAGTGCGGCGATCACTCGGCGGCATTCCGGTTCAGACAGTGCGCCAAGCGATTTCGTGGGATCACCGAGCAACACCACCCTGGTGACGCCGTCCGCGTACCGCTCGGTCGGCGTGGTGACCACGCCGGCGACGATCGCGGCTGTGTTGCGTCCCTTGGGCCGGTCGACCGGCACGAGCGTGTGGTCGTCGTCGAGATCGTACTCGGCGAACTCACCGAGCAGCCCGGTCAGTTCGTAGGGGTACACGGTGTTGCGGCTGCTGGCTCGCAGCACCTTTTGCCGGTAAGCGTCGAGCGGCTCGATCACCTCGTCGATCCGGTCCCCGATGGTCACCGTGGTGCCGCCGGTGACGTCGAAGGCGACCCGCACGATGATCTTGACCAACTCGCCGGTCTCCGGATCGGGCTGGCGGGCGATGAGGAGGAGTTCCTCCAGGCCGGCGCCCACGGTCGTGGCTTCCACGCGCTCGATGATCGAATCCAACTCGGCCCGGGTGAGGTCGAGCGGCGGCCAGACGTACATCACGATCCGATTGGTGTGCAGGCGTTTACCCGACGGCCGCCGGGACTGTGCTCGCCGAATCGCGTCGACGCAGGCGGTGAGGGTGCTCTCGGCCGTCGGGAGCGCGAGCAGCCTGCCATCCTGCTCCCGCAGTGCGGCCAGGTCACGGACCTGCGTGAAAGCGACGAGTCGCTCGTCCGACGGATTCTCTTTCGCGAGGCACCGGAACAGGTAGACCTCTTCGTCCGAGGACGGCAGGCGGGTGAGGTCGAACTTGCGCAGCCGCTTCAGCTGCATCCGCTCCGCGATGTATGGGTGCAGGCCACGGATCAACCGCTCCTCGGCCAATCCGGTGGCCGACGGACGGAAGGTGAAGTGGTGGTGCATCACCGCACCGCCGCTACCCGCGACCGTCGCAGTGATTCGGGACACCTGATTCGGCAGCGGTTGTGCGCTGAGCGCCTGCTGCAAAGCCTCGGCCATCGCATCGAAGTCTTCCGGCTGCTTCTCCCAGCCGAGGTAGATGTCGGCCTCGATGGACGCGGCGCCGCTCGCCAGTTCGGCGAGCCCGCGCAGGACGGTGGCGAGGGCGTCGAAGCTCACGGCGGCGGAGACCAGGGACAGACCTCGACGCTCGGCGATCACGAACGCGCAGCCGCCGACCTCACGGGTCCGAACGTCGGCAAGGCCCTTGTTGCCGTAGTACCGCCGGGTCAGCACCTCCAGCATGACCGTGTTGTCGGCGCTTCCGCGCGCCAGCCGCTGGCCGAGCAGCCGCACCAGCGGCTCGGTGCTCCGCACCATCTCGGCGAGGCGCTCGCCGCGATCAAGGGTCTCCGGGTGCGCGTCCAAGTGGCTCAGGTGTTTGCGGACATCGGCGTACACGCGGGCGCGATTACGCCGCAGCAACGGCTGGCCGAACCAGGCGTACACCACCCCGCGAGTGAGGTCCGCGATGACGGGGAAGCGCACCTGTGTCGCGGCCACCAGCCGCTCCAGCGTCAGACCGACGGGCTCGCGCAGCGCCCTGTCCGGCACCGGCTCCCGCAGCCACTCGCGCAGCAATGTCGTGATGATCGTGACGGTGTCGGCCGGACGTTGCTGGGCGAGGAAGATACGGAAGACCGCGGCTTCGAGGTCGGGGGTGCGCTCCAGCTCGGTAACGCCGTAGTGCTCGAGCGCCTTGCCGAGTTTGGCCTGGTATGACGCGGGCAGCCCGGCCCGCTCGACATCGAGGCTCTGCAGATAGGTGTGGAAGTACTCGCGGGCACTGTGGACGTGGCTTTGGTCGCCGTCCTCGTCCCAGGACCGGTTGTGGCTCAGTTCGGCGAGGTCGGCGAACACCTGCACGAGCTCGAGTTCCTCGGCGAGGGGCCTGCGGTTGTCGGCGATGGCGGCCCGGCGCGCGACGAGATAGTCGTCGACCACTCGGCGATCGTCGTGCGGGTCGACGTCGAAGCCAAGGAGCAGGCTGCGCAGATCCTGCTGGCCGCGGGTCAGACGCACATGCGGTTGAACCGGTGCGGACTCGCGGGGCAGATCCAGCTCGACCGAGCCGACCGCCGTGGTGTCCGAGTCCTCGTCGTCTTCGGCGAGCGGTTCCAGCCGCAGCAGCGGCGCGCCGGTCTCGACCTGAGTGCCGACGGATACACCGCACTCCTTCAGCCGGGCCCGGAACGGCGCACGCAACACGGTTTCCATCTTCATGCTTTCCAGCACCAGGACCGGCGCACCTGCCTCGACCTCGTCGCCGATCTGCAGCGGCGTGGCGACGACCAGCGCGGGGGCCGGGGAGCGGACGACGCCGCCCTCGTCGCGGCTGATCCGATGTGCCACACCGTCGACGTCGACCATGTGGATCGGGCCGTGCGTGCCGGTGATCACGCGGTACCGGGCACCGTTGACGACGATCTGCCCGGAGTGCCGATCGAAGCGTTCGAGATCCACGTCGGCGGTCCGAATATCGCCACCCGCCTCGACACCGACACGGAACCGATGAGCACCGATGCGTGCGACGCGCACGCGGTAGCCGACTCCGCGCAACTTGAGGTCGCGCGGCCTACCGCTCTCGTGCTGCACCTGAGGCCGGCCGCCGGACGCCGTGGACAGCAGGCGGTGCCGCTCCACCCGCTCTTCCTCCTCGTAGGCGTCGATGGCGGCAGCGGCCAGCGCGATGGTGGAGTGGCGGTGCGACACGAGACGGCCTTCGCCGCGAACACGGTCGATCCAGCCGGTGTCCGCGCTGGCATCGAGTACCTCGGGCTGGATCAGCAGATCGAGCACGAAGCTCTTGTTGGTCACGCCACCCTCGATGACGACCCTGGTCTCCGTCAGTGCCCGGCGCAGCCTGCCCAGCGCTTCGTCACGATCGCGGCCGTAGGCGATGATCTTCGCGATCATCGAGTCGAAGTCGGCGGGAATCGTGTCGCCCTCGCTGACTCCGGTGTCGACGCGGATGCCCGGCCCGGCAGGCAGATCCAGCCGCGCGATGCGGCCAGGGGCGGGCGCGAAATCGCGGTCGGGGTCTTCGGCGTTGAGCCGGGCCTCGATGGCGTGCCCGCGTTCCGCCGGAGGTTCGCCCTCGAGCCGGCCTCCGGACGCGACCAGCAGCTGGGCCCGGACCAGGTCGAAACCGGTGGTGGACTCGGTGATCGGATGCTCGACCTGCAGGCGGGTGTTGACCTCGAGGAAGGCGAACTGCTTGTCACCGGGGTGGTAGAGGAACTCCACGGTCGCGGCGCCGCGGTAGCCGACGGCGATCGCCAGCCGCTCGGCCGACGCCTTGAGCTCGGCGGTCTGCTCGGGGAGCAGCACCGGCGACGCCGACTCCTCGATGATCTTCTGGTTGCGCCGCTGCACCGAGCAGTCGCGGACGCCGAGTGCCCAGGCGGTACCCTGGCCGTCCGCGATGACTTGAACCTCGACGTGCCGGGCGCCGGTCACCAGCCGCTCCAGGAAGACCACGCCGCTGCCGAAGGCACGGGCAGCTTCCTGACGGGTGCGCTCGTAGGCGTCGACGAGTTCGGCTTCGTTCGTGATCACACGGATACCGCGGCCACCGCCGCCCGCGGTCGCCTTCAGCATCAGCGGGTAGCCGATCTCGGCCGCGGCCGCCAAGGCGTCTTCCACGCTCTCGACCGCACCGCGGCTCCATGGCGCGACCGGCACGCCGACATCCTCGGCGATCAGCTTCGCGCCGATCTTGTCGCCGAGTTTGCGCATCGCCTCCGGGCTCGGGCCGATGAAGGTGACTCCGATCTGCTCGCACAACTCCGCGAACGCCGGGTCCTCCGCGACGAAACCCCAGCCGACCCATGCGGAGTCGGCCTTGGTGGCGACCAGCGCGCGCTCGAGTGCCTTGAGATCCAGGTACGGGCGCGCGGACGCCGGACCGAGGTCGTAAGCGATGTCGGCTTCGCGCACGAACGTCGCGTTCCGGTCGACGTCGGTGTACAGGGCGACGGTTTCGATCGGTAGCCCGGTTTCCGCGGCCAGATCTCGGGCGGCATGGATGAGGCGCATGGCGGCCTCTCCCCTGTTCACGATGGCGATGCGGTTGAACACTCGCCGGCTCCTTTCCCAGCACTGGCCCGGTCGGGCGGGTTGCGACTACCGGTCCCGCGTAGTGTGCACCTCCATTTCCGCAGGTGCACAGCGTGCGGCTGTTACCCACGCGTATCGTGGGCAATGTCTCCCCTGAGGTTATGACAGCAGTCGAGGAATTCCTCGGCGCGCGGCCGACGGAACTGTTCGAATGCGTCGGTATACGTCATAGGTATCGCCTCTCGATGTCGTAGCGTTCCAGGTCTTCGAGACCCACCGAGCAGACTCGAGTCCACCACTTGCCAGATGTGTTGACCTACAATGCTTCTCTCGCGAAGGTTTCTCTGGTTTTCCGGGGCCACGCGACAGCGGGCCGTCTACGATCGTCGGAAGTGCGCCCGAGAAGCTCTGGAACGCTCCACCGCAGTGTGGGAGGTGATCTGTGTGCCCGACATCCTCGATGTACTGCACGCTCGCTGTGCCGAGATCGCGGGTGAGGCGATCCTCTCGGGCGAGGAACATCCCCACCTCACCCTCACCACACGCGAGGTAGAGGACCTGCTCGACCACATCGCTGACCTGCACCGTCGCTACCGAAACATCGACCTCGCTTACCGCGAGCTCGACCACCGGTACACCGTGCTACGCCGAGCGGCCCGCGAAGCCACCGAATCGTTGGAGAGGATCCGTGCCGCGCTGGAACAGCGCACCGCGCACCCAGAGGCCCATGCGCGCCAGGCATGCACCATCGCCGGTTTCGCCGCCCGGAATCTCGCCGCGGCGAGCCTGAACACGGACAGAACAGCGAGCTGACGCTCCGCGGATAGATGGTCGAGGCCCTGGTCGCGCCTGCCAGGACATCCGGACGAGCGGCATACCCATCCGCCGTGCGAGTGCCCATTTCGCTGCTTCGGGAACGAAGGGGTTCAGGACTCGACACTGCGCCGACTCCGTGAGCGTCGCTGGTATCGGTAGTCAGTCGTCGACGACAGCGTCTTCCAGGCTGAGCTCGTAGTCGTCGAGTTCAGGGTCGTAGGAGTCGGGTGCAGAGAGGTCGCTGGCGATCGCGCCGGACTGTCGGGCAGCTGCGGCGTATGCGATCCGGTCGTCCTCCGACCCGACCAGCGAGCGCCACGGCGCGATCAGCTGGTCCAGGTGCGCGCTGATTGATGTGTCCGGGGTGGTCGGCGAGGATAGCGGAATGTCTGGTGTGAAGTTCGTGCGACGCGTCGATGGGTTGACCTATGAGTTCGACCGTGACGGGGAAGCGCATGGCTTCCCGTCGTATAAGCGGGTCGACCTCGATATTTGGTGTCGCCGACTGCCCGGCTTCGGTTGGGTGGTGTGCGACGCGGCCGATGAGGTGTCGAGCCGCCCGTTCGACGAGGCCGGGCAAGGCGAGCTTCCGCCAGAGGGCGTGTGGGTGAGTCGCAAGGGTGAACGATCCTATGTCTATGACCTCGTGCGCACCGATGCTCGAGCGGCGACCGATCTTGGATCGCGGTAGGGCTGTTCGGTTTTCAGCAGGGCGTAGAGAACGTCGCAGCTCGGGTCACGGCGGCGGCGAACGTTCGCGGGCTCTCCAGTGGAATGAAGTGCCCCGCATCGTCGACGTGGCAGACCCGTAGGTTGGCGAAGTAATCGGTCAGCCGATCGGCCCAACTCCTGGGGAACAACACGTCGTTCTCCGGCCAGAGCACAGTGGTGGGTACGGCGAGGCGCTGGGTCGGCTCGGGCGCGCGTTCGGCGGCGATGCGGGCGACTCCTCCTGCGCCGACTCGGTACCAGGCCAGGGATGCTGTGAAGGCACCCGGCCGGGAGTACACGGCGACAAGGTGATCGAGATGATCTTCGGCAAGGACGAAGTCGGGTCCGGACCAGTGCGACCAGAAGTGGAGCAGAAAGGCGCGTACGGCGTCGGCCTTGCCGTCGATGAGTTCGTCGGCAAGCCGGAGCTGGTTGAACGACACGTACCAGAACTCTTGTTGCGCTTCGACGGAGAGGATCCGTTCACCGATGCCCGGCAGCGGCGGCGTGAGCACCAGTTCCCGTATCAGATCTGGACGCTGGCGCGCCACGGCGAGCGCGATCCTGCTGCCGATGTCGTGCCCGCCGAGGACTGGCCTGTCCAGCTGCAGTTCCTCGATGAGTCCGATGACGCTGCGTGCTTGCGCGTCGGCGCTGTACTGAGTCGAAGGGTCCTCGAGGTGCTTGTCGGATGCGCCGAAGCCGCGCAGGTCCGGCACGACGACGTCGTGCATCGGCAAGAGCGGGACCACGTCGCGGTATTCGGTCCTGTCGCTGGGCCACCCGTGCAGCAAAACCACCGGGGTTCCAGCCCCCATTCGGTCGTAAGCCAGCCGGAACCCGTCGATCGCAGACGTCCGCTCGACGTGCTGACTACCTGGGCGAGACGACACCCGAATCCGCCATTTCCGCGAGCAGGGCAAGACCTGCGCCGCTGGTTGTCATTCGTGTAAGACAACGGCTGAGGCCCTGATGAGTACGAGCGTCAGTGTCGCACAAGGTTATCGGGAGCAGATGGCCTCGAGCTTCAGTGGGCAGCGGAAGCCGACTATGGCGGCTGTGAACATGCCGATGGTTGTCATCCTGGCGTCCCGATTCCGGGCGAGCAGACGACTCGGTCGGGGTTCGCTCGCAAGTATTTGAGGCCCTGTTTCATGTAGACGCGGGGGTTGGTGTCGAGGTGCTTGGCCCACAGCGGTCTGGGATCGCCGCGCATCACGCTCCAGCAGGCGAGCGCGTAGCCGAACATCGGCTGCGACAGATAGCCCAGCCGCTGGGATCGCCAGCCGTGGCGGCTCTGGGAGAACTGGAACGCCGCATTGGCGTTGAAGACGCCGAGCCCCAGGTACACGGTGACCAGATCGGTGAGCTGCTCGCCATCATGCCGCTCGGGCACGATGCGGTCCTCGCCGAGCAGCCGTTCGTGCGCCAGCTCATGGGCGACGGTCGCTATCAACGCGACCGGCGAGCGCATCTGGGACATCGAGAGCGACACCACCGCGCGGCCGCGCTCCAGGCGGTAGTGTCCCGCCTCCCCGTGCGAGGAACCCTCCAGAAACGCGACATCGTCGGGCAGCACATCGCCGTCCGCGTCGACCTCTACGACGATGCGATCCCGACGGACACCCATGTACCCGCTCACGCGCTCGACCAAGGAACGGACCTCCGGCTCGGTGCCGGAGTACGCGTCCGGAAAGAAGTCCGAAGTCGGCAGGATCACCGGTGTTCGCAGCGTCCTTGGTCCGAATTGCGCTGCGCACCAGCTCAACATCTCCTCGACCCACAGCCGCTCGATCTCCCCCACCGGGCATGTCGGCTTGAAAAATCCCATGCGGCATTATCTCTGGCGACTCGAAGCACCGCGCCGCTGCGCTATCCGTTCCGGATCCGTGACGGGCCGTCGGTGGTGCACCGCTGGGCCATCACCGATGACCGTCGTCGAATACGTCGACGGCAGCGTGATCCGACATCAGACCGAACTGACCGCCTTCAGCACGACATCTGAGCACTCCACCGGGGAATATCCGGCAACCATGAACCCCTGACGACGGAGAATCGGTCGGCCAGAGCTCCGGCAATGTCGTGAAGCGAGCGTGTGACCTGGGGTTATGGCGTTCTGTTCGAAGCGGGCACAGCGACAGCGCGCAATGATCGTGGAACGCCCGACAGTGCCATCTACTCGAGATACCCCCGCTACCCGCGGTGTCATCGTGGGGCGCAGAGTCGGGCGTTGCCCGGAGGTTCTCCATGAGAGGAAGATCGATGGGGTGGATGCGGGGCGTTGGCTCCGCTGTAGCAGGGCTCTGATGATCGCTGACACCATGGGGTGATATTGATGCGAACGGACGGAGACAGCTGGGACATCGTGACGAGCGTGGGTCTCACCGCCCTGGGCGTCGCCACGTTTCGCGCACTCGAGACGATCGATCGCGAGCCGATGATCCACGACGACTATGCGGCGTGGTTTGTCGAGGCCGCGGGTGAACCGCACTTCCTGGAGATGCTGAAGGACCCTGCGTCGGTGGGCGCAATCGGTCTGTTCGGGCGGTTCATGGGGGTCCGGACAAAGTTCTTCGACGAGTTCTTCGCCGCGGCGTGGCAGCGGGGTGTGCGGCAGGCAGTGATCCTGGCATCCGGTCTGGACGCACGAGCGTATCGGCTGGATTGGCCCGCGGGCACGGTCGTCTTCGAGATCGATCAGCCACGTGTGTTGGAGTTCAAGGACCGGGTGCTCGCCGATCACGGTGCGGTTGCCACGGCCGATCGGCGTGCGCTGGCGGTCGATCTGCGCGACGACTGGCCCGCCGCGCTCACTACCGCGGATTTCGATCCGGGACAGCCGGCAGCGTGGTCGGCCGAGGGGCTGTTGCCGTTCCTGCCGGGTCCGGCACACGACGCATTGTTCGAACGCATCGACGCTCTGTCCGCGCCCGGCAGCTGCGTGGCCATCGACGACTTCGGCCGCGGCGTGGACCAGCGCCACTTCGACATGGAGGAAAAGTTCTTCGGCAGCAACAGCAACCCGTTCGGCAATCTGAACGTGCGTGACCTGTGGTACGACGACGCCCGCGCCGAACCCGGGGATTGGCTGTCGCGGCACGGTTGGTCGGTCGACCGCGCCACCCCCTTCGACCTGGCCGCCGCCTACGGCCGCCCGATCACCGATTTGCCCGACGACCTGCCCGCCGAGTTGCTCGACCGGATGCGGGAGGCGCGCTACGTATCCGCCGAGAAGCACCGGTGAACCCACAGGACAGGCACCTCGAAACGCCCTGAGATCGGTGACGGTGACGGCTGAATGGCCCGTGCGGGATGTCGAGTACGGTTCGCAATACCTCCATCGCGGATCGCCGAACCTAGATCGGGAACCGATCTGACGCCAACCACCCGGAAATGCCGCACAGTGGTTCGAAACGGCCACCGCAGCCAGCCGATCACTTATGAGCCGGAGGTCAACGGTGAGCGATTCCCGGCCGTAGGCTGACCCATCGTGAACTACCTTGGATCTATCCGAAATCCCGTGCACAACGGGCTTTTCCTGGTGCTGTGTGATGCGGGGGCCCGGTTCGGCGGCTGGGACGTCCACGGCGACGAGCTCGCCACCGAGGGCAGCACGCAACTGGTGCTCGACGGGTTACGCGTCTACGTCGAGGAAGCCCACGGTGACGGCCACCACGAGGTGCGTCGCAGCGATGACGGAACCCTCTGGATCTCACCACCGGTCGAGCCGGGCGTCCGCCCGATTCCAGACGACGACCTCGAACACGAGCCACGTACCGAAACCCAACCAATGGGGCTCGTCGATGTGCCGAGTGGCACGCTGGTTCTCGCCCTCGCCTATCCGCCGCTCAATATGACGACCGCCGGTGACCACGCAGGCGTTACCCATGGGGAAGGCGAACGCCTCGACGTCGTGGTCGGCCCCGGTGTTCTGGCGATCACACGCGAGCGCACCTCCGTGGGCCAGACGGTGGCCCTGCGGTTCGCGCCGACGCAGGATGCCTGGCGCGACATTTGTATTTCTTTATCCCCCGGCTGTAGTCACCGCTGAAACAAACGGCGGATGCGCCCGCGGATGCCGACGACGTCCCGAGTCACTGGCGCGGCGATTTCGGCGGCCGCTTCGGACGAGGCCACCTGGGCGAATCGCCTGTGCAGTTGTTCTCGGACCTGGTCCGGAGTGTAGGCACGGCGACGGCGCTCGGCGCGCACGACCACCACACCGGTCGCGACCACACCGGCCGCACCCGCCAATCCCACTGCCTTCCACCACCTCATACCGCATAGGCTACGTCCATGACGGGTACGAGCATCAGTCTCGATCGAGCGCTCGAGATCACCAGAACTGGCGACATCTGGCTGTTCCGTGGCCACTCGGCAGCCGACCGTGCGATTCGGATGACGACGAACAGTCCGGTGAACCATGTCGGCATGTCGGTCGTGCTCGACGATCTGCCCGCGCTGATCTGGCACGCGGAACTCGGCCGATCACTGCCCGACATGTGGACGGGAGTCGCGCACCGCGGCGTTCAGTTACACAACCTGCGCGACGCGGTACTGGTGTGGGCACACCGCTACGGTCAGCAGGCCTGGTTGCGCCAATTGAACCGTCCGGCAACCCAAGAGATGGAAGACAGCTTGCTGCGCACCATCGCCCGACTCGACGGAACCCCCTTCCCTTCCACTGCCGGTCTCGCCGGACGCTGGCTACGCGGCCGAGTACGGCTCCCGCGTCGCCGATCGAGCCGAGCGGCCGCCCAGGAGCTGGAAAGCGCGTACTGCGCGGAAATCGTGGCCGCGACCTACCAGTCGATGGGACTGCTGCCGCAACACCGAAGCCCCAACTGGTATGACCCCGGACGGTTCTGGAGCGGTGACGGACTACAACTGAGCGGCGGCTACGGACTGGGTGGCGAAATAGCCGTGCAAACACCCGCCGGGCCGAACTCCTGACGACCGCGGCCGATGGTGTGCACGCGGTGGCCGTGTTCTTCGCCGATGTCATCGACATCGGACTTGCAGGCTTCGACTGGCCCTGCGGGTTACGGGAGTGGCCCCGGCTCGCGATCGGCGGATATTCGCTGGCGGTAACCCGCCTGGACGCGGGATCATTGCTCACCTGTATCGCTCGTTGATTCGAGACGTGAGGGGGGAGCATGAGTTCACGCGCAACGGCGGTCAAGCTGGTGCTGCGCTTTTATGGCCGGGAGATGGCCTCTCGCAAGGCCCTGACGATTCCGGCGCTGCTGGCACCGGCACTCGGCAATATCTGCAACCTGTACATCGCACCGCTGATCGTCGCCATGGTGGTCGGCCGGGTCGCGGTGACCGGGGATACGAGTTTCGGGGCCCTGGCTTCGTACATCCTCGCCTTCGGTGGCGCCCTGCTGCTCGCGGAACTGCTGTGGCGCATCGGGATTCACTGCCTGAACCGAGTCGACGCCTACGGCATCGAGCACTTGTACATACTCGCCATGGACGAGCTGCTCGCCAAGGACGCGGCGTTCTTCCACAACAACTTCGCCGGTTCGCTGACGAAGCGCTCGCTCAGCTTCGCGGCTCGGTTCGAACAGTTCGTGGACACCCTCGCCTTCGAGGTTCTGGCGGCACTGGTGCCGCTGGTGTTCGCCTCGGTCGTGTTGTGGCGCTACAACCCCGTGCTGGTCGTCGTGCTGGTGGGGATGATCGTGGCGACCTCGCTGGTCATGATTCCTTTGATTCAGCGCCGTCAGAAGCTCGTGGACGACCGAGAGGCCGCCATTGCGCAGGTCTCCGGGCATGTGGCCGACAGCCTGGCCAATATGCAGGTGGTGCGCGCCTTCGCTGCCGAACCGCAGGAGGCCGCCGAGCATCGGCGGCGGGTCGCCTCGTCGCGGCGAAAGTCGTTGCGCTCCTGGGATTACGCGAACCTGCGGATAGACACGCTGGTGGCGCCGCTGGTGGTGCTCACCAACGTGATCGGCCTGCTGATCGCGCTGAGCCTCAGCGGCAGAAATGCCGGGGTGGAGGCCATTGTCGTGGCATTCACCTACTACTTCAACGCCACCGGGATCATGTTCCGGTTCAACCAGATCTACCGGCGGTTGGAAACCGTGCTCACCGAGGCGGCCCAGTTCACCGAACTACTGCTGGACGAACCGAAGGTGCTCGATACCGAACGCCCGGAAGCACTGCGGCCCAGGGACTTCGACGTGCGGTTCGAGAGAGTGAACTTCACGCACGGGGGTGCGCGGCAGCTGTTCCACGGATTGGATCTACACGTGCCCAGTGGCGCCAGGGTAGGCCTGGTCGGACGATCCGGCGGCGGCAAGACCACCATCACCCAACTGCTACTGCGATTGATGGATATCCAATCCGGAACCATACGCATAGGCGGGCAGGACATCACCCGGCTGCGGCAGGCGGATCTGCGCAGTCTGATCGCCTACGTGCCACAGGATCCGGCCATGTTTCACCGGACCCTGAGCGAGAACATCCGGTTCGCGCGCCCGGACGCCACGGACGAGGAGATCCTGCGGGCCGCCGAGGCCGCGCATGTCACCGAGTTCGCCGACGCGCTGCCACAGGGTATGGGAACACTCATCGGCGAGCGCGGCGTGAAACTGTCCGGCGGCCAGCGCCAGCGGGTCGCGCTGGCCAGGGCCATCCTGCGGGACGCGCCCATCCTGCTCCTGGACGAGGCCACCAGCGCCCTCGACTCGGAAAGCGAATTGCTTGTGCAGCAAGCGCTCTGGGAGTTGATGGAAGGGCGTACGGCGCTGGTCGTCGCGCACCGGCTGAGTACGGTGGCCGGGATGGACCGGCTGGTGGTGCTCGACCACGGGCGAGTCGTCGAGGAGGGGACACACGAGGAGCTGCTCTGTGCGCAAGGAACATACGCGCAGCTGTGGCGGCACCAGTCGGGTGGATTCCTCGGCGAGGACGTGGTCGCCCGTTGATCGGAGTTCGTTGGAGCTGGATCCCGCCGTAAGCACGTGGGAACTTCGAGACGGTTCGCCGGAGCTCGATAGCCTGTTCATCCACGCTGCGCGCGCCGCAGGGTTTCCGATGAGCGAATATTCAGCTAATAGATTTGATGTCGCTGATCCGAGTAAGAATGGATGCGTCCGTCAGGGCAGTGTGGTCGTGTCACGAGCATCAGCAATCGGCGGCCGGTCAGCGCGGGCCGCGACCACAGGGTCTCGCCGTGGTTGGTATTGATCTCGCTCGTCTGCGCATCTGACGGCCGGCTCGGTACGTGATGCCCCGCGGACGGGTGCGGTCCATGATCCGTCGAACGTGCCGTCGTCGACCAGGCACCTACTACAACACCGATCACCGACTCGGATTGCACACGCCTTCAACGGTTTACATTGTACAGTCCACGCGATTCCGCGCCGCGCGCCGCGTCGGATCTCGGGCAGGTCACGACTGTCTGAAGCATTCGTGGTTTGTCTCGCCGACTTCGTGCACGACCGTTACAGTACCGACGTTCGGGCTGGTTGGAGACCTGGGATGTGGTGTGGCAGTGATGGCTTCGTTGGAGAGGCCCATGCTCGGCGGACGGTTCGGGTTGTGGAGTTTCGCGAGATGGGCCGCGCAACGCCTTCGTGGAGTGCCGCGACCGGGTGAAGCCGCTCGAGACATGCCGACGGTTGGTGATCAGGGCTCCCAGGCACCGAACAATGTCCATGCGCTTCCGCTGAATTCCACACCGGCACCGCAGGATTCGGACAGCGACAACCTCGGTTCGGTACGAAGGCATGGCCGCCGGGATGGCGAGCCGGGAATCGATCACAACTTTTCGAAAGGCCAGACAGATATGACAACTCCCGACGTCCGGGTGACGATCACGGACGACGCGGCCTCCGCCGAGGAGACGACGACAGCTACCGCGGGCGAGGGGGCGGTAGCCGAGCAGCGGACCGCTACCGCGGCCGAGGTCGAAGCGTCTGTCGCAGCGGGCGACGCGGTGTCGGCTGAGGGCGAACCGACGGCTGAGGAAGACGTGACGGTTGCTGAAGGTGAAGCGGCGAAGGAGGTTGCGGAAGCGGTGGCCGAGGACGACACCGTTGCCGAAGGTGGGGAGGAGACCGCAAACGTAGCACCCGAGGCAACTGCATCCTCGGTTGCCGAGAACGAGCCGGTTGCCGAGGCCGAAGCCACGGTAGTCGAGGGTGAGTCCGCCGCCGAGGAGCCGGCTGTCGAAGCAACTGCCGCTGAGGCCGAAGTTGCCGCCGAGGCCGAAGTAGAAGGGGACACAGCCGAACTGGAGGCGGCAGCCGCCGATTCCGAGCCTGCGGGCGAAGGTCACGTGCCGCAGGCCGATTCGGCTGCCGAAGCCGAAGCCGAAGCCGAAGCCGAGATCGTGGACGCGGCCGAGGAATCGGAGGTGGTGGCTGCGGACGGCGGAGCTGCCACCGAGACCGAGGTTGCGGCAGAGGATGCCGGTGATGTTGCCGTCGACGCTGAAGCGGAAACAGCAGCCGAGGGTGAGGCGTCGGACGCCGGGTCGGCTGTTGAGACCGAAGAGATTGCCGAGGAATCGGAGGTAGCGGCTGCTGAAGGCGAGGGTGAAGCCGATCCCGAGGCCGCGGTCGAGACCGAAGCGGTCGCCGAGGTGGAGGCTGCCGAAAGCGAGGAAGCAGCTGAAGGCGAGGAGGTGGCCGTGGCGGCTGCGGCTGAGTCACCCGTTGCCGAGGGTGAGCAGGTCGTCGAAGCCGAGTCGGTGCTCGACGAGGAGCAGGTCGTGATCGAAGTCGAGCCGGCCGAGGCCGAGTCGGTGGTAGTGGTGGTGGAGGCGGTCGTCGCCGAGGAAGAAGCAGCTGAGGTCGAGGCAGCTGCGGCGACGGAGTCACCTATTGCCGAGGTGGCTGCCGAAAGCGAGGCGCCCGCTGTGGACGAGACCGAGGCCGAGGTGGATGCCGTTGAGGTAGCGGAAGAAGAGGGTGGGACCCAACCCCTCGAGTGGGAAGTGGCCGAAGTAGAGGCGACCGCCGTGGAAGCGCCTGCGGTCGAGGAGGCTTCGAATGCGGGGCCGGTGGCTGAGGCAGAGCTGACGGAGCCGCCTCTTGCCGAAGGTGAAGAGGTCGCCGAAGCCGAGTCCGTGGTTGACGAGGAACAGGTGGTGACCGAAGCCGAACCGGTCGAGACCGAAACCACTACCGAGTCTGCGGTGATGGGCGTCGAGGCTGTCACCGACCAAGAAGTAGCAGCTGAAGCCGAGGAAGGCGCCGAGACCGAAGCGGTCGCCGCGGTGGAGGCTGCCGAAAGCGAAGAAGCTGCCGAAAGCGAAGAAGCGGCTGAAGGCGAGGAGGTGGCCGAGGCCGTAGCGGCTGCGGCCGAGTCGTCCGTTGCCGAGGGTGAGCAGGTCATCGAAGCCGAGTCGCTGCTCGACGAGGAGCAGGTCGTGATCGAAGTCGAGCCGGCCGAAGCCGAGTCGGAGTCGGCGGTAGTGGTGGTGGTGGAGGCGGTCGTCGCCGAGGAAGAAGCGACAGCCGACGCCGCGGAGGATGCCGAGACCGAAGCGGTCGCCGCGGTGGAGGCGGTCGAAAGCGAGACGTTCGCTGCGGACGAGACCGTGGCCGCGGTGAGTGCGGTCGATGTAGCCGAAGAAGTGGATGAGGCCGAGCCCTTCGAGGCGGAAGTGGCCGAAGTGCCCGCGGCAGTTGAGGAAGTGCCCGCGGTTGAGGACACGGCGGAGCCGGAGGAAGAGCCGGTGGCCGTGGCAGAGGTAGCGATTGTGGAAAGTGAGAAGGTAATCGAGGGTGAAGCCGTCGGTGAGACCGAGCACATGGCCGACGACGAGGCCGATCCCTCCGAGAGTGAAGTAGCCGAAGTAGCAGCAGTCGCCGAAGACGTCTCGGCTCTCGAGTCCGAGAAGGAAGTGGGTTTGGTGCCGAACGGAACCGGGGACCTGGTGAGGTATTCGAGTCCAGTCGTACTGGCCGACGGGAACGCTCCCGCCGCCGGTGAGAGCGCGGCGGCGGTCATCCGCGACCAAGCGACGACGATCAGCGACCAGGCGCGGATGATCGCGAAACTTCGGCGGAAGGTGATGGTCCTCGAAACCATCATCAAGACGCAGGAATCCCAGTCCGCCTCGATGGTCGGCGTCATTTCGACCTACAAGAACGAATTGACCAGTCTTGCAATAGATCTCATAGATCTCTGATCCGCCGACCGCGGAACGCCGGGAAGTGCCTGCACGCTGATAAGCCTGGGCGCTTCCGGGCGGTTCCCGGCTCTACGAAGTCATGGTGTCGGTCGACCTGTCCGACTGCCACTTCTCATAGACGCCACTACGCCCAACGCAGCGAGGACCGCGAACGCCGCGAACAACCAGCGTGCGGGCGTCGCTCCCCCTGTGTCGGTCGCGTTGACGACCACCCCGGCCAAGCCCGCGCCGAAGGCGCCGCAGATCAGCTGAACGGTGTTGATCGCCGCGGCGGCGCGGCCACCTTCACTGGGGTCGTCGACACAGCCCATCGCCCACGCCGAAAGGTGCGGCCACGCCATACCGATGCCGACGCCGGTGATCAGCAGTGCCACCACCCAGAGGGCGATGATCCCCACCGACGCGTCGTCGACCTGGCCGAACGCCGCCAACACCAGGCCGCCCGCCATGACCAGCGGTGCGACGGCGACGGTCCGCACGATCGCGCGCGACCTCGTCAGCGATGCGCTCACGATCTCACTGATCGTCCAACCGATGGCCAGTGCCACCCCGAGGAAGCCCGCCGCCACCGGCACCAGATGCGCGAGCCGCTGACCGAAGTAGGGCACGTACATGTCGACCATCGTGGCGGCCATGAGCATGCCGAGCGTGAGGTAGATCCACTTCAGTGGGCCGGGCCGAAATGCCGTGGGCGGCAACACCGCCGCCGTCATCCGGCGATCGACGACGATGAACGTGCCAACAAGGCCTGCCCCGATTACGAGCAGGGCCGCGGTCCAGCCGACATTGCGCGGGATGGCTGCAACGCTGATCGCCAACGCCGCCGAACCGAGCAGGAGCAACGACCACACCGGGATTCGGTCCGGTGTCCGCGGTAGCTCACCCGTGCGCGCGGGCAGCGCGAACGGCACCAGCGCTGCGATGATTGCGGTCAGGACCACCAGCGCACCGAAAGCCCAACGCCACGAACCGAACTGCGCGAACAAACCTCCGGCGGCCGGGCCCAGCAGCGTACCGACTCCCCACATCGCCGAGACGAGCGCGGAGGCCTTCGTCCACAAGGACTGTGGAAGAGCCGAATTGATGACCGCATAACCGAGACCCGCGATCATGCCGCCAGCCGCGCCCTGCACTGTCCGTCCCGCCAACAGGAACTCCATCGTTGGCGCCACCGCACACATCAGGCTGCCGAGACCGAACACGGTCAGCCCCGCCAGATACGACCACCGCGGCCCGAGTCGGGCCAGAGTCGCACTCACCGTGGTGGCCGCAATGACGGACGCAACCAGATACACCGTGGTCACCCAGGCGTAGAGGCGCTGGCCACCGATCTCGGCAACGGTGCTCGGCAGCAGACTGATCGTCAAGAATTCGTTGGTGGCGTACAGCGCGACGCCACCGGCCAGCACCGTGGACGCCCCGAGGTTCTTCGGGCCCAGCAGCTCCCGCCAGGTGCTGCTGGTAGTCGTCGCTGTATCCGTCACGCCGCTCACGCTACGAGCTCAACCATCGTTGAGGTCAAGCATCGCGTTCACTGAACCACGCGAACACGCCGAGGCGATCTGGTTCCTCTGACACGGCAGCGCCCTGCCCAGTCGATGCGACAGACTGGACAGGGCCTCCCGGTACACCGGGCCGAGTATCCCGCTCGGGAACTACTTCGCCGGAGCGGCCGGCGGCGGTTGGTTGATCGTGGTGAAGTACTGCACGGCCGCCATGATGGCGACCGGGGCCGTTATCAGCAGCTGACCGGCGATCGTCCCGAGGGTGCCGAGGGCAGCAATGCCACCGAGACATCCGATCGCCGCGGCCGGAATGAACGCGCCGAACAATCCGATGATCGCCGCGGAGGCAACGGTGGCCCCGGCGATACCGCCCAGCACACAACCGACCGCGGCGCCACCGATGCCGCCGACGGTCGTGCCGATCGTCGCGCCCATCAGGATCGTCGATGACAGCCGCGCCCAGGCGGCCTGTTCACGGTCGTACTGCGTCTTCCACGGCGCCTGATCCTCGTACGGCAGAGCCACGGGCTTGTAGGCCGCGTGCTCGAGATCCAGTTGCGGGGTCAGCGTGGCCGTGCGGTCGCGGATTTCCGCGGCAATGGGGAACACGAAATCATCGACCCGGAACGACAATTCCGACCCGCCCAACACCGAACCATTGGGGGCTTTGACTTTCAGCGCCCCCTCCTCCACCACCAGCGAACCGGCGTCGGCACTGATCACCATGGACCGATCGACCACCGACGCGGTGTAGTTCACCGCACCGCTGCGATCGAGCGGCGCGGCCGAACCCGTGCCTGCCGTGACACCCAGTGCGGCGGCAAGCAGCGCGGAGGCCGCGATAGTTTTCCTCATAGGATTCCTTCTTCTCGATACCTCGAACCGACCGTTCGAGAGATCCATATGCGCACCAGCGCAACGCAGTCGACGCCGACAGCGGAATCGGCAACTGCGGTCTTTCCGGGCCTACAGGCCCATCACTAAGCGCTCATTAAGTGGTATGGGCACTAAAGATGCAGCAGGCCGCACGGCGGCGTCAACCCCATCGGGCAAATTTCTACACAGCGCGGTTTTCTTCCGGCAAACACTTGAACTTGACGCCTGATTCAGGTATCAATGGCTTGACCTGCGTCACGTCCGCCCTCGACCGAACCTTCGGCCGTTGGGGCGAAAACCCGACTGCCAGAAGCACTTCGGAATGCCAGATGGCACGTTGCCGATAGCCGCCTGCAATCAATCGGATCGGTGGAGCACTACCCGAACCCAGCCCCAGACCGGTCGCCTCCCGCTGCGTGCAGCACAGTCCAATGAATCTTCCCGGCACGGCCACAGGTGCTGGCATCAATGCCGGCAAACGAGCTCATCGAGGAGAACTCTGCATCCCGCCTCCCGCGATCGGCCGCGCGTCCACACGCCCGCCCACCGTCGCCCGCCCTGGACAGCTGACCCACTTCCACCCCTGATGGGAACGGTAAACAACAGCCGCGAAACCCATTGAATTTGACGCCATATTCAAGTACGGTTCGACCACCGACAGTGACGGCAGTCACATCGGTTCCTTCACCCCACCCTTGGAGATAGCGATGACGCCGACCCCGGTCTCCGCCGCCCCGGACCAGAAGAAATTGCGCAGACTCATGGCCGCCGGCCTGATCGGCAGTTCCATCGAGTGGTACGACTTCTTCATCTACGGCACCGCCGCGGCCTTGGTCTTCGGCAAGCTGTTCTTTCCCAACGCCTCACCGCTGATGGGAACGCTGCTGTCGTTCAGCACCTTCTGGGCCGGCTTCATCGCCCGGCCCCTGGGCGGACTCGTCTTCGGGCATGTGGGCGACAAGTTCGGCCGCAAACCCGCGCTCGTCGCATGCCTGATCCTGGTCGCGCTATCGACCTGCGCGATCGGCCTACTACCGACCGCTGCGTCGATCGGGGTGGCCGCACCGATCCTGTTGGTAGCCCTGCGATTCCTGCAGGGCATCGCGGTCGGCGGCCAGTGGGGCGGGGTCACCCTGCTGCTCACCGAAACCTCCCGTCCGAACCGCAAGGGCCGGGCGGGCACATTCGGCCAGATGGGTGTGCCATTCGGTCTGCTGCTCGGCACGGGCGCATTCCTGCTGGTGGCCCGCCTCGTCAAAGGCGCGGACTTCCTGTCGTGGGGTTGGCGCATCCCGTTCCTTGCGAGCGCCCTGCTGTTCCCGGTCGTGCTGTTCATCCAACTGCGCATCGAGGACTCCCCGGAGTTCCGCCGCCTCCAGGCTCGCGCAGGCGAGGCCTCGGCCGCGATCGCGCAAGCACCGATTCTCGAGGTGCTGCGCAAGCATTCGAAGAAGGTGCTGCTCGGCTCCGGTCTGCTCTTCGGTAGCAACTCCATCTTCTACATCAGCGTGGCCGGCGTGCTCGACTACGGTGTCCGCGAACTCGGACTGGACCGCAACGGCTTGCTGACGGTGTCTCTGCTGTCGTCCGCGGTGGGCATCCCGGTCATCTACATCGCCGGCTCGCTGTCCGACCGCTTCGGGCGCCGTCCGCTCATGCTCACCGGCGCGGCAATCTTGACGGTGTGGGCGTTCCCATTCTTCTGGCTGGTGAACACCGGCTCGCTCACCGCCATCCTGATCGCCACCGCGGTCGGCAGCGGCATCGGCTCCGGCTTGGTATACGGGCCGCTCGCGGCATATCTGGCCGAACTGTTCGAACCCCGGATCCGTTACTCGGGTATCACGCTGGCCTACCAGCTGGCCGCGATCCTGGTCAGCGGCGGCACGCCTTTCCTGATGACCGCATTGCTGGCCGCGACCGGATCGACGGCGGCCGTCTCGGCCTTCATGATGGTCATGGCCGTGTGCACGCTCGCCAGTGCGTGGGCTCTACCGGAAACCGTGCCGCACGCAGCATCGGCTACCGTCGGCGAACCCGCCACCGCCCACCCCTGACCCTCCGAACCGGGTAGGCAGCGCCAATCCCCTCATCAGGGCGCTCGAAAATTCGGAAGGGTTATCCATCGGCGTCGCCGCGGAATTCGCGAACCTACCCGCCGCGGCGACGCCTCCCGGGCGAACCGACACCGGCGAAGAGCCGACGATCGGATCCGCTGAGAGCGATGTGGCGAAAACCCCTCCCTCACAATGCTATTCGATCATCAAGACCGGAGTTGCTGTGCACCCGCTAGTTCCGCGCGTGCCACAGCCACCAGCGACGCGATCGCCGGAGCCAGTGCCTGCCCGGGCGTCGGGGCGAACGGCTTATGGACATCCGAGAAGGCAGCCTGCCTCACCGGGCAGCAGTTCCTGATAGGCCGGGGTGAACCCTGGCAGGGTCAGCACCACCGAGGCGCCAGAACACCGACGGACAATCCGCCGCCGTGCCGAGCAATCCGAAATCCTCACTACCGGTGACCGGATTCGACAGCGGGAGCACCGAGCACACCCATGGCGGCACGCAGCTCGCCCGTGCTCACCGCACCCGTGACCAAGGGCCGATCCGGATTGTGCACCCGGTCGTAGTCCAGGTCTGCAAGTCCGCCGGCGGCGAGCTCGGCCATGACCCGCTCTGTGTGGGCGACCGCGCGGCGAGCGCATCGGTCTGGGAGTCGTCCTTCTGACCATGCGTGGACGCCCGGGCGTGCGGGATCGGCCAGTTCCGGGCGCCGCCGCGTTTTACGGTGCGGCGGTGATGAGCTCGCCAGCCGCCCACCGCGCTGTTCCGATCGGATAGGGCGCAGGCAGGCCGAAGACGATATGTCCGAAGGGGGCGTTGATCGTCTCGTCGATCAACGCCACGCGATCAGCTCATCGGACTCGACGCCGGTCGACCCGAATTCCTGTGGCGCCTGCGCGCGGCATCGATCGCCAGAAGCTATATCCGCCCTGATTCGCTCGAGGTCGATCCGACGAGATCGAACCCGAAGGTCGATACCCGTGGCAGCCACGCGAAGGGCGTTGGGTGGCAGGCAGATCGAGAAAGTAGCCGAACGGGCAGACTGCCGTAGTCCAGAATTTCCGATGCGAAATGGATGTCATCAGAACGGCTTCCGTGCTTCCCCCCGACCGGAACCGTTTCCAGGTCCACACCGTTGTGAACCACCCGACGTCGTCGTCGGGACGGTGAGAGTGTCACACACTCTCACCTGGAGGCGAATCCGCCTGGGGTCGGTCCGGCTACCACAGGCTCGGCGTCCACGGGGGCCGCGGGCCCACCCGCTTCCTCACTCTCGCCGCAGTCCCGAGGGGTGAGAAAATTGCCACGGCAATGTCAACGACATGAGACGCGACCTAGGTGGCTGGTGTCGAACGGGCCTCCGGCGGGCCGCGGTGTTGCGGGGTCGGTCGGGAGTGATCGGTTGGTCCATGCTGGCGGTGGTGCCAACTATCGACCGTTTCGGGTTGTGCCCGTGGCAATTTGGCCTGAGGGCGCCGGATGCCCGGCGCCCTCAGGCACCTGCTGCGGTCCAGCCACTGGTGGTGTAACTGATTCCGAGGACGGCGAGGCGGGCGAGGTTGTGCGCGGCGGCGAGCAAGCCGAAGTCGGCGCCGATCTTGACTCGGCCGCGCAGACGGGCGCGGCGTCCGCCGTGGCGGCGGCGCATCAGGTGACCGATCTTGCGTTCCACCTTGGGCCGGGTAGCACGGTAGTCGGCCTTCCAAGCCGGGTCGCGCTGCCGGTCACGGGCTGTGGCCAGGTATTCCTCGTGGGCGCCGATGGTGATTGTGCGTCCACCGGCCGCCGCGGTGCACTGCGACCGCAGCGGGCAGTCGGTGCAGGCGGCACCGAAGTAGGCGATGCCGGTGTGGCGGCCGGTGCGAGCAGCGAAAGCCGCGGTGACCCCGGCCGGGCAGGTCACCGTCCCAGCGTTCAGGTCGATCGCGAAGCGATCCTTGGAGAAATGCCCTTTCACCGACGGTGAGGGCTGCACCTTGATCAGGTTACGAATCCCGTTGTCGTCCAACCGTTTCAACAACTCTCCCGCCCCATAGGCGGCATCGCCGAACACCGCCGGCCCACCGGCTTCGGCTTCGGCTTCGGCTTCGGCTTCGGCTTCGGCTTCGGCTTCGGCTTCGGCTTCGGCTTCGGCTTCGGCTTCGGCTTCGGCTTCGGCTTCGGCTTCGGAGGGCAGGATGTCGGCGAGCAGCTCTTCGGCGGTGTCGGCGTCGCCGGCATTGCCGGGGGTGACCGTGGTGGCGGTGATGATCTCGCTGTCGGGATCGACGGCGAGATGGCCCTTGTAGCCATCGAACCCACGGGCCGAGGTTTTGTGCCCGTGCCGGGTTTCGGGGTCGACGGTGGAGATCACACGGTCGGCCGCGGTGCCACGCACGATCACGAAATGCCCGTCGGCGTCTGCGGTGACGTCCTGACCCAGCACGGTGGCCAGCAGCTGCGCGGCCTTGCCGGTCGCCTCGTCGAGGTCGAGGCCATCCAGCAGTACCAGCATCGCCGACCCGTCGCGGGCACGAGAGTCGATCAGCTGGGCGCGAGCCGCCTCATCGTCCCAATCGATGCTTGGCTTCGCGGCGGTAGCGTAGTCGTCGCCACTGGTGACTCGCGCCCGCAACGCCGCGGCCAGCTCGGCGTTGGCTGCGCCCAGCAGGCCGCGGATCGCCGACCGGACCAAGGTGATGGTGTCCATCGTGGCCACTGCGTCATACAACGGAGTCGAATCCAGCACCCGACGACGCCCCACCAGCCCGGCCTGACGTGCCACCTCGAGCACGGCATCGAAGATACGATTCGGCCGCTGTGAGCGGGCCAACCGCGCCCGCATATCCACCAAAACGGTGTGCACGAACCCCGGATAGTCGAAATCCAGGCCACCAGCCGCATACTTCCACCGAGCGTCGAACGCGAACCGTTCCACCGCCTCCCGGTCCGACAAACCCTCGACCCGCTGCAGCACCATCACCACCGCCACGATCATCGGCGGCACCGACCGGCGCCCCACATCGGTGAACAGGTCGGCGAACATCTCGTCCGGGAACAACCGCCCGCATTCCCGATGCAGCACACCGTAAATCGAGTCCTCACCCACCCGGCCAGCACAGAACTCCACCGTCGACCGCAACAGATCACCCTGAGCCGGCACACGCCCCAACGTCACCCCGGCATTCTGCTCGACCCGGGCCGGTCACCGCACGAAAAACACCAGCCACCTAGGATCCCCCAATTTCTGCTCTCGGGTGGGTATCGAGATACGGGCGGGGATTGAGCCACGGAGCCAGAGCTTCCAAGTCTTCGGAATTCAGCTTGGCATTCTCACACTCGCGATGACGGCCATTTCTGTAGTCGGACTCCGTACGCATGCGGGTGTTACACACTGGGCAACGCCACGTAGTCATCGCCGTGTCCGTCCTTGTTGCTCTCCAGCCTCATGAAGTAAGACAGCTTCACGAGCTTCGCCCGGCCGTGGAAGCTCCTGGTGGAGCGTGGAACCAAGATTCTGAGTAAGATAGGTCCGCTTTGCCCATTCATACGCGTAGAGCGCTCTTCGCAGCCATCGTGAGGGGCAATCCCGAAAGTAATCACTGGGGTCTTCGAAGTAATCACTGGGATGGGGATCGTCCATCATCAGGGCTTCCATAGCGGCATGAAACCCGGCTCTGTTGACAGCTATTTCGTGAGAATTCATGATCAATCCTTGGTTCAAGTTTAGTGTGAGACACCTCCGGCGATGGCAGTAATAGCAAGAGGCAGCAACATATGGATCGCTTTTACCTGTCTGCTGCGAACGACGACGGCAACCCGCGGCCCGCCGCAAGTCAGAGGACTGGATCGACGTGTTCGCCGTTCTGAAGCCGGTGGTGCGCGAACCGGCGAATGATAGCGAAGGTCTCGTCGCGACAGTCCCGTGCGAAGAGGGTTGGATCGCCAGTCGTACGCGCCGGGAGACACGGCGGAAGTGGGTTCCGCAGCAGGCTGGGCCTGCTGCGGCGCACATCTCACGGGCTCTCCGTCAGTCTCGAGCCTGGAAAGTATGGCGACAGCCCCCAGATGCGACTGGGAACAAGATTCCCTCGTCCCGCCGAGGCGCGAACAGGTCCGTGTGGGTATGTCCGGGCGTACTGACGCGTTGACCACTGGGCCGATGACCTCCGACGCGGTCGCGCGAGCGGTGAGCAGCGGACCACTAGGGGCCGGAGTCTCAGCCATCGCGCATCCTTCCATTCACCAGGAGAGCTGAACACTCACCGGACGTTCGATAGATAGCTGTTCAGGTAGTGACTATGGTCACCGCACCCTGCGAGGATGTCAAGCGATCCGCCGGTACTTCCGCAATCCGAATGGACAAGAGCGATGTATTATGTTCAGCGTGTCTGAACAGACGATCGTGAGTGAGGGTCCCGGCGACACCGGTGCGGGTCAGCTGGTGCGCCGGGCTCGGACGGCGGCCGGAGTCTCGCTCCGCGAACTGGCGCGCAATATCGGAGTCAGCCCCGGAACCCTCAGCGCCATCGAGAACGGCAAAACACCACTGACCGTCGGCCGGCTCGACCGGATCGCTGCCGAACTCGGCGTCGCCACCGTCGACATTCTCGCCACCCGGCTACCGTCAGTCGCCGACGCCGCCGGCTCATCAGCCGCCCGGTCGACAGGCGACGGGCAAACATGGCGCGCCTTCGATCCTCTGGTTCTCGATCCAGCTCTGCACGCGGCGATCGCAGCATTCCTGCAGACCGGTTACCACGGCGCGACGATGAGGAGTATCGCGGCCAACGCCGGTATGAGTGTCGCCGGTATCTACCACTACTACCCGAGCAAACAAGACCTGCTCGTCGCCGTATTCGACCTTGGAATGTCCGAACTGCACTGGCGAATCCCGGCAGCCCGCGACGACGGCGTCACCGCGGTCGAACGATTCGCCAACATGGTCGAAGCCCTCGCGTTGTTCCACACGCACCGCAGTGACCTCGCGTTCATCGGGGCCAGCGAAATGCGCAGCTTCGACGAACCCAGCCGCTCCCGAATCGCCGCTCTGCGCAGCGACATCCAGCGAATGATCGACGACCAAGTTGCCGCCGGAATCCAGGCAGGCGAGTTCACCACCCGCTACCCGCGCGAAGCCGCCCGCGCTGTCGCCACCATGTGCACGTCCCTCCCGCAATGGTTCCGCCCTGGCGGCCCCGTCTCTCAACAACAAATCGCCATCGAATACGCGCAATTCGCCGTCGACATCATGCGCGGAAACACACGGCCCGAGCCGACATGGCCCAGGCTCCATCGGAGGGAGCATCGGGATACCGGTGGATCCCGATCTCACTCCGAGTAGCCGAACCTGAACGGTCGGTGGAAGGACCGACGGCGCTCTTGCCGCCCGGCCGCAATGACTTTACGCAACGCCGCGCTCTTCCATGCGGTGCGCGCGGAGTCCGACTACGGCGGTGACGGGAGTGAGGCCGTCAGCCGGTCGCGGAGTGTGGGCCAGTCCAGGTGGGCCTGTTCGGCCCCGGGTACCGCCAGGAGTGCGGTACCGCGCAACGTGGCGAGAGTGGTGAGCAACCATTCGTGGAAGCCGTCTCGCGCCGCGACCTCAGGAACAAGCTCACCCGCCAGATCTCCGACGGCGGTAGTCGCGAGGTTCGCCATCATGGCCGCAACGTCGGCGACATCCACATCGTTGTGGGCGACGGCGTACAGCTGGAGCAGGGCACGGTTTATCGGCAGGTTGTGGACCTCCCACAGCAAGTCGAGCAGTGCCTCGAACCTCCCGGCACCCGGCGGCAACGGGCCGACCTCGGCCCGCACATCGGCCACGTAACGTTCGACGATGCGCTCGAGAGCTGCCTTCACCAACGCGGCCTTCGTCGGGTAGTAGTGCTGCATCGCGCCCTGGCTGACTCCGGCACGAGCGGCCACCGCCGCGGCGCTCAACGCGACGAACCCCTGCTCGACGAGCATCGCTACCGTCGCCTTCAGCAGCCGATCCTGGGTCTCTGCTCGTCGTTCGGCTTGGCTTCGCCGTGGCTTCGTCTGGACTCTGGTCACAATCCGAAGACTAGTACCGCGCCACTTGCAAGTTGCCAACTTATATCTTACCGTGTGCGCATGCCGTCCCCATCGAGCAATGCGCGAGGACTAGCGAACCGCGCCCTCCCGTCCCTCGCTTCCCTGGTCGTCCTCGGCGCCATGCTCACCGAGTCAGCGCTGCGGGATTTCCTGCTGGTGAACCTCGGCGTCCAGTTCGTCATCTTCGTGGGCGCTGCCTGCATCCCGGGGTGGCGCACTCTCCGGATGTCCTATGTCGACATCGCATGGCCCTGGGGACTCTTTGCCCTCGGTGTCCTGACGCTCGCGATGAGCGACAGATCCCCGCTTGCCATAGCTGTGGCCGTCGTCTTCCTGGTGATGGGCGGACGCATGGGTATCGCCGCGCTCGCCCTCTGGCGCCACGGCGAACTCGACCATGAGCTGCCGCGCTACCGGTTCCAGCGAAAGCGGTGGGCAAAGGCCACCCTGGGCGGCGAGCGGCTCGATCTAGTGGCCGAGATCCTGGTCCAGGCAGTCTCGAACATCACCGTCATGGCGGTACCGGCAGCGCTGGTGATCGCGATCGACGGTGCCGGAATAGGCGCAGTCGCAGCGGCAGGCATCGTCGTGTGGGCGGTGTCGTGGGTGCTGGAGTCGGTCGCCGACCTTCAGAAGATCCGTTTCGTCCGGTCGATGTCGGCGACGAATACGCGGGGGCATTGCGACGTCGGACTCTGGAACTACAGCCGACACCCCAACTACTTCTTCCAGTGGATGCAGTGGAACGCGATCATCGTCCTGTGCTTGCCGGTGCTGCGCCGAGCATTCGACGAATTCACGCCCGCCGCGTCGATCGGCGCCGCCATCGGACTGTTCGCGCTGTCGGCGATCATGTACTGGTGTCTCGTGTTCTACACCGGCGCTGTCCCGGCCGAATACTACAGCGCGCAGAAGAGGCCGGGCTACCGCGACTACCAGGCACAGACCAACCGATTCATGCCCGGATTCCGTCGCCACAAGCCATCCGCCAGCCACACCGTGAGCTGAGGGCGCCGACTTCCGGCTCCGCGGCGGCGGGACTCGGCGCCCAGAACTGCAGGGCAGGCTCGTCCCGGTACGCGCAGTACGGCGACCGCCCGACGGGCCACGGAGGCCGGCTCTAGATCGGCGTCGACCGTCTGCCGAAATCGTTTGATGGCCGACCAGTTGAGCCTCGAGGCCGTTGGTCGGCCGTCATGGGACTGCGGTCGAACGGCCTGGCCCTTATGACAATTCGTATCAGGATGCTCTGTCGATAAACCCATCCCGGACGGGTGATTGTCGATGCGGTCATCATGAGCCGGCGAGTCACCGGACCGCGCCCGCATCGTCGACGACACGTAGACAACTGCGGGCTTGCGGTCGTTGAGGGCTCGGTGGGGTCGGGGTGAGTTCGTGGAGGATGCGAAATCAGTGGGCTTCTCTGTCGAGTGCATCACCGTCCGGCCGCATCAGGCGCCCCCGGTGACCGAACACCAGCGGAAGCTGCCTTCGGCCCGATCCTCGGTATCAACGATGTGCCTGCCGAGGCGTCCGCGCAGGAGGCCGCCGATCTGATCCGCGCACAGCCGGGCGGTGTTTCGCTGATCGACGCAGGCACCATCGAGCGGATCGCCCGGTCGTACAGCGCGGCGGCGCAGACCAGAATGGGATACCAGCGTCCCGTATTCGACGGCGACTTGGCGTATTTCAGCGCGACCGTCGATACCTCCGACGGCCCCGGTCCAGCCGGTCGGCGGCCCTATGTGACCGGCGAAATCATCAGCCACGGCGTCGAAGTCACCCACGACGAACCGACCGCGCCACACATGCTGCCGATCATCGCGCATGCACTCGACGAACAGTTGCGAGGTCGAGGATGACCTCCGGACCCGGAGTCGTCTTCGAAGAAGTCGAGGAGCCGTAGTCCCGGCTGAGGTGAGTTGGTAGCTGCCACAAAGATTCTCGGCGAAGCTCCAGAAGGTGCTTCATTCTGCTACAAAGTTGTAATCATTCGCGTTCCCTACTTGAACGCGAGCGTACCCTACTCCATGTTCATGATCGGATCAGAGAGACTTGATGAAGACAAGCACATCTGCCGCGGCGGCCCGCGCCGTCGCCATGACGGCCCTAGTCGCGGGCAGCACAGTCGGATTCTCCGGAGCGGCCTACGCCGACAACGCGCCTGGTGGAGATTCTCCAGGAGTGATCACAGTGAACTCCACAGCAGACGAGGTCGCGGCCGACCCCCGAAGCGGGCAATGCCGCACGGTCTCCAACACCTGCACGTTGCGCGCCGCGGTGCAGACGGCCAATGCCCGTCCAGGCAGTACGATCGTGGTGCCCGCCGGACGGTACATCCTGGCGATACCCCCCGACCCGAGCAAAGTGCAGGGCCGCAACGCCGATCCGACCACGGGAGACCTGAACCTCACCGCGCCGACGGTGCTGCGGGGCGCCAGCCGCGACCGGACGGTGCTGGACGCCAACGGGATCGACAGGGTGTTCAGTATCGCCTCGCCCGTAACGCTGGCGGGATTGACTGTGACCGGCGGAGTCACCGCCCAACACGAAATCCCGTTCTACGACACCGGCGGGGGCGGCATAGCCAATTCGTCGAACCTGGTACTCGATGACGTTGTGGTTCAAGGTAACAGCGCCGGGTACGGCGGCGGGATCTTCAACGTGCCGGGGTCGGACTTGCAGACGAAGAATACGACTATCACCGGCAATACATCCGGCGAGGCGGGCGGTGTGCGGTGCGATAACACCTGCACCTTCACCGACTCGACGATCTCCAACAACCGCGTGGTCAATCCCGAAAAGTGGTCCCGTCCCGGTGGATTCGCCGGTCGCGGCGGCGGGGTAGATGTCCGAGGCCGGGGCGTGGTGACTTTCGATCGTTCGACGATCACCGGAAACTCTGCCACGGACGCCGGCGGCGGCATCAACGTGGCGCCGGCCTACCTCGACACCCTCCCCCACCAGGTGACCGATCGGGTCAACGTTCCGCTGGGCACCGTGGTATTGCGGAACTCGACTATTACGGCGAATACCTCCGGTACCGCTCTTGCCAACTGCGCGAAGGTGTTCGCGAAGATCGTCTCCGAAGGTGGCAATACCAGCGACGATACTTCCTGCGACCTCACCGGTCCCGGGGACAAAACCAAGTCCTAGTCGACAGGCAAATCCGGCCCGAGCAGCGCGCGGTGGATGTACATCACCGTGTCCTCGAGTTCGAGCAAGTCACCTCCGGCACGCAGGGTTCGACGGACGGCCTCGTTGGTCGCATCGGTCACCGCCAGATAGGCATGATCGGGAACCGACGGATCGACGGGGCCTGCCGTTTCACGCCACGCTCGGATGTATCCGGCAAACCAGTGTTGGCAACGCTCGAACGACTCGATCGCGCGTGATCCGGCCACGGCGGTTTCCAGGTAGAACGAGCGCGCGAACGATGGTTCGTCACGCAACAGAGTGAGATACTCGCGAATGCCGCGTCGGAGAGTCTCGAGGGGCCCCAGCTGTTCGGACAACACCTGCGTCATCGCCCGCTCGAGATGATCGATCATCAGATCGCGACCCGTCTCGGCCGCGGCAAGGAAGCACGCTTCCTTGTCCGGGAAGTGCTGATAGAACGTACGACGCGAAACCTTCGCTGCCGCAGCAATATTCGCGACCGTCACAGTGAGATAGCCGCGTTCCGCGACGACGACCGTCACCGCGAACAGGAGCCGCTGACGCTGCGACCCCGTCACCAGATCACGAGCGAGACCGTGCGGCCCGTGCGGTAAGGCCGTCAGGGTCGGTTCCAGCAACTGCTTATGTTCCACCCACACCTTCATATCAGGTCCAGCGCCACGAGAGTGAATATCGCGTGACAGGTGGCGCCGACCAGGCTCACCGACCACCATCGACTCCATCTGCCCGCTGGGTCCGCCGCCGGATCGGCATCGAGCCCGATGTTTGCCATGGTGATCGGTTGCGGCGCCTGATCGCTCCTCGAAAGTGGTTCGGCGCCATCGGCGTCCGTCCGGTCCGCGGAAACGGTGTCTCGCCTCGGCTCACCGCTGCTCGCGGAACCGCTCGATGACCGGCGCGAGTTCCGCGGCATTGATGATGAGGTCGACATGGCCGCCGGGGTGAAGGTGAACGACAGCATGCGGCAGCAGTCGCCGCATGATGCGGGGATTCGCGAGAGGAATGATCGGATCGTCGGTACCCGCGATGATCAACGTGGGCTGGCGGATGAGCGGAAGAGCGAACAGACTCGTCCACACCGAGCCGGCGAGCAATTGGTGGACGTATCCGACACCGGATCCAGCCATGAGTTGACGATCGAGCAGCCGCTGGACGACCCGTGCCGACGTTGGCTTCGACGCTGGCACCGAGCAACTCGCCGGTGCGAGGATCACCCCGCAGTTCGACGATGCCCTCCTCGAGGAAGGTGCGAATTGTCGCGCTGACCTCGATCGCCCGTTCGTTCATCCGAGCGGCAACCGCCGCGATGTAGCCACCGGCGTCGACGTCATCGTGACGCATGTTCGGGTCTCCTCCCTCCGTGCCCGCCGACCGCGCGGCGGGCTCTCGATCCCTTGTCTCCACGAACAGAACCGGCGGAGACTTCGTCGCCACCGAGCCGGTGTCCCGATGTCCCTCGCCTGTTCGATGGCGCACAAGCATGAGGGTCGGCAAGACACTTCAAGTCGACATCAAGTTCATGCGAGGTGGGGTGAGGAAGCCTCGAGAGTGGCGGCCCCGCAGCCCTTTTCGCCGAGCAGCACCTCGGCCGCGTCGAGGATGGCTCGCATGCGCTCGATCCCGGGACGCCGCACAGGTGCCGGGCGAGCGGTCGCTCTGGGCGCCGGCCAGTAGTCGAACACGATTCGAAATCGTAACGGCTCGGCCGACCAACGCGGGCAGCGAGCGGGGTCAGTCCTTCGGCGCGTAGGTCTCGAGATAGGCAGCGACAAGCCGTCGCGCTTCGGCGATCGTGGCCTGGTCGCCGGTCGGCGACCGCCGGAACGCGACGTCGAACAGCCTGTTGCCCGCTTCGAAAGCAAGCTCGAGGGCGAGTCGAGGCGTGTCGGCGTCGATGAAATCTCGGTCTATCAGGTAGCGCCACAACCGCTCGGCCTGCGCGTCGTCGAAGACCTGGGCCACTTCGGCAATCGCAGGAGTACGCCCCACGTACCAGAGTTCGATGAAGCTCGGGAACTCCCGGTAGTACGCGAGTAGCAGGTCGATGATCACATCGATGGCCTGGCGCAAGTTCTGCGACGCTCGACGTTCCAGCGCCGCCGCGATACGCGCATCCAGCTCTCGGACGTGGCGATGCGCCAGCTCGACGTCGACCTGGTTGCGATCGGCGAAGTAGTGATAGATCGACGCCAGCGGAATGCCGGTCCGTTCACCGATCGCTTTCAGCGTGGCAGCCTCGTAGCCCTGCTCACGCAGCAATCCGTCGGCGGCTTCGAGAATCGCGAGCACGCGCTCGATTCCGCGGCGCTGCACCGGGGCAGGCCGAGCAGAGGTCTGCGGAACCGTCTTGTTCTCGAACACGACTTGGGATCGTAACAGCCGGTTCGGCACCTCTACAGGAGCTCGCCAACCGCCTCGTCACCGATGACGTCGACCTGTTCTGAGCCGGCACCGGTCCAGCCCACCCGCCACGTCTTGAATAGTGTTGCAGCGCAGGCGCCTTCCCTCCAACCAAACACCGACCACCCGAGAGCCCGACTCCCGTCGATCGAGAGAGTCGGGCGTGGAGGCATCTGGAGTCGAGCATGCGCCCGGATCAGAATTCGACGACCCGGCGCACGGCGACGCAGCCGTAGCGTGTCGGCTCCTCGACTGTCACGGTCGGATCAGGCTCGCCAGTACGGCCTTCCCTGCTCGCTCGCCCGACGTGGCCGCGTCCGCGAGCGACGGCAAATCGAGCTGATAGTCGCCGGCGAGGTAGATGCTTCCGAGCGGATCACGCAGGATCGGAAGCGAATCCCTCCCCCCGGGCGCCCAGAAGGGCACGACCCGATGGTGCCGCCGCACGATGCCTTCGCCCAGCTTCCCCTCCAGTTCGGGAAGTACTGTGACCAAGTCCTTCGAGAATCGCGACACGATCTCCTCGTCGGATAGCTCGAACAACGCGTCGGCCTGAGCGCCGCCCGCGAAACAGGCCAGTGCTCCGCCCGGCTTACGAACGCTGCCGTTCCGCAACGCCGCGGCGTGGTTGAACACCGCCTGGAACGACAACTGCGGCGTCGAGACGCCGAAGAAGTCGTCCAAATATTGCGGCCCGACTTCGTTGGTGAAGAAGCCGACCACCACGTACCGACCGTAGGTGATGTCGTGGAATGCGTTGCGCTGCTGCTGCGGCAGCTCCGGGATGATCCGCTCCGCGATATCGCCGGGCACGGTGACGATCGCGCGCTTGGCCCGCAGCCGCGCCGGACGATCGCCGTCGTAGTAGTCGACCACTACGCCGTCACCGTCCTGCCGGACCGATCGCACCACCGAGTTCAGGCGGATCCGGCCACCGAGGTCCTCCGCCAGAACGTCGGTCAACGTCTGGTTTCCACCCACTGGCAGCGAGAAGTTCGGGATCTTTGCCGGGTCGGCCAGCGCGACGGCGACCGAGGTGACGAACTGGGTCGCGGCCGTCTCGTCGACCTCGCATCCCATCCACTGCGCCGACCACGACCGAACGATGGAGCCAGCCAGTTCTGACCGGACGCCTTTGAGCAGGTACGTCGCCAGCTTGGTGTCGAGCTTTGCGCGAACCTTTTGCGCGATCCGGCTCTGCGACTCCAGGAACGGCATGGCCGCGAAGATACGTGCACCGACCATCGCCATGCCTAGGCGGTCCGTCATGGTCATCCGCGTGCGGAACATGAGCGCGACGGGATTCGAGGTGTCGACCAGGCCGCCGTTCAGGTAGAGCGCGACGCTCTTGCCTGCGAGCGAGCCCATCGGAATGTTGTGCCGGTCGAGGGCATCGATCAGAGGGCCTGTGCCCTCGGTGAACTGAGTGCCGACGTTGATCCAGTAGTCGCCCTGCCGGATGGTCTCGACTCGTCCGCCCGCACGGTCGGTGGATTCGAGAACAACCACCTCGGCCTCCGGCGCCAGCGTGGTCGCCGCCATCAACCCCGCCATTCCGGCACCGACGACGACCACCTCGGTGGCCTCTTCGTGCACATCATGCGTTGGCAAATCAACTCCTGACTCTGGATCGATCAAAGGGAAGGTCCGGCGAATCGTCGTCACTGGCCGGTGGCCGATCAGCGACACTCCGAAGCGCGATGGGCGTCATCGGGCGCGCTGTATCGCTCTCGCGGCGTAGGTGAGCGAGCCGCGTCAGCGGGCTCGCTGCCAGACACCACGGGCACCGTCGTCACCGACAACGGACTGCACGTCCTGCGCGCCGTCGCCCTACTCCATTCCGACGTCGGCGAAAAGCCAGCACGCCACGTCATGAGGTCATAACTCGAACTCGATTCGAGTTTAATATCAGGGTGTGACGCTGTCAACAGTCGATAGACGACGGTTTCGACAACTGGGTAGCGCAGAGCTCGCCTCCACGCTAGGTTTGCATGAACTCGAACTCGATTCGATTTCGATAATCACACTCGGGTCGCATGCGGCCCTCGACCCACAGGAGTACAGCCATGGGCACCAAGCGAATTGTCTTCATCGGGGCCGCAGGAGAGATGTGTCGGCTTGCTATCCAACGGTTCGCCGTCGCTGACGGAGACTGGGAGATGGCCCTCTACGACATCCGTCCCGAGCTGCTCGATCAGCTGGTGCGCCAGCTGCCTCCCGGCCGGGCGAGCGCCGCGCGGCTCGACCTGTACGACCGCGAAGGGCTTCGCCATGCCATCGAGGGGGCCGCGCTCGTGGTGCTCGGTGCCGGTCCGTACATCCGCACCGCCGGCCCCGTGATGGAGGCGTGCCTGGAGGCCAAGGTGCCCTATCTCGATTTCGACGACGACATCGAGAGCACCCTGCACGCACTGTCCTTGCACGAAGACGCCCTAGCGGCGGGGGTGCCGATGTACATCGGCTGTGGTGCGTCGCCCGGCTTCACCAACGTGCTGGTCGCCGACGCCGCCGCCGAGCTGGACAGTGTCGAGAACATCGACGTGTATTGGGTGGTCGGCGATGAGCGCGGAGCCGTCGGCCGCGCGGTTCTCGATCATATGCTGCGGGTCGCCGCCGGTCCCTGCATGACCTGGGAGAACGGCGGACCGGTGATGCACCAGTCCTGGCTGGAGACCCGCTGGACGGAGCTGGGCGGCGGACTCGGGCTGACCATGGTGCACGAGACCGCGCACCCGGAGCCGGTGACCTTGCCGCGAAAGTACCCGGATGCCAAGAACATCCGCTGCTTCGGCGGGCTGGATCCGGCCCCCTACAACGGTATTGTCCGCGGCGTCGGCCTGGCCGTGCAGAAGGGCCACATGTCCATGCAGGAGGCAGTGGACTTCTTGGAGGCCTTGATGACCAACAAGGGCGGCAGCTCGAAGGGCTTCCGCCACGCTCTTTCCGGATTGCGGGACATCGCGCGTACCGGGGAGTCGACGCCCACCGAGCTGATCAAGTTCCTTGCCTTGGCGGCGGTGGGCCATACCTTCCCCCACAAGTCCGCCCTGAAGGTCGAGGTGACCGGCCTCCGCAACGGCCTGCCCGCGGTGGTCAGCCGCCGTACCCCGGTGAGTGGACCTGGCACCTATCTGTTCACCGATATGGCCGCGGCGACGGGAACGGCCTGTGCCGCGTTCATGGTGGTGGCACTCGACGAAGAACCCGGAACCCGCGCAGGGGTATTCACGCCCGAAGAATGGGCCGAGCCGGAGCGGTTCTACAAGGGCCTCGAACGTGTCGGCACCCCGCGCGACGAGATCTACGAAGTCTCGCACTAGCCGCCTCGGTTCGTCGATACATCGAACACCGGACCTCGCACAAGGTTGATCATGGATCTCAAAACAACACTGTATGCACTCGCCGATCTCTTCATGATCGTCGCCGGGTTCACCTACGGCTGGAAGTTCATCAAGAACTACAGAAACTACTTACTCGGTCTCGAATGGATCATCGTCGCGAGTTCGGGAACCAACTTCCTGGTTTACGGGGTGGTCGGCGCGAACGAAACCAGCCCGATGTATCACCTGGCATTCTTCTTCGACGCGTTCTCCCGGTCGGTCGGAATCACCGTGATTCTCGTCCTTGGTTTGATGAAGGTCACCCACGGATTCAAGCCGCCGCTCGCCGTCGATATCGGTGTCTTCGGGCTCGCCATCGTGGGTGGCCTGTTCATGTCCGCCTTCGCCGACGACCTCGGGCTGGCTGCGGCCATCTTCTACGTCGTGATGAACGCCCTGACCACCCTGTTCCTGCTCTACTTCGCGTGGCGGCTGTGGAATGCCGGTGAGCACCGTCATGCGATCGCGGTAGCGGCCATCAGCGCCGCAGCAGCCGCGATCGCCGGGGTGTACGACTTCTACCGCATACCCGGCGACGATGAGCACCACACGATCTTCTACATCTTGGCCCTCATCACCTGGGCTTGCCAAATGGTCGTGTACTACTTCGGCTATCGCGCGCTGCAAAATAGCAGCGACCGAATTGCAGCTGATCGAGCACCAGGGTCCCCGGTCGCGAGTTCGGTAGCAGTTTCCGACTGAGTGATACCGACTGGGATATCGACGGCGTCCGTGACTACGTGCGCGGCTATGTGGCCGATCGGCTAGGTAACCGCGATGCGGTACCGATCGCCGACGACACCGGGTCTGAAAAGGGCGTCCGCTCGGCCGGGGTGCAACGCCAGTACTCCGGCACGGCCGGACGCACCGAGACTGCCAGATGCGCCATGCACGACCGGAAATGGCGGACCACATCGGCATGTGTCGTGGCGTGAACAAGTCAGCGTGCCGTCCAACATCGGCGCATCCACATGGCGCAGCGACGAAAGATCCGACCGATGCCACCGCTCGTCACACGGCGAACCGGCGCGGGTCTCCCCGGCACCTGCACAGCGTGCAGGTGTACACAACACGCCACCCCGCACAATCTGTCTTATCGCTGCGCTTTGCACATCGCCGGTCAGAGCGGATCCGGTCCCCGCCTATCGGGCCGCGATCATTGGGCCGCGGACTTGGCCGCCGGTGAATCCCCGAACAACCACATTTCAGTGGCGCTCTTCGAGTCCAACAGCTTCCCGGAGCCGCTCCGCGACCGTTCGAAGCTCGGAATCGTCGAACGCGGACGACGCCAGCAGCGCCGCCAGCGCCTCGGCGATGACATTGAGTTTCTCCTGCGCGGCCTCGCTTGCCCGGCGACTGGAGTTCTCGAGCAGCACCACCAACAGCAGCGTGAAAACGCTCGCAACGGTATGAATGGCGACTTGCCAGGTCTTGAGGTCCGTCCACCATGGCAAGCTGATCAGCCACGCCACGACGATCCCCGCACAGACGAAGAAGAACGGAGCCTGACTCACTCGCAACTCGGCCTGCTCGACGAACCGGTCGAACGGCGACCGGCGATCACCTCCGCCACGACTCCGTGCGGCCTCGCTGCGTCGCTCCATCACCGGAATTTTAGTCACATCCCACCCCCACCACATCCGGACGATCACGCTCGCCGACGCGCATCGCCGGCAACGGCATTTCCTTCGCGACATGCACGGTAACCACCGACTGCCACGCAGCTTCCGCGCCTTCCCCCGACCCCTCGCCCGACGAATATCGGTAACAATCAGCCCTCATTCAGCACAACCTGGCCGCCACGTTCGTGGCCGAAGCCATCGCTCACCGACTCGACATCGCCGACCTGCAGGTTCTGCTATGGCTCGACTCCGCACCCACCATGCGGCAAGCACCCCTTTCGTCCTCCCTGACTCGGGTTATAGCCTCGGCGAACAGACAAGGGGTCGAAATTCGGATGCCGCGCAGTGATCAGTCTTCACGTGCCGTCGACTGCGGCGGTGGGGCCCGCAGTTACTACCGTGGCGATATCCTCGAAGTAGTCATCGAGAGGCGAGCAGGACAATGATGCTGTTGCCATGGCGTGGATCGGGTGAATCGGTATAGGTCGATGACCGGCGCCGATCCGCTCGCAACGCAACGCGACGCGTCTGGCTCGGTCGCGGCGGAACTGGCCGCGGCCGGGTTCGACGACGCCATGGAGATCGGCCGCGGCGGGTTCGGTGCCGTCTACCGGTGCACGCAGGCCGAGCTCGACCGCGTGGTGGCGGTCAAACTGCTCACCACCGGTCTCGACGAGGACAATCGGGCGCGGTTCTTCCGCGAGCAACGCGCCGCGGGCAGGCTGACCGGGCACCCCAATATCGTGCACGTCCTCCACGCGGATGTGACCGGCAATGGTCGGCCTTTTCTCGTGATGCCGTACTACCCGCGCGGTTCCCTCGACGCGCGGATCCGCAGCGACGGGCCACTGGAGCTGCAGGAGGTGCTGCGGCTCGGGGTGAAGCTGGCCGGGGCGCTGGAGACGGCGCATCGCTTCGGGGTTCTGCATCGCGACGTCAAGCCAGCGAACATCCTTTTCACCGATTACGACGAGCCGACGCTGGTGGACTTCGGAATCGCCCATTTCGCAGGCGGTTTCGTCACCGGCACCGGCATCGTGACAGGTACGCCGGCCTTTACCGCGCCGGAAGTGGTCGCCGGCGAGTCACCGAGTCCCGCCACCGACGTCTATGGCTTGGGCGCGACGTTGTTCGCCGCGATCACCGGTCATGCCGCTTTCGAACGCCGCAGCGGTGAGCAGTTGGTGGCTCAGTTCGTCCGGATCACCTCCGAGCCGGTCCCTGATCTGCGGGAGCAGGGCATCGCCGAGGATGTCAGCGCCATCGTCGAACGTGCCATGCACAGCGACCCGCGCAGCCGCCCGTCCGCCGCGGAACTGGGTGAGCAACTCCAGGCCTCGCAACGCCACCATGGACTTCCCGTCGACGAGATGGCTCTGCATACCCCGTCCGAAGCCGAGCACGAACCCACGCCACCCACACGCGGGAAGTCTTCCTCGACAGTGTCGAATCAGCGCCGACCGTCGCAGACTTCTCGACCGGGGAAGGCTCCGTTGGAGCTGACCAGTTTCGTGAATCGACGTACCGAGCTGACCGAAGCGAAGAACTCGTTGTCGACCGCGCGATTGGTGACGTTGACCGGGATGGGCGGGGTAGGCAAGACCCGGCTGGCGGTGCGGGTCGCCACCAACGTGCAGCGTGAGTTCGCCGACGGTGTGGCATTCGTGGAAATCGGCGAGGTGCGTGACGAGTCGCTGCTGGCGAGCATCGTGGCGAACGCGCTGGGATTGCAGGACCGATCGGCGCGGCCGCTGCGCGAGGTGCTCGCCGAGTTCCTGGCCGACGGGGAACTGCTACTCGTGCTGGACAATTGCGAGCAAATGGTCGCCGCGGTCGCCGAGCTCGCCGAATCACTGCTTCGCGCGTGTCCCGGGTTGCGAATTCTCGCGACGAGTCGCGAACCGATCGGCCTCGACGGAGAAGCGGTATTGCCGGTACACCCGCTTGCCGTTCCCGATCCCGACCGGCTACCGAGGAGCCCGTCCCGAAACGACGCGATGAGATTGTTCGCCGAACGAGCAACCACGGCCGTCGCGGGCTTCGAGATCACCGACGACAACACGGCCACCATCGCCGGGATCTGCCGGCAGCTGGACGGCTTGCCGTTGCCGATCGAGCTGGCGACAGCCCGGCTGCGAGTCATGTCGCCGGACCAGATCTTGCAGCGGCTGACCGATCGATTCGCATTGCTCACCCGCGGCAGCAGGACCGCCCCGCCACGGCAACAGACGTTGCGCATGTGCATCGACTGGAGCCACGACCTGTGCACCCCGACAGAACAACGAGTATGGGCCCAGCTCTCGGTGTTCGCCGGAAGCTTCGAACTCGAGGCCGCCCAATACGTCTGCGGCGACGATCCCACGGCAGAGGATTTCCTGGACACGGTGGCCTCCCTCGTCGACAAGTCGATATTGATACGGGAGGAATCGGATACCGCGGTCCGATTCCGAATGCTCGACACCGTGCGCGACTACGGTCACGAAAAGGCAAGAGAGACCGGCGAATACCTCCAGTACCGACGCCGCCACCGCGACTGGTACGAACGGCTTGCCCTTGACGCGTATGCCAACTGGCCCAGTAACCGGGCGCTCGAGTGGATCTCCCGGTTGCGTCGGGAGCAGCCGAACTTGCGGCAGGCGCTGGAGTTCTGCGTCTCCGACAACCCCGAAGTCGGGATCCGGATCGCCGCCGATATTTGGCCGTTCTGGTACTCCCAAGGCTCGCTGAGTGAGGCGCGCCGCTGGCTGGACCGTCTTCTGGCTCGCCGCACCGGCCAACTCACCATCGACCAGGCCGCGGCGATCTACGCCGCCTGCATGATAGCGGCGGTACAAGGTGACCTTCCCGCGGTCGAGGGTCTCGTGCGCAAAGGGCGCCCGCTCGTAGAGCAGACCACCGCCCCGTTTGCCCGCGCACACATCGACCTCGCCGACGGAATTCTCGCGATACTCAGCGGAAAACCTTCTGCCGCAAGCCCGTACCTCGAGAAGGCTGTCCAGGCGTATACGAAACTCGACAACGTCTTCTTCCGAGTCCACGCGTTGACACTCCTCGGATTCACCCAGGAACTGCACAACGATACCGAAAAAGCCGTCGAATGCTACGAGCACGCGCTCGCCATCGCCGAAAAGCACGGCGAAACGATGTACCGCCCTTACGTGCTGTGGTCGCTGGCGGTGGCGTCGTGTCGGCAGGGCGACCTCGCGCGGGCGACTCGACTACTCGCGCGGGCACTGCAGGCGAGCCGGACGGTGAACGACCGCACGAACACGAGCATGTGCCTACGCGCATTGGCGCGGATCGCCAACGACCAACAGGATGTCGAGCGTGCGGTCGTGCTGATGGCAGCCGCTGATCATATCGACCGGTCGGTGGGCGCTTCGCCGAGCTGGTACTCCGACCTGCTCGTCCCCCACGAAGAGTCCGAGCGCCGGACTCGCCAGGCAATGAGCGAGCAGACATACGCTGCAGCCCAAAGGGAGGGCGCCGCGCTCAGTTTCGACGCCGCGATCGCCTACGCCCTGGGTGAACACGCCCCTCCCGCACCCGCAGACAGCGCCGGTCGCAAACTGACCAAACGGGAACGACAAGTCGCCGAACTGATCGCCGAAGGGCTCACCAATCGGGAGATCGCCACTCGCCTGGTCATCTCACCACGCACCGCCCAAGGACACGTCGAGCACCTGCTGACCAAGCTGGGGTTCACCTCCCGGGCACAGATCGCAGCATGGATCGCGGCATCGCAGAACAATGCTTCGGAAGCATGAGCGAAGATGACGCGCTATCCAGCGTCAACCGGCCCGGTCAGGATGACCGACTCACCGATCGGCAGCCACCGCAGCGCTGCCAGGTCACGGATCTGCGCAGAGGGCAGTTTCGGGCTCGCGGCGAAGTCGAACTCCTCCAGAGCGACCTGCTGCGGCGCCGTCTTGTTTCCCCAACGAAATCCGCTGTTCCGAGGGTCTCCGATCTAACCACGGAGCCAGTTTTCCCGCTGCCCGGTGAGGCGATGCTTCCTGGTGGGCGCTGGCACAGCCAGGGCGCGATTTGAGGCAAACGCCTCATGCGACCACGGCGGCGGCGGACCGATGATCAGGGCATGACGAAGCGAGTTCAGGAATCACGGAGATCACCGGTCATGACCGAATTGACATTCGAATCACCGACCGTCGAGCGGTTCGGTACGCCCATTTCAGATCACACACCTGGAGTGCCGGACGGCGGGCGAATCGATGCAGTCAACGTAAGCCGGTGTGTCGGGGCGCGGCAGATTCTCCAAGAGCTGTCGTTGTCGGTCGAACCAGGCGAGTTGGTCGCCATTGCCGGCGGCAGTGGAGCAGGAAAGAGCACATTGCTGGAGATCCTCGCGGGACTGCGACCACCGTCTGCCGGGGAGGTTCGGCATGACGGCGTCGTTCGCGGGGACCGAGTCAGCGCCGATTCCCGTATCGGCTACGTGCCCCAGGAGGACATCATCCATCTCGAGATGCCCCTGCGCCGCACGCTGCGCTACGCGGCGCGGCTTCGGCTGCCCGCAGGCACATCGGCGGCCGAGGCGGACCGGGTAGTCGAGGAGACCATGCATGACCTCGACCTGGCTGATCGGGCCGAGGTGCCGGTCCGTGCGCTGTCCGGCGGCCAGCGCAAGCGGGCCAGTATCGCCGTGGAGCTACTGACCCGGCCACACCTGTTCTTCCTCGACGAACCCACCTCCGGGCTCGATCCGTCGACCGCAGCCGACGTGATGCGCCTGCTGCGCCGACTCAGCCAGCGCGGAGTCACAGTCGTCCTCACGACGCACGAGCCGACCGGCATCGACCGGTGTGACCGGGTGGTGTTCCTGGCGCGCGACGGCCACCTGGCCTTCACCGGCAGCCCGACCGAGGCTCGGCGCTACTTCGGCGTCGAGGATCTCGCCGAGGTGTACGACCGGCTGGCTCGTGAGCACACCCCTCAGATCTGGGCGGAGCGATTCGCGGACAGCGGTGGGAGGTCGACAACCCGGCCTGGCTCGGCGCTACTGCCCATCCCCGCCACCCGTTCCGACGTCAAGCGCACAGACATGGTCCGGCAATGGTGGCTACTGACACGACGCAATGTCGATGTTCTCCTTCGCAACCGGCTGACCTTGGCGGTCCTGCTCGGCTCACCGGTGCTGGTCACTGCGATGATGGCGACCCTGTTCCAGCGAGACGCGTTCGATCCGCGTAACGAAGCCGACCTCGGCCCGGTCCAGATCGTGTTCTGGATCGCGTTCGCAGGCTTCTTCTTCGGCCTCACGTACGGCCTGCTCCAGATCGTCGGGGAGATGGCCGTCTTCCGGCGGGAGCGCCTGGCCGGGCTCAGTGTGAGCGCCTACGTGGCATCCAAGGTGACAGCGCTGCTTCCGGTGCTGGCTGGAGTGAGCGCGGTGCTTCTCGGTGTGCTGCGGGCGCTCGGTCGGCTCCCCGCCGTGGGATGGGACGTGTCCGCCTTCCTGTTCGTGACGATTGTGATCGAGGCGACCTCGGCACTGGCCCTCGGATTGCTCGCCTCGGCCGCGGTCTCCAACGCCGCGCAGGCCGCCCTCGCCCTGCCGATGCTCTGCTTCCCTCAGGTTCTGTTCGGTGGCGCCATCGTCCCCGTCGACGAGATGGCCCTCCCGGGACGCCTGATGAGTCTCGGCCTATCCAACCGCCACGCGTTCGAAGCGCTGGGTCGCGATCTGGATCTCGAGCGGTACACCACCACGCTGCCTGCCATGTCCGCCTACGGCGACACCTTCCACGGAGGCACCGGCGCCAGTCTCCTCGCGCTCGCCTCGTTTGCCGTTGCCCTCATGCTGGCCACGATATGGGTCTTGGACCGGCGGTCCCGGCCCAGCGCATCCCGGCGATGAAGGCACGGTTGCCGAGCTGATTTACCTGGCGCAGCGGATACTTCAATTTCCGACGGTCGCATTGACCGGGAACCCCGCCAGACCCCGGTCGATCGCGGCGAGACTGGCCTGCGTGCGGTTGTTGACGCCGAGCTTGGCGTAGACACGTTCGACGTGGTTGCGTGCCGTCTTCTCGGCGATGAACAGTTCGGCGGCGATCTCTCTGTTCGATCGGCCCTGCGCGACGAGTCGCAGGATCTCGACCTCGCGGTCGGTCAGCCCGGCCGGCCAGGGCGTCCGCCGCGAGCTCCGCGGACTGGCCACCGCAAGCACGGCCGCAGCCGACTCGGCGTCGAGGCGTCCGGCGCGCGCCTCCTTTCGTAACCGATCGGCAGCGCCGCGAGGATCGAGCGGCGGCCGGTCGGGACGCGGCTCGAGCAGTCGTTGATAAGCGTCCGCCGTGGCAAGCAGCCGGTCCTGCGCGGTCAACTCCGCGCCGGCGATCCCCCGGGGAAAGCCGGACCCGTCGATCCTTTCCCGGTGCTTCATCGCGATGGGCACCACCGACTCCAAGCCGTTGACTCGACCCAGTATCCGACCGGTCAGATCCGGATACATCCGTACCCGTTCCCATTCAGCCGTAGTGAGCGGCCCCTTCTTCTCCCAGATCCGGTTGGACACTCCCATTTTGCCAAGGCCGTGCACCAGGCCGGCACGGTAGAGATGCGTGATGTCCGACGGCGACATGCCCAGGTGTCGAGCTGCCCCGGCCACCAGGTTCGCGACGCCACGCGAATGCCCCAGAGTGAATGGAGATTTGAGATCGGCGAAATCAGCCATGGCCTCGAGTAACTCGTCGCTCTCCTCGGCCGTCAGGGTTCGGTCACGATCCGGTGCCTGGGCCAATGCTGCTGTCCAGACGTCGATTTCGAGCAACCCGTCCACGATCGCCGCCGCGTCGCGATCGAACACCGCCGCCACGGCTGGGCTGAACTGACTGCCGCGCCGAGAACGGACAACACCCTTCGCGTGCTCGAGCCCACCCGTCCGCAGGTGCACCTCGACGACGTCTGCGACGTGAGCGATGTGGATCTCGACCGGGATATCGTCTCCGCGGGAACCGTTGGGCAGCCCCCGGCCGTCCCAGCGTTCGAAGGTGTGGGCCAGCGCCTTTCCGACCTGCTCGTCCAAGCCCATCCGATCGGAGAGAACCCCGGCGGAACTGCAATGCGACTGGATCAGTGTGGCGACCTGGCTGCGAGCCGTGACCAGAAAGGCAGTGGCACGGATGCCGCGCTCCCAGCCCGGCAATCCGCGTCCGACATGACTCGTCATCAGCCGCAGAAACGGCAGGCCGGTCATGTCCACCGTGTAGGTGTCGGCCCGGAAGGCGATGTCGTCGCCGAAGAGCGCCGAGAGTTCGTGGGAGTCGGCGTGACAACCGATCCACCCGACCAGATTGGCGTAGTACACGGTCGCCCGCTGTTGCCGGTCGAGCCTCATCCGATCGGCGATCCGTGTCGCGATCAAGGACGACCGAAGCATGTGTTCCATCGGCTGACCCAGACCGAGGTCGATCGCAAGCGATATCGCGGCGAGCAGTTCGGCTCTGCTCAGACCCTTTCCCGAGCCGGGCAACGTCCCGTGCGGGTGCATTCTCCCATTGTCCACCCGAACAACGGCCATCTCTGCGCGAAGGACGAGACCACTGTGTATCCGCGCCGCAGCACGCGCGACCGCGGGCCGTTCCGACGATGCGTGTATCGCGCCGGTGATCGTACGTCGATACTGCCCAGCCGCCCGGCGTACGCACCGGGCGTGACGTTCCGCAAGGCCAGTGTGTACGACGATCAGGCGTCGACCAGCCGATAGATCGTGCGCAGGTACGCCTCGCTGCGCGGCGAACCGATGATCCCGGGACCCATCCTGTTCATCGCGTAGGTGACGGTCATGCGACGGTCGAGATCCATGACGACCATCGATCCGCCCCAGCCGCCCCAGAAGCAGATCCGTTCGTCCGGGATGTAGGGGAGGCTGACCAGTTGCGGAAGGCCGTAACCGATGCCGAAGCGCAACGGAAGTCCCAGCACGAGGTCGTTTCCGTTGGACTGCTCCTCGAAAATCAAGTCGATCGTGCCCGGTGTCAACAACGTGATGTCGTCGACTGTCCCGCCGCGGGCGATGACAGAAAGGATGCGGGCGAGCGAGCGGGCGTTGCCGTGTCCGTTGTAGGCGCCCAGATCGGCGCGCCGCCATGACGCGGTGTTCGCGGCGGCCGCATCGAGCTGCGGAGTGCCGAGGGCGAGTCGTGTCAGGTTGTCCTCGGGAAGCACGGTCAGGTCGATTGGAAGCGGCGGCGGCGGAACGACTTCGGCGATACGCGGCCAATCCGATTCGCGAGCGCCGATCTGGAAGTCGGCGCCCAGCGGTCCGGCGATCTCGTCGGCGACGAATTGGGCGAGCGTCTTGCCGGTGACTCGGCGAACGACCTCGCCGAGCAACTGGCCGAAGTTCTGTGCGTGGTATCCGGATGCGGTTCCCGGCTCCCACCGCGGAGCTTGGCCGGCCAGGCGGGAGCTCGCCAGTTCCCAGTCGTAGAGCTCGTCCATGCCGAACGGCGGCTCCCATCCGGCGACACCGGAGGTATGCGAAAGGAGATGGCGGAGCTCGATCCGGTCTTTCCCATGGGCTGCGAATTCAGGCCAGTACTCCGCGACCGGTGCGCGGACATCGAGCCGGCCACGGTCCACCAGCATCAACACCGCCAGACTCGTGACCGTCTTCGTCGACGACCACACGTTCGTGATGGTGTCGGACTTCCACGGTCGGGTTCGTTCGCTGTCGCAGAACCCGCCCCACAGATCGACCACGACATCGCCGTCGATGTCGACGACTACCGACGCCCCCAGCTCCTTTCCCGAAGCGATGTTCTTCTCGAACTCGGTTCGCAGCTCGACGAATTCGGGGCTGCAGTACCCGCGCGCAGTCATGACGAAGTCCCTTTCGGTGTATAGGTGGCATCGCCGAGCAACGCCGCCACCGCGATGGCGGCTTTCGCGGCGTCGGGGTCGTCTCCGGTGATGAGATCGGCGTAGATGAAGGATTCGGTGATGCGCGCGATGAGGTAGGCCAGGTCACGCGCCGACATCGGATGAGTGAGGTGGCCGCGGTCCAGTTCCTGTTGCACCACACGTTCTGCGGCGCCGACCATTTCGTGCTGGACCGGGCTTTCCTTGGTCGTGAGCAGGCGCAGCGCGCGTTCGGGTTCCCGACGCAGGAACGTGCGGAAATACGGTGCTTCGATGAGTGCTTGGCCGAACGCGCCTGTCGCGTCGGCGATCCGGGCGGCACCATTGCGCGTGGTCGACGCCACCGCGGCGCGGTATGTCGGCTCGGCAAGCGACCACAGCACGGTCGCGAGCAGCCGGTCGCGATTGCCGACCCAGCGGAACAGCGTCGACCGGTCGACCCCGAGTTCAGCGGCGAGTTTTTGCATGTCCAACCGGTCGCCGGCGAGGAACTGGCGACGGGCGACGTCGATCGCCTGATCGCCTCCAGGACTGCTGTGACTGGGACCACTCATGGATGCAACATACTCACAAATGGTGCAATGAATCAAGCATCTGTTGCATACCCGCTCAGGCGAGACGCCGCTACTCGCCCCTGGCTACGCCGGCTCGTTGCGGCGAATGAGCGCACAGCCAAAAACGTGGGGTCAGCGTGGGGTCTTGGCTAGCCGCGCCCGGCATTGCGCGCAGTGCCGCGGTGGGCGGGCATGGTGGTGGGGTCTTCCGGCCAGGCGTGTTTGGGGTAGCGACCGCGGAGGTCGGCGCGGACTCGAGGCCAGCCGGTGCGCCAGAAGGATGCCAGGTCCGTAGTGACCGCGACCGGGCGTTGGGCGGGTGAGAGCAGGTGCAGCACGATCTGGACGCGGCCAAGGGCCAGGCGTGGTGCGTCCGTCCAACCGAAGACTTCCTGCACTTTGACCGCGAGCACCGGCGGGTCGGTCGAGTAGTCGAGGCGGGGGCGGCCGCCAGAAGGGACCTCCAATCGTTCCGGCGCCAGTTCGTCCATCCGGACGGCGTCCGGCCAGGGCAGCAGGCGACTCAGTGCCTGTCCGGCGTCGATGCGTTCGAGGTCGGCGCGGCGGCGGGCAGTGGCAAGTTCGGGGCCGAGCCAGGTGTCGGTGGCGGCGAGCAGCGACTCGTCATCGACCGGCGGCCAAGGGGCGCCGAGGGTGCGGTGCAGGAAGTCGAGGCGCTGACGTAAGGCGATCGCATCGGAATCCCAGCGCAGCAGGCCGAGACCGGTCGCGCTCAGTCCGCGACGCACCGCGGCGCTGAGCAATTGGCGATCGGGGTCACGAATCAGCTTCTCCGACAACACGATCGCTCCCAGTCGTTCGACCCGCCGAGCGACCACATCGCCGTCGATCCAATCGACCTCGTCGATGGTCGTCAGCAGGCTCGATGCGGCACGGCGGGCCAGCTGTTCATCGGCGACCGCAGCCAACCGTATCCACCCCTCGGAACGACCCGGATCGCGCGTCGCAACGCCGACCGCCAGCCACTCCGCATCACCTATTCCAGAGCCGGGCGGCAGCGTCACCGCAGTGCCGCCGACCATGAGATAGCTCGCCGAGCCCGGGCCGCGCCGTCGCGCCAGCCGCTCCGGATGAGCCAGCGCGACAACGTAAGCCGGATCGTCGACACCGTCCGACGCCTCGACCGATCGTACCAGCCGCTCGACCTCCCGCCGCCAGCGTGCCGGCCGCTCGCGCCGCAGCACACGCAGACCAGCCGTGAGATCGACTCCGGAGGCAAGAGTGTCGTCGTCGAGGACAGTGACCACTTCCGCAGCCGCCCGAGCACCGACCTCGGCCGCCCCGTCGAGCAACGCCCGCGCCAACCGAGGATGCAGCCCGATCCGAGCGATGCGCCGCCCACGGTCGGTGACAACACCGTCTCCGTTCACGGCCCCCAACGCGCGCAATACAGCCCGGCCCGCAACCAACCCACCGGGCGGCGGAGCATCCCACCAGGCGAGGCCATGACCGTCAGCCGTGCCCCAACATGCCAGTTCCAACGCCAACCGAGTCAGGTCCGCCGTCCGAATCTCCGGCTCCGGGTAGGCAGGCAGCGTGCCGTGCTCGTATTCCGGCCAGCATCGCCACACCCGCCCCGGACCCTCACGCCCGGCCCGCCCGGCGCGCTGCTCGGCCACCGCCACCGAGACTCGAACTGTCGCGAGCCCGGACAGCCCACGCCCCCGATCGATGCGTGGGACCCGAGCCAGTCCCGAATCCACCACCGCTCGCACCCCGGGCACCGTCAAACTGGACTCCGCCACCGCCGTGGACAGCACCACTCGCCGCCGCGGCCCTGGCCGCAACGCTGTGTCCTGCCCCGCGGCGGAAAGTCTGCCGTGCAACGGAACGAGATCCACGCCGTCCACGTCGGCCAGAAGTGCTGTCGTCCGGCGGATTTCGGCTGCCCCAGGCAGGAAGACGAGCACGTCGCCCTCGGTTCCGACGAGTGCGGCCCGGGTGGCGCGTGCCACCTGTGCTTCGACGCGCTCGCGTGGCAACGGCGCAACATACGTCGTATCCACGGGATGGGTCCGCCCCTGGACCTGCACCACCGGCGCCGCACGATCCCCACCCAACAGCGCCGAAAGCCGTTCAGCCGCAACAGTCGCCGACGTAGCAAGCACCCGCAGATCCGGCCTCAACCCAGCCCTGGCATCGAGCAGCAACGCCAACAACAGATCCGCGTCGAGATGCCGCTCATGGCACTCATCGAGCACAACCACATCAACCCCCGCCAACTCGGGATCGCTCTGCAACCGTCGCACCAGCAACCCCGACGTGACGACTTCGACCTGAGTGTCCCGCCCTGCTCGCCGATCCCCTCGGACCGAGTACCCGACGGTCTCCCCCACCGACTCCCCAAGCAAAGAAGCCATCCGCGCAGCTGCGGCTCGAGCCGCCAACCGTCGAGGCTCAGCCACCAGCACCCGCTGTGCAGTCCTCGCCGCCAACGCCAACGGCACCAAGGTCGTCTTCCCAGTCCCCGGTGGCGCGACCAGCACAGCAGTCTCGCGCTCGGCCAACGTCTCGACAATTCGGTCGAGAACGCCACGGACCGGCAGATCAGGAAGCTCAGGCAGTTTCATTACCCACCAGTCTGCGGCCTCGGCTCCAATCGACGACGCCCTACCCCACCGCACGGAGTGCGTCTCACACCAGCACACCTCTCGCACGAGTGGAACACCCGGCCCCGGCCGCCGCGCGGGCGCCTCCCAAGGGGCACCGCTAATATGAACTTGAATTCGACATCAACAAATGAGGTCGACGCCGACCAGCGCCCATGCACCGATAGGTACGTACTCCATGACACTCGCTACCGCATATGCCGTCGCCGCCCCCGATGGCCGCTTCGAGAAGACCACCGTCGAACGCCGGAAACTCGGGCCCGACGACGTGCTGATCGACGTCAAGTTCGCCGGAATCTGCCACTCCGACATCCACACCGCACGCAATGAGTGGCAGGGAACCAGCTATCCCTGCGTGCCGGGACACGAGATCGCGGGCATCGTGGCCGCGGTCGGGTCACACGTCACCGGATTCGCTGTCGGCGATCGAGTCGGTGTCGGCTGCCTGGTCGACTCCTGCGGCGAATGCGAGAACTGCCTGGTCGGGTCGCAGCAGTACTGCTTGCGAGGCGCGACGTGGACCTACAACCACAAGGTTCCCGAGTCGGTGCAGGACGGCGGCATCACCATGGGCGGGTACTCGACGCAGATCGTGGTGACCCAGGGCTTTGTGGTCTCGATCCCGGACGGTATCGCGCTGGAGCACGCCGCGCCGCTGCTGTGTGCGGGAATCACCCTGTTCTCCCCACTGCGGCACTGGAACGCCGGGCCCGGTAAGCGGGTCGCCATCATCGGCATGGGCGGGCTCGGCCACATCGGTGTGCAGATCGCGGCGGCACTCGGCGCTGAGGTCACGGTGCTGAGCCAGTCGCTGAGCAAGCGGGACGACGGGCTGCGGTTCGGTGCCCACCACTACTTCGCGACCGCGGACGAGACCGTCTTCCGCACCCTGCGCGGCCACTTCGACCTGATCATCAACACCGTGTCGGCCGAGCTGCCGATGGTGAAGTACATCAGCCTGCTGAAGCTGGACGGCACCCTGGTCGTGGTGGGTATGCCGCCCGGGCCGATGCAGATCCCTGCCTCCTCCCTGATCGCGGCGCGACGCTCGGTTGCCGGCTCACTCATCGGCGGCCTGCCGCAGACCCAGGAGATGCTGAACTTCTGCGCCGACCACGGCATCGGCGCCGAGATCGAGGTCATTGCGGCCGACCGCATCGACGAGGCGTACGACCGCGTCCTACGCAGCGACGTCCGCTACCGGTTCGTCATCGACACCGCCACCTTTTAGTTGTGGCGCGTGTCGGCCTCGGCGGCAGCCGCAGGGGGCGAATTCCCTCGGCAGCCGCGACATCGGCCATCTGCACCCGAGCCCGGCTACGCCGATCGGCGATTCCGCAGGGCGCGGTACTCCCGAAGGGTGCGGCGGCTGTCGGTGGCGGCCAGCGCCCACGCGACGAGCAGCGGTTGAAAGACCAGTCGCACAGCACGTTTGGTGTCGGTGTCGAGACCGAAGGCGTCGGCGTGGTTGACCAGCTGCGCGATGTTGCCGGGGAAGATCGCGACGAAGAACGCCGCGACCGCGCCGCCGACAAGGGCGCGGCGAGGCTGTTTCCAAGTGGCGAGCAGCGCGCTGCCGAGGCCGATCTCGACGACCCCGGACGCGACGACGACAACATCGGGGTCCAGCTGCAACCAGTGCGGCACCTGCGCCCGGAATTCCTGGCGCTGGAACGTCAGATGACCGGTGCCGGCAGTGACCAGCAGCGCGCCCAGCGAGGCCTGGCCCAGCGCGCGAAAACCGTTCGAGCCGTTAAAGTTCCGTGACATTGACAAACTCCTCTAGGACAGGCCCGCGGACGCCGATATCGTCGTGGGGCTATAGATTTTCGTGTGTATTCCCGGGGATACGCCCTGTCCGCAGCCGGGTAGTTTCGGCGAGACGTCGTGCGAGGTCGTTGATCTGGTCCCGGAGGTCGGATCCTGTGGCGACAGTCCGACATCAACGGCGACGGTTTCGATCATGCATCTGACCTGATCCTCGAGTGCCCTGCTCGCCGCGGTGGGACGCAGCACGACCTCACGTTTGTCGGCGCCGCCCGGGTCGCGGTCTACCAGGTCGGCCGTAACCAGGCGTTCGACCAGTGCTGACACCGTGCCGTAGTTGAGGCTCAGGCGTGCGCACAGCTGTTTCATACTCGATCCCGGCTGCTCCCACGGCGCCAGAAGGACCAGGCACCGCGGGTAGGTCACCCCCATTCGGTCCAGGAACGGCCGGTAGGCCGCCGCAACCAGGCGTGATGTCGCGTACATGGCGAAGCACAGCCCATTGTCCAGCGCCAGCGATATCTCGAAGGCGGACTCTTGGGCCGCCACGGAGGTATGCGCTGTCGACCTGTTCATGGCTCCCATCCGGCGAGTATTCGCATCACCGCGTCCGACGCCGATCGGTCGGCGACGGTGATGCGGACTCCAGCACCATCGTAGGATTTCACCGCGATGCCCCGGGGCAGTGCCGCGGTCAGACGCACTATCCGGTCGGTGTCGCACGGCAGCTGCCAGCGCGCGATCCGGTCGACCAGGTCGGGTGCGGCGACGCCGTACCCGATACGCAGCGCGGCGAGTCCGTACGTCTTGACGAACGTCCGGAGCACCACGACGTTGGGGTGGCGCGGCTCAGCACGTCGTGAATGTCGAGCCGGTGGCGCCGATACCGCCCGAGCGGCCTGTATTTGCTGGACGAGCCGGAAGCAGCACTGTCGCCACGCGGATGCAGGGCGGGGTGAGGACGAACAGCTTGGCGCCGCCGGTCACGGCCCAAGGAACAGCCGTTCGCAGGGTAGGCGCGGCAGCAGACAACAGTCCCCGATGGCCTCATGGATCAATTCGACTGTGCACCAATGCTTTCGCATGCAATCGTGGATCAAATGCGCTACCGCCACGGCGGTGGCCGTATAGTCGAAGGCCACTCCACCCAGCCAGATCCGCAGGTGCATATCGCCTGCAGACGGGAACCATCCCTCGGCGATCATGGCCTACCCTCCTGATACGGCGCAACGCAGATAAACTTTCAGCTCTCGACGTTCCTTCGGAGTCACGCGCGGACGAACACCTCTGGCTCGCCACCGCGGCGGGATCGCCACCGGCGGCATCAGCGGTAAGTCACGATCACCCGTCACCCCGGACTGCCAGATCAACCTTTCCGGACGAGGCAGCAGAACCTTTGCGGGACAAGTTCGGGCATTCGGGGCGTCAGGAGAGCGACTACTGCCTATGCGAATACATTCTCAATGACTGGGTGTCACTGTCCTGACGTTCCGGGCATCGTTGCCGGGAAACGCGGCTCCATTGCCGGTCCGAACGCCTCGATGACAAAGTTAGTGGCTGACCGATTCCGGAGACTGTCCAAGTTTTGGACAGTATCTTCACAATGCCCTGGGCGAAGGCTGGCGCTCGAAACCGGACCCCGCACGGACAAACGCGACCAGATGAGGCGGCGGACGCTACCGAGACCCGGATCGTGGCACCGGTGGCTGTCCGTCGGTGATACGTAGAGCCTTGAGCCTGGCGTACAGCGTGGTGCGGCTGATACCCAGCTCATGTGCCGTCTTCTGTTTGTTGCCGTTGTAGCGGCGCAACGATTCGATGATGACGTCACGTTCGGCTCGTTCGCGACCGGACAGGCTCCGCGCGCGCGACGCCACACGGTAGCGGTCGGGCAAGTCGCGGACCGTGACATCGCCTTGGTGGCGGTGTTGCAGGATGTGCGCCAGCACGGCCTTGAGTTCGTGCAGGTTACCGGGCCAGGGTTGGGCGGCCAGCAGTTCGATCACGCTCGGGAGGAGCCGGACGTCGGCGGCCGGATCGAGTTCGCGCAGCAAGTCTTTGGTAATCGCGGGCAGTTCCGCGATGCGATCACGCAGCGGCGGTATCTCCACGCGTTCCGCGCACAGTGCCGCCAGCGCGGCGTGTGCGCCGTGCGCGTCCCGCAGCGGAAGTGAGCTGAGGATGATCTTGGGACGGGGCTTGGACTTGATAGCGCCGATCAGCTGATCGACCACCCGCTCCGGCAGGGCATCGACACCGTCGAGGCACACGGCGCCGGCCGGGCGGGCAAGACGCTCTTGCAGTCGGCGGACCCACGTCTGCTCGCCGCACGTCGCGATATCCGCACACTGGTGGAACTCCACCTCCTCCGGGCGCGCCAGCCGACGGGCCGCGGTGCTGCGACCGGTGCCATGGTCACCCACGACCAGAACCGGTCCGGCGGTGGTCGGCGCGTGGTCGGCCAGCCGGGTAACAACTGGCCGCGCCGCCACGGTGACGTCGAAGTCGGCGATCGGTTCGAAGTGGAAAAGCATGCCGGTTTCTGCCCCCGTCACCTGTGCGATGTGAAGGCGGACCGCCGCGCCGGAAGCCAGGCGAACGTCCGTGCTGTGCGGGCGTGCGGGCGCCTGTTCTGCCAGCATGTGCAGCAGGGCGTAATCCGACGGGCCGAGCAGATCGACGGCGCTGTTGTTGGTCAATACGATGTCGTCCCCGACGGCCGCGACGGCCCGGCGTTGCCGTGAGATCGTCTGGAATGCGGCCAGCAGCGCGCGTTCCGATGCCTTGGCCTGGTCGAGGAGTCGATGTTCGATGTCGTTCACCGCGCGCTGCAGAAACGGAGCGAGTAGCGGGTCGGCATGAGAATTGGTGCTGGTGATGTCGAGGACGCCCGCCAGCCGCCGGGTGACCGGATGGAGGATCGGGTGGCCGTAGCAGGTGAGCCCTTTGAAGCGCTCGATGTAGTGCTCGGAGCCATTGATGATGATGCCTCGCCGCGTTTCGAGCGCAGTGCCGAGCGCATTGGTGCCGATACTGTCCTCGGCCAGGTTGGCGCCGTCCCGGATTCCGAGCGTTTCCAGCGCGGTTTCGACCCGTGGATTATCGAACCAGTGATAGACGAGTCGGCAATCGCGATCCACGAGCAGCAGACTGTATGCGGTACCGGTGAGCGTGGCCGCGATCTGATCGAGGACCGGGGCCGCGGCGTCGAGAAGCCTGCTGCGCGGGTCGAATTCCGTGACCGACAGATCGGCGAATCCAGTGAATTCCGGCTGCACGCCGGATAGTTGCGAGCGCCGCCACGATAGCTCGATTTCGCGACGCAGCGCCGACATGGGTGCGCGGTTGCACTCCAATGACGTCATCTGGTTCCTACTCCTTGCCCAGCACGCGGTGCCGGAGTCGGTGCCGAATGCCGTTCGATCTGTCGGCTTCGGGTCCGCGTCCCAGACTCAGCCTACTCGTCCGTGTGTTGTGGATCACTTCTCGCTATTCATGGGCATAGTGTGCGCGATGTTCGCTGCGTCGCGGTGTTTAGAAATTGGACACCCCTGGTCGGAAGTTGGTCACCACGGAGGTTCTGTGAGACGCGCTGTCCATCGGGAGCGCAGATGCGGCGCTATCCGATGTGCGGTCGGGTTCTGACGGACAAGCAGTGAGAGTTGCTCGAGCTGCCGTTACCCGGCTTCGTGACCAGCCGGGTGAGAGCGTGGTGTCGATCGGCGGGGCGGGCCTGGCCGCGGACGCCATCGCCGAGGACCTGATCGACGAGTACCGCCAGTTCGTCAAACCGGTCATCCTCGGCAGCGGCACCCCGTACTTCCCGCCGCTCGCCGAACCCCTCGACCTGCGGCTGATCGAGTCCCAGGCCCTGAGCTCCCGGGTCGTCTACCTTCGCTACCAGCGCATCCGCTGAGTTCGGCGCTCGGTGGAATGAGTCCATTGAGCCGAACCAGATCCTCCCGGCCCACATTGCTTCGGCCACAAGATGTTTCAATGCACGATAGTGGCTCCCCTTCAGTCGAGACGCGGGCCGGATTCGATCTCGATTTTCGCGAGCATGTCGTGGATCGATGAATCTGGTCCGAACTCAATGAATCTGGTACAGCGACTCAGGTGTCTGGCATGTGGCTCAACTTTTCCGGCCCGTGTCGCATGATCGCCGGGATTCGATCGACGTGCAGGGGTGGCGTGTGGATGCCGGGCTGCGGCTGTGCAGGATCCCTCGAGGAAGCCCGCGTAGTCAGGTGGTGTACATCACGACACCGAGCTTGGACTCCGCGGTCTTGGCATAGAAGGCAGTGAGTCCCTCGAGTTCGGCGACGATGACTCCCGGACCTTCATCGGGTGTGATCAGCTCCAGTTCGTAGATTTCGTGCTCGTCGATCAACTCCTCGAAATCGGCTTGCCTGACAGCGGTTTCGACGGCCAACACGTCAACCGTGGCGAGACGTGCAGCGAGCTCGGTCGCCTGATCCGGCGACACCACCGAGAAAGCCCCGTTCTCCAGGGTCGAGCAGGCGATGCTGTCGGCGCCCCCGACCACGGGCCACAGTTCGTGGTCCTCAGGGCTGGGCCAAGCCTCCCCGGTGAGGAAGTAATTGAGCGCGGCCCCGTAGTGGGTGCGGTAGTGGTCTGGCTTGTCGAGCCTGTTGATGCTGGTCGGATCCTGCCGGAGCGCGTGGATCTCCTCGCCACTCACCGCTTGCAGCCAGGTTGCCTGTGCCACAAGGCCCTCCTGTTTCACTCTCTTGTTCGACACGTGCGCAAAGGTCGTCAGGGCCACGCAACCGTGCCCGGACGGGGCGCCTTTGTGTTCAATCCTGGCCACCGAGACGCGCAGTCTATTCTGTGGCCGGGATGATGCCTTGTTTTCTCGCCGCGGACTACTCTTCTCGAATCTCGACCCCCCATACCGTGTCCAGCACGACGGCGGCGGCGACGAGTGCCCCAGCTGCGATCGTCTGTACCGAGATCCGCGAGCTGTCCACCGCCGCAACCACGCTCGCGGCCACCACCGCTTCGTTGAGCCCAAGCACCCCAGCTGTCGGCGCGCTCAGATGCGCAATTCCATACCAGTAGGCGGCGAACCCGGGGCCGAGCAGCGCGGCGCCGAGTGACACCTCGATGGCCATGTGTTGCCAACTCCCGGTTGCCGTCGTCACCAGCAGCGGGGTGGTGAGCAGCCCGGCCACGGCAAGCTGCAGCCCAGCCGAGACGATGGGATCACCACGGCGGGACTCCCTCGCGACCAGAATGATCAACGCGGTCACCGCGGCCGCGCTGCCCAACGCTAGAACACACCCGAGCAGCGCTGCGGTAGTGGAGGTTTCGATGCCAGGACGCATGGACACCACGGCGACAGCGGCGACGAGCAGCCCGGCCTCGATCACGATCGGTGTGCTCAGCTTCCGCGCTCCGCTCATCACCGCCCCAGCCAACAGCAGGATCGGAGACGCCAGGTGTAGCGCGACGACCACCCCGACAGGGCCGATCGCCAGTGCCGCGACGTACATCGAGATGTTCGCCGCCTCGAGAAATCCCAGCCTCAGATAGGTCCCGGGATTGGCCCGAAGCTCCCGCCAGGGACGTCGGCCACCGGCGACCGCCACGACCAACAGCGGGACCGCCGCACCCAACGCCACCAGCGGCGCGGCGCGCTGCGAACCCAGCAATGCCAACCCCGCCGAACAGCATCCCCACAGACTCGTCGCCGCCATCAGCCCTGCCAGGCCCGCACCGGACCATCGCTTCATCTCGCGCTGCTCAGCCGTCACCAGATCTACGGTATGAAATCGGTTGCCCAACAACAGGTACAGCAGGGAGCTCCTGGTCATACCGTTCCGTCTCGCCCGCGCTGTCCGTTGCCCGGGTTGTCGCCTGCCAGCCTGACCTTGTTGCCAGTCGTGGGACCACCGTCGGCAAGCGATCCGACGAGCGAACGTGTTCCAAGATCTATCCGCCAACCCCATCGCGGTGATATCAGCCAAGTGCTCGGTAATGCCGATGTGATATTTGCTGGCCAAATTCGCGTCCCGCAGCAGATGGCGAGAGGGCGGGCTCTCGGTCGAGGAGGCGCGGATAGGGCGATTCCGACCGCGGTGTCGGTTGGCACGCGGGGACGGACGATTGCCCAGCGCCTGACCGCGACGGTCTTCACCAGCCGGTTCCGCGTACCCGCCCGCCTTCGGTGTGACCGCAGGCCAGCTCCGGCGGCATCCTGGTGCTGCTGCGCTGCTAGTGCGCGCCAATGTCGACACGCCGCGGCTGCAAGGTTCCCGGGAGCGCTCAGCCCTCGCCGTTGAGGGTCAGCACGACCAGTGGAATCGGCCGGTCGACCTTGGACTGGAAATCTGCCAGCAGCGGGTTGTTGGCCAGCACCCAAGCCGCGAACTCGTCGTAGTCCTCGCCTTCGAGCACCTTGCCGATCGCCTGGTAGGTCTTGTCTCGGAGCTCGATGGTGACCTGCGGACTTGCCTTGATGTTGTACCACCAAGCCGGGTACTTGTCCTCGATGAACGAGCTCACATACATGGTGTCGCCCCGGTACAGAGGTCCGAGCGGAGTCGTGTGCCGCCTGCCGCTCTTGGCTCCGGTGGTGGTGAGCAGGATGAGGTCTCCGCCCGCGTAAGCGCCGCCCACCTTGCCCGAGTTCTCCCGGAACTCCTTGATCACATCATCGTTCCAGTTGGCGATGCCGCCTTCCTGGTCCCACGCCTGGTTCCACGGCGCGTTCGGGTCGTTGTAATCAGTGATTTCGATCTGATCCGGCTGTCCCGCAGTCGATTCGATTTCGCTCATGATTCGAGTATGTCGGGGACATAGGACAGTTCCGGTCCTAATTCAATGAGAAATCTCGACGCATTTCGCAAGCCGACGCCCTGCCATGCCGTAGTCCGGTCGTTCGAACAGGCCCAGTCGACCAGGAAACAGTGCGAGAACCGGTTCCGCTTCTGCGGCCCCCATGGTGGTCTGACAGTGGTCCCACGACTGGCAACGCGGTGGTTCCTCGACGGTGGCAAACGACACCCGGGTGCAGCGGCAGACCGTGTACGCCGCCCCGCGAGGATCTGCGCCCACACCGCCAGATCGCGTGCTCGTCAAGGTCGTGCGAAGCGGGGCCACGGCCAACTTCCGCGAATCGCGCACGCGCTACACGGCTGCACCCTGTCGCTTGGTTCAACCAGGAGAACTTCGGAAAGGGGTAGAGATAGAACTGCACCAACTGGTACCGCCAAGCATGCAGGAAACACACCTCCCAGCACGGGTGCGGCCATTTGTCCCTTGGGTGGGTGGATTTCGTCGCGGCTGCGGAGGATCGGCATGATTTCGCCGTCATCGAACGGTCGTCACGCAATGTCTCCTTCGCCGGCGCGGCCGAGTAGCTGAACGGTCGGCGATGCCCGGCCAGCCACCGCATGTACTGCGCCAAGGCCCGGCTGTGACAAAGAGCGTTAGTTGGCCAGGGTCCGTGCCGGTTTCGCAGGTAGCCATGGTGAGACGGGCGATAGTTGGCCACGATGTCGGGCGTTAGTTGGCCAGTGACGGGGATGGAGCAGGCCGTTACGGAGTTACGGTTCAACCGGCAATCGGCTTCGGGCGTTATCCGGCTGGAGAGTCGATCTTGTGGGCGAGTGTTGTTGCAAGACTGTCGAGTTCGGCCTTGAGCGTGCTGTAGTAGGGTCCGCAACGGTGGCTGTGCATGTGGTGCCAGGAGCTTGTGAGCTGCCGTTTCCATGCTTGCTGGATCTCCGGTGGCTGCGTGACTCGGATGGGTTGCGGCGCGAAGAGGTGTTCCCCATTGGTCAGCTGGACCCAGACGTAGATGGAGGCCAACTGCCGTTTGCGGTCTATGAGTTCAGGTTCTGGCCGTGAACGGTGATCGGGTGGAAGCCGGAGGATCAGATCGTTCCAGGTGCCCGTGTCGATGAACCAGGTTTCCAGCGCTCGGCGTCGGCTCTGATAGTTGACCAAGAGTGTGGCGGGTTCGTCGAGTTCGGCTGCGAGAGCGGTCAGCGCCGATTCGAAGCCGAGCGGATCGGGCTGTTGTTTCACGCTGACGTGAACGCGATGCGCCCCGGAGTAGATTCTGCCGTTGTGCAGCAGCTCTGTGTTGTGCCCCGTTCCGAGTCCGAGATATTCGGCGGCCTCGCCGAGGGAACCGCCAGCAACCATCTGCACCAGCTTGAGTGCGGCGGTGCGGCGCGTGAACATCGGATTGACGTCGGCAGGTGCTTCGAAATGCCGTTCGTACCAGCTCTTGGGCAAGAACGCCGGGATATGTTCGGGCCCCCAGTGTTGTGGGCGGACGCTGGCGGCGCGTCGGCCCCGTGACCCGCCCGCTTTGGCGAAGCCACGGAGCAGCGGTTCGCAGGCGGCTTGCATTCCTGTCGACAGCGGGGTCTGTGATCGTAAAAGTCTCTGTGCCCTGGCGGTCTTGCCCGCTCGGCTTGTGGTGGCCGGGAGTAGCGGGCGCAGGTATTCGCGGACCGTTTCCGCGTTGCCGCTGAGCAGGATTCGATCGGCGATATAGGTCAGAGCGGCTCTGGCGGCGGCGTCGGCAGGCGGCGGCCCGAAGATGGTGCGGGGCCTGACCGAGGGGGTCTTGGCTGACCGGTCGGCAGCTCTGCGCAGCAGAGTCGTGACATGTTCGTCGATTGACGTTGCGGTTTCCTCTGACGGGCTCATGTGTCGCAACGCAGGCCAAGTCTGGGTGGCCAGCATCGTCACTGCTTGCAGATCAGCGAAGTAGCTGATCGGCTCGGTCAAGTGCCCGACGCTGAGCGTGCTGGCAGGACCTTCGAATTCGAGCAGTCCAAGAATCTTGTCCTGGAGGGCGACCAGTTCGGGACCGGCCGAGCGGCGAAGTCGAGGACGGTCGAGTCTTGTGCCGCAGCAGGTGTCGTGGGCTCGGCCGTTGCGGAGGTTGAGCACCTGTCTGCATTGCGCGGGGTGGAGCATGACACCCATCGCGGGCAGCAGACCGTGACGGCCGGGCCGACGGTCGTGGACGAGTTGATCGCATTCGGGGCATCGATGTTCGAGCAGGCGCTGGTGCTTGGTGCAGGCGAAAACGACCGGCAGACGCCAGGCTCTGCGCCAGGCTCCTCCGAAAGCTTGCTGAATAGGAGTTCCGTCGCCAGCGAGGCATTCCGGGCAGTATCGCGTCGCCGGGGTCAGGAACCAGGGAGTGTTCAAAGCCTGCACGCCACTCGCGGCAATGTCTGTTGTCGTAGAGGGGAGCGGATATCGCCCGCGCAAACCGTTCAAACCGAGCTGGGTGACCGCCTCGATCGGGAGCCTGGTCGTATGCGCGAAGGTCTGCCGGGATGGCTCGGGGATTTCGGTCAGCAGGCCGACCGTCGAAAAGACTCCGCTGCGCCGCTCCGTTGCCAGTCCCGTCACCTCCATCAGACGGGCCGGCGACTGATTGATCCGGTAGGACAGCCGGAGAACGAATCCCGGCAGCGACTCATCCGGTAGCGGTAACAGGCTTCTTCCCAACGGTTCGGCGGTGGGCATGTATCGCTCAGCCTGCGCTTCCAGTTGCGGGGACGCCCTTGTCGTCGAACACAGTGTTGCGCGGCTTGGACTTTTTTCGCGTCGGTGCCACGGGCGCGGTTGGGATGTCGGGGATTTCGCCTGCATCGGGGTCGAGATCGGGCAGATCGTCGGGACTCAGCGCTAGGAGGTCGAGGAGGTCGGTGGTGATGTGTTCTTGGCCGGTCTCGATGGCATATCGGCATCCGGCTTGGACGAGTTTCTTGACCAGGCCGATGATTCCGCCGGTGCGACGGAACAGGTATTCGGGCATAGCGCCGTCGCTGAGCATGCCGTCATAGCCGTGCAGCAGCCGCAGCTGCTGCTCGATGCCGACCAGATGGGCAGCCCAGGCGGCGATGCCCGAGGGAGTGTCGTAGGAGAACCGATCGAGGTCGAGCAGGTCGAACCGCAGGTCGGTCTGTCCGGGTGCGTCGTCGTTGCGGCTCTTGCCGCGGTCACGGACCGGCGGGAACAGCCATTGCCCGGTGCGGGGATCTTTGCGGCCGTCGCGCAGCAACCCGGACCGGGGGATGCCGACACCGACCAGGATGAGGGTGACCGGCAGGCTCATCAGCTCGCGGATCAGATCCAGCACGTCCTGGTCGGCTTCGCGATGCAGCTTCAGCCGCGTGATGTCATCGAGGACAAGGGCTTTGGTGCCGTGGTCGTAGATGGCGTTCTTGACCGTGCGGATGAGATCTTCTTGTCGCATGCCCTTGTAGGGCTCGCCGAAGAAGTCCAGAATTCGCTGGCAGGTGGAGATCGGGGTGGCCTTGACCGGTGTCCGGACGTAAGCAACAGGCGCGTGCTGATCCAGTGTCCCGGCCATTGCGGTGGGGTTCTGGGCGTAGAGGGCGAGCCATTCGTCTTCGAACGAGGCGATGATCTCGCAGATCGTTTCGGTTTTGCCCTGGCAGCCACCACCGTTCAACATCACCCCTGGCCGGGTGTCGGGGCTGTGGTTGAAGGCGTTGTCCTCGATCAGCGCCCGGATCTTCCAGGACACGAACGCGCTCATCGGGGTTTCCTGAATAAGCAGGTTGGAGTGCGTCGCGATGCGGTGCAGATCGTGTAAACGCCGTTGCCGCGGGGTCATCCGCTGGTGATCCTCGGCGGTGATGATCGGGGCGGGAACGAAGTCTCGACGAGTCAGCCGCCATCGGTTCCAGCCAGCCCAGACGGTGCGATCAGGGACCGGACCAGGCAGAAACAGTGCCGGACCGGTCAATTCACATCCTCCAATCCGGTTTCCACGGCGTGGTCTTGTTCGTTCTCGTCGGGTAGGACCAGCAAGCTGGTGCGGCGTAGACGTTCTCCCAATCTGCCTGGTGGCCTCGGCCGCGTCGGCACTGCTTGCTCACGGCGATGCCGTCGTTCGGTGGTGACCGAGTCCTCGGTGCTGCGGGCCTGTTCGGGCCATCGCAACGCCACCACCTTCCCCTGGTTGTCGTCGGCGGGGGCTGGGTCTCGGTCGTTGCGTGCGGCGTCGCCCTGGGCTGCTTGGCGGGCGGTACTGGTGCGCTGGGTTTTGCTCATCCGGGTCGACCAGGCATCGACGGGGATATCGGCGCCGAGCAACTCCAGCAGCACCGGCAGCAGTTCGGCGTCGCTGTGCGGGGACAAACCCCGGCGACGGACTTGACGTAGCAGCTCATCGGCAGTGATCGAGGAAAACGCTGGGACTTCTCCTTCTGGAGGTAATCCGTTCCAGCGCAATGTGTGCCATTCGCTGGTGTTCTCGTCCTGGAAGAACACCATGCGACGATCCCGACGGTCCGACCGGATCAGCCACTTGCCTTTGTGTTTTCCGCCCCGTGTCGAGGGCTGGCTGCCGTCAGGTAGTGCCGGACCCCAGTACCACAGACCGGAGATTTTCACCCCGCGCCGACCGTGGATATCGACGTAGTGAGGTTTGAGCAGCCGGTAATACAACTGTGGATCCGGAATCTGAAGGGAGACACCGCCTTGCGCCATCGCAGCCGCGAACAACGTATTCGGCGAATGCTGTTCACCCGGCGCCCAGGCCGGCGCATACTCCCCCAAGGCCCGGTTCTGCCAGACCTGGACAATCCAGGTGGCAATGAGATGCTCCATCTGCGAAATGGTCAGTATCGCATCGGATTCAGGATCGACACCACGGTCTGCGACGTCGACGCCTGTGTAGCCGGGCAGCACTTCGAACAGCAGGCTGCGTATTCCGCCGAAGGTCCTTTCGACCGCCTGCTTGTCGGTCGGACGCATTATCCGAGCAGGGAGAATGTTGCAGCCCAGGTCGCGTTCAGCCTGAACGAGCCGGTGGTTCTTGTAGACGGATCCGTGGTCGGTGGTCACCGTTTCCGGGGTGAAGAACGGCAACCCGGCGACCCGGTGGCCGGCGAATTCGGCGACCACTGCGGCGGGAACGCCCGGGTAGGGCCATTCCATGTCCTCGCCCCATCCGTCGCGCATCGGCAGCGGCATCATCACATCGCGCAGCACCATCGCGATGTCGACCGATGTGTCCGACACCAGCGTCAACCGGAACGCCACCAGAGAATGCGTATAGACATCCAAGGCCAGACTCAGATGAACCGACACCGACTCACCGAACACCGTTTCGCGGACCTTCACCGGCAACACCGTGGTGTCCAGCGCGACCACCTGCCCCGGCCGATGGACAACGACGTAGGTGATGCCGGTGTCGACCGCGGCCGCCGAGCGGACATAACGCTGACGCGCGCCGCCGGGCCCGAACCATTCCGACCAGACCGCCCGCAGCGTGTCGTAGCTGGGAATCCTGACTTCCGCTCCGTGCTTTTCGAGTACGTACTGGTGAATGAGTCTGTCCTTGGCGCGCATGCTCATTCGTGATCGGTGCAGACTCTCGGCCCGGACCGCGAAGATCGCTTCGCGCACTGGTTCGTTGATGCTCGGATGCCCGCCACCGGCCCGCAGCCAACGCCCGTCGACGCACCCGGCGAAACCTTCGGTGCGCCAGGCGGCAGCCAGCCGCCGCAGGGTGCGTTCGCTGAGATTGGCCAACCCCAGCACCGCCAACTCCTCTGCACCCAACGCTGCCAGTTCGGCGACCTTGGTTCGTCTGCGCTGCGTGAGCGTGGTCTGCTCCGGGTCGTAGGCCGGACGCGGTTCACCCGGAGCGCGACGGCGTGAATCCCCGGAGCGAAAGCCAGTTTCGGCTTCCAACGCGTGCGCCAACCGGATGTGCAAGCGGTCTTGCTGCTCTGAAGTCAGGTCGGTTCGCACCGCGAGTTGTCCAGATCGTGGATCCTTCACCACCACACTGGAAACCACACGGCAGTCCGGGTGAAACATCAGCCACCGGAACGTGCGCGACTCGACAGCCCCGCTCGCAGGCCGCACCAGAAACCGGCCGTGTTCGGCCTGAATCTCCTGAACAGTCCAGTCCAAGCCGTCGAAACGCAGCACCACCCCAACCGTCAGTTCCAACAATCCACGCCGGTCGCTCACCGTGCCGACTCCCACCCGGCGAACACCAAGGTCTCGTCGGACAGTGGGCTACCCAGCTCGATGCCGAGGCGGCGGTGCCACAACAAGTGCAGAGCGTGCGCACGCGCCACCGCCGGGAGCGAGGCCGCATTCACCAGATCCGCGAACCGCCGAGGACCCGTGACCACCGCACTGAGCAGCTGACCTTCCAGGCCGAGGCGGTCGGTCAGCTCACGGCGCTGCGCCGAGAAGGCATCCATCACGCTCACCACATGCGGGGCCCACCCGGCGACCACGCTGTAGGACCAGTCATTGACCAGCGCTGCTTCTTTCGCGGCCACGAACTTCGTCATGTCATCGTCGCCGATCAACCCGGCCGGGCGGACATCGAACAACCACCCAGAACCGTCCTGTGACACCGCCAGATAGTCCGGGACATGTTCGCCGCGGCGGCCCGCCGCGGTCTCGAACGACAGCCGAAATGGTTGCGGCAGAACCTCGATCACCTCACCGGCGAAATCCAACGCGAGCAGCAGCCGCTGTTCCTCGAGTGACTCGAAACCATGGTGACGTCCCGTGGACACCAGGAACTGCAACCCCGGCCGGTGCTTCTGCCGCGCACCCCAACCGAACCGCCGCACCGGCTGCAACCCCTCGATGGGCATCGCAGCCAGATCTCGTACCGCACAGGAAATCTCATCTCCCCGAAACTGCCACGACGCGATCCACCGAGACGTCCACCCCGACCCGCAACTCAGCCGATGCCGCACCGAATCGGGCAAATCGGCGACTACGATCAGATCGCCCACGCGGCACTGGTCTGAACGCACGGCCACACCGTAACCTGGTGTTCGCCAATACGTTTCAAAATCACAAAGATCACATTGGAACGACCGACACCTGCCGTTTGCCCCCGTGTGGGACCACCACGTTGCCTCTCGTGGGACCACCGAGCAGGCGATCCACTGGGGGAACACGTTCCAGAACGGTTGTGCGGAACGATCATGGCGATGGTGGCTGAGCGTCCGATAATGCCGAATACAGGATAGTTTGAACCCGCCAGTATCGAGAATCGAACGATTTCGCGGCGACACCAGGTGGATGTCGAGCGGACCGAGATGCGCTCTACGACTTCACCGGCCGTACCAGCAAGCGCACCGGGCCCAGCGGTGGTGTGGTCGGGAGGTGACTATCCCGACCTGTACTACCGGCGGTGGGCGATAGGCCCGATGAGCAGGGGCTGGTCCAGCATGTCTGCGGTGAACGACACTCCGGTGACCTTCGCCGCCAGGGCGAAGGCCCTCGGCACGCCGGTGCTGAGGCTGATGTCCCAGGCGTCCGAATTGCTCTCGGGTTCATCCTCATCGGCGTCATAAATGTAGTCATCGTCGGTCATGTCCAGCTCCATGCCCAGCTCGCGCATGTAGTCGTTGAGCCGGTCGGGCTCGCTACCCCAACGGATATGCGGGTACCACAGTCGGTGGCCGGTCACGATCGTCCCGCCGATCGCGTACTCGAGGCTGTGCACGGCGTAGTCATGTCGGGTGATCGCCAGGACCTCACAGTCTCGCGATAGCTCCGCCAGCGTCTTGTGGTCAGTCACCCACCACCCGCACGGTTCGATGGCCACGCTCCAGGCACCGGCCCGAAACACGCCCACGTAACCGCCGCCTTCCCCGCCGCCGGTCTTGCCGCTGTCGTTGAGCTCTTCGAAGTCCGACTCCTGGCCGGCGGCGCCACCGTTGCTGAAGCGGCGCACCACCTCCGACGGGTCCAGGTTTCGGAAGAAGCCGACGCTGAAGATCACGCCCAGCGGGCCCGCTTGGCTCTCGGATGCGTTGAGCCACTGAAATGGGGCCAGGGGATCGGTTGTCGCCATATGGGTCATGGTGGCAGACCCCACCGACAACCATTCGATCGTCTGGATGCTTGATCACTGTCCTCAGCGCGGACTTCCCGTGGCTCCGTTGACGTCCGAGCGGCTCGCCGGCCTGATCCGCGAGGGTCAGCAGAACACCGGACTTGCTGCCACTGGCGACCATTCTTGCCGCGCAGGCGAGGTGGCCCTCGGCACCGAGCACATCGGATCGCCATCCGGGACCGCCCGAAAGCACTGAAATGCCGCATACTGGTCGTTCGGGAACGCTGCATTCGCCAATCGGCAGTGCGATAATCCGTTCCACTTCTGGACGGCTGTTGGTGGTCCAACGACTGGCAACGTGGTGGTCCAACGACGGTGGCAAACGACACACCGATAAGTGGCCAACTATCGTTCTGAGTGGCCAACTATCGCTCTTTGTCACACCGGCCGGGCCCGCCGAGGTCTAGATGACCTTGGCGGCGATCAGCAGGTTCCAGATCTCGCCCTGGTCGACGACCTCGACGCCGAGTTTCTCCGCCTTGGTCAGCTTGCTCTCACCGACTCCCGCACCGGTGATCAGCAGATCGGTGCTCGCCGATACCGAGGAGGCCGACGTCGCGCCCGCCTTCTCGCACAGGCGTTGGAACGTCGGGCGGGCGACCTTCTCGCCGGAGCGTGGGTCGCTGATCGCGCCGGTGATCACCACCGTCTTGCCTTCCAGCGGCGCGCCTGCCGCAACGACCGGGGGAAGATCCTCCTCGCGCACGTCCAGACAGACGCCCGCCTCTCGCAGCCGCTCGAGTTCCGGACGCAGGCGATCCAGGTGCGCGACCAGTGAGGCGGCGACCTTCGGTCCGATATCCTCCACCGCCACGAGCCGTTCCTCGCCCGCGTCGGCGACCTCCTCCAGGGAGCCGAATCCCGCCCGGGCCAGGCGAGCGGCAGTGCCGTCGGAGGCCATCGGGATCGCCAGGCCGATCAGGGCGCGGCGCAGGCCGACCTGGCGGCTGGCATCGATCGAGTCGATCATGCGCGCGGCCGAGACCTCGCCGACGCGGTCGAACTCGAGCAGGCGCTCCTTTGTCAGCGTGTAGAAGTCCGACGGGCGCTCCAGGATGCCCGCCTCGGCCAGGCGTTCGATCCACACCTGCCCGATGGCGTCGATGTCGGCCGCGGCCCGCGACGCCCAGTGGATGAGCCTGCGCACCGTCTGCGCGGGGCAGGAGACGTTGGTGCAGAACAGTTCTCGGCTGTTGCCCTGCTCGATGACCGGCTGCTCGCACGAGGGACAGGTGGTGGGCGGGACGATCTCGCGCTCCTCGCCCGTGCGTTTGGAGGCGTCGAGAACGCCCGCCACGAACGGGATCACGTCGCCCGCGCGGCGCACCAGTACCGTGTCACCGACCTTGATGTCGCGGGCGCGGATCACCTCTTGGTTGGCCAGCGTGGCTTTCGTGACCGTCGTGCCGCCCACGAACACCGGCTCCAGCCAGGCGACCGGGACGATCTTGCCCGTCTTGCCGACGTCCCAGACCACGTCGGCCAGCAACGTGGTCTTCTCCTCGGCGGCGAACTTGAACGCCAGCGCGCCGCGTGGGGAGTTCGACCGAGTACCGGCTGCCGCGTAGGCGTCGCGGTCGGCCAGCCGCAGCACCGCGCCGTCGAGGTCGTAGTCCAGCTCGTTGCGACCTTGCTCGATCGCGGCGATCGCCGCCTGCGCCTGCTCGGCGTCGGCGCAGAGCCGCATCTGCGCACCCGCGACCCCCAGCGCCCGCAGCCCCTCCGCCAAGTCGACCGCGGCGCCGCCGGCAGTGGTATCCAAGTCGAATCCGAAGAATCGCAGGCGCCGCTCGGAGACCGTGGCCGCGTCCTTCGCCCGCAACGTGCCCGCAGCGGCGTTACGCGGGTTGATCAGCGGCTTGTCCGGATGGGCGGTGTTGTAGGCGAGGAAGGTCGAACGCAGCATCACCGCCTCGCCACGCACCTCCACCCGCCCCGGGACATCGATCCGCTCGGGGACGCCATCGACCAACGCCCGGACCAGCACGGTCACGTCGTCACCGGTGGTGCCATCACCGCGGGTCACGGCACGCACCAGCCGCCCGTCCTCGAAGACCACGGCCAGGGACAAGCCGTCGAGCTTGGGCATCACCACAACCGGCTGGCCGGGGAAGCGGTCGAAGAACGCCGCGACCTGCTCGGGCTTGGTCGCCTTCTCGAGGGACAACATCGGACGCGAGTGCCGGATCGGGGCGTGCAGCACTGCGGGCGCGCCGACCTGCTCCAGCGGATTCGGGTCGGGCGTGAGGCCGGGGTGCGCCTCGATCAGGCCACGGAGCTCGTCCTCGATCGCGTCGTACTCGGCGTCCGCGACCAACGGCGAGCCCTGGTAGTAGGCGTCGCGCAGCGCCACAATGCGGTCCGCGAGCTCTTGAATACGTTCCCCAGTTTCCACAGCACCCGACGCTACCGATACCCACCGACACCCTCGTCGAGGCCCGCACGACCAGGGTCCGAGTAGGTAGCCCGTGATCACGCCACTCGCCACGCGTCGGCGCGCCGCCCGTCATTCGCCTCGGCGCTCCTTCGGACGGGTCAGTGGCATGCCGAAGGCGGCGAACAGGCTTGGTTGGAGAAAGACGGTGATGGCGGCGACGCCGCTGGGGCCGGTGGTGATGACGTGTATCGAATGGGCCTCCAGGACGTCCCCTGCGTCCCGGCGGTATTCGGCGACGGCGGGTTGTCCGTTCGCGGCCGTCGGAATCAGCATGAGATCGCCAGGTTCGGCGAAAGCACGCTGGGCAAGGAACCCGGTCACGGCGTCGCGCCCGGTGAACCACAGCGGCACCGGCGGCATTTCGAGCCTGACGTCGGCCGCCAGTAGCTCGGTGAGTGCTGCCAGGTCGGCGTTCTCGAATGCCGCGCAATACCGGTCGAGCAGGTCGCGGCGCTCGGCGTCGTCCGGTTCGGTCACGCTTTCGCCGGTGGGGGCGACCTCGGCGAGATGGGCGCGTGCCCGCTGCAGAGCGCTGTTGACCGCGACAGGGGTGGTTTCGAGCAGGTCTGCGACTTCGGCGGCGCTGAACTGCACGACGTCGCGCAGGATCAGCACGGCCCGCTGACGCGCAGGCAGCTCCTGCATGGCCGTCACCACTGCCAGCCGGACGCTTTCCCTCGCGACAAGTGCCGTTTCCGGGGTCAACGCATCGGGCAACGGCTCCATCCAGTGGTAAGCACCGGCGTCACGGTCGAGACCCGCATCGGGGTCGACCGAGCCGGCGCCCAATCCATTCGGCAGCACCCGGCGGGCGCGGTTCTCCAGCGCGCGCAGGCACGCGGTCGTCGCGATGCGGTACAACCAGGTCCGCAGCGCCGCGCGTTCCTCGAACGCCGCATAGCCGCGCCAGCCGCGCAGGTACGTCTCCTGGACAAGATCCTCGGCGTCATGCACCGAACCGAGCATGCGATAACAGTGCGCGATCAGTTCGGCACGGAACGGCGCCGCCTGCTCGATGAAATCTTCCTGGACCGGCACGGTCGTACTCCTGGGTCTCGATATGGCAGGGATGGGCACCCCCTACCAGTACAGATACGTCCGGCGGCCGAAATTCATCGGTCGGCTCGCCCTCGATCGCCGAAGAAGTGCGTAGGCAACACGACCGATTGCTCGGCGTCGCACCGATGAATCGCGACGCCACGGCGTATCTGAATCAGTGGGGACCTCGAGCACATCACCAACGAAAGCGAATACGACCGTGAACGAAACACTCGAGCCCGGCGGCCTCGAAGGCACGACGGCGATCGTGACCGGAGCCAGCCGTGGATTCGGCCGCGGTATCGCCAGGGCGCTGTCGGCGGCCGGTGCACATATCGTCGGTGTCGCCAGGACCAGCGCGCATCTCGACGCCGTGCGCGACGAACTCGGCGCTACCTTCACCGCGGTGGCCGCGGACGCCGCAGATCCCGCGACTGCCAGCCGGCTCCTCGACGAGCATCGACCGCGCACGGTGGTCTTGTGTGCGGGGGCGGCTCCGTGGATGAGCCCCTTGCAGGACCAGACATGGGAGACCTTCAGTCAGAACTGGAATGTCGACGTAGCCCAGGCGTTCCACTGGACTCGCGAAGCGCTGCGGCGCCCGCTGGCGCCGGGTAGCTCGGTAATCGCGATCTCCAGCGGCGCGGCGATCAACGGGTCGCCGTTGAGCGGCGGCTACGCGGGCGCAAAGACCACCGTCAAGTTCCTCACGACCTATGCGGCCGTCGAGTCGGAACGGGCCGGGCTGGGTATCCGGTTCGTGTCCGTCCTCCCTCAGCTGACACCGGCTACCGATCTGGGGGCTGCGGCGGTGGCGGCCTATGCCGAGCGGCAAGGTGTCGATGTCGACACGTTCGTACGGTCCTCGGGACCTGCCCTCACCCCGGAACAGGTGGGCAAGTCGATACTCGAAATCGCGACTGCCGAACACCCGGTGCACCACGCGAACACGCTCACCTCCGCGGGCATCTCACCACTGGCCTGAACGACCGAAAACCGAAAGGAAGGTCATCGCAATGAACACACCGCTGATCGTCGCGCAACAGGAGTGGGAGGCAGCGTGGCAGCAGCTGCTCGTGAAGGAGAAGGAGCTGACCCGCGCACGCGACGCGCTGGCCGCCTTGCGACGGCGGATGCCGTGGCAGGCCGTGGACAAGGACTACGTGTTCGAGGGACCTGAGGGCAAGGCCGGCCTGCTCGAGCTGTTCCGGGGTCGGCGTCAGCTGATCGTCTACCGCGCCTTCTTCGAGCCGGGCGTGGACGGCTGGCCCGACCACGCCTGCCGCGGCTGCTCCATGATGGCCGATCATGTCCCCAACCTTGCCCACCTGAACGCCCGCGACACCACACTCCTGTACGCCTCCCGCGCGCCGCAGGCGGACATCGAGCGGTTGAAGGCGCGGATGGGGTGGGATATGCCGTGGTACACGATCACCGACGACTTCGACGCCGACTTCGGCGTGGACGAATGGCACGGCACCAACGCATTCATCCGCGACGGCGACCGTGTATTCCGCACCTACTTCATCCACAACCGCGGCGACGAGGCACTGGGTACCACGTGGAGCTACCTCGACATGACCGCGCTGGGCCGCCAGGAGCAGTGGGAGGACTCACCGGAGGGCTACCCGCAGACCCCGCCCTACGAATGGTGGGACTGGCACGACGAATACGGCGAGCACCCGCCGTCGCGGTGGTTCGGCGACCCCGACCCGGACAACCCCAATGATCAACGGCCGCCGCGAGCCGACTCGGAGGGCCGCGCCGCCACATGATCGACAACGCCGTTTCCGGAGCGCCGTCACGACCACGTACCGCCCTTGGCGGGTCGTGACGGCGACGTCGGTGGCCGCGCGGGTCAGCGGCGGATAGCAGGCACCGACCGGCGCCCATTACCGTGCATCCGATTTCTTGGCATACATACCACTTCAGGAGTGGACGGCCCAGCTCAACGCGGATTTCCATCTCACGGCATTGCTGGAGTTATCCCGGGTGAGCGCCGGGGAGGTTCGGCTGTACCCGCTGGTCGACCATATCGGCCGTTCCTGTTCGGGTGTGGTGGGTGTGGGTCCAGGCGTCGCGTTCGGCGGCGAACGGGTCGTCGACGACGGCCCATTCGTCGTTGATGAGCTGCGTGGTGCGCCGGTCGGGCCGGTATTCGGGCCAGCCGGGTGTACCGATGGTGACGAAGTCGACCCATGCGCGATGTACTCGGGCGGCCAGCGGTGCAGGCGCGGGCGTGCCGAGTAGCCCGTCCGCGCCCTGGAAGGTGGGTAGCAGGTTGTCGAAGACGAAGGGCAGCTCGACGATGTGGGTGGCGCCGAGTTGCCCGGCAAGCGCGGGCGAGCTCCAGCCGAACGCATAGGCGTAGGTGCGTTTGCCCGCCGCCGAGTGACTGTCGGCCATGGCTCGGCTACCGGTCCCGAACACCGCGTCCCCCAGGATGATCGAGCGCAGCCTGCCTGGTGTGGCGGTGGGATGCAGCCTCCTGTAGACCGACAGCAGCCGGTCCGGGTCGGGGTCGGCGTACTCGGCGGCTTCGGTCAGCTGTTGCAGGGTTGCCGCCGCCGCCACGCCGTTGGGCAACAGATACAGATTTCCTTCGTCGGTGTTGTGGCCGATCAGCAGGTCGACAGGTTGGCCCGCTGCGCGGGCCACGGTGGTGACGGGCTGGTCGTCGAGGACCACACCCAGCGGTGTAATCCGTTGCAGCGGGTCACGGACGGTCGCGGTGCCGAGGTCGAGACCGGTGAGCTCCGGCACGGCATCGATGAGCTGCTGATCGGTCAAGTCGGCGAATCCATCGAGTGTCGCTGCTACCCCGAGCGTCGCTGCGGCGGCATCACGCACGATCGCGGCCTGTTCGCGGCTGAATGCTGCGCTGCCGCTGCCGCTTTGCATCACGGCACGTCCGAACAGGCCGGCAGCCTCGGGTGCGGCGATTGCGGCGGCGGTGAGGATCGCCCCGGCGGACTGACCGGCCAGGGTCACCCGCGCGGGATCGCCGCCGAAGGCGGTGACGTTGCGGTTGACCCACGCCAACGCGGCAACGACATCGGCGAGGCCCCGATTCGGGAAAGCGCCGGGGATGTCGAGGAACCCGGCAATGCCCAGGCGGTAGTTCACCGTGACGACCACGACGCCGTGCTGCGCGAATCGGGAGCCGTCGAGCATCGGCGAGTGCGATGACCCTGCGACGAACGCGCCGCCGTGCAGGAACACCAGCACCGGGGCGCCGCCGGACACATCGCGGGGTGACCAGATATTGACAGTCAGGTAGTCGGGTCCGACCCGCCACCCGGGGTCGAAATACGCCGAGATATCCAGTGATCCGAAACGGCCGCGCGGTAGCTGCGGGGCGGTCGGCCCCGGCGCGGTGGCCGCACGCACACCCAGCCACGGCCGAACGGGAGCCGGCGCCTGAAAACGGCCGATCCCGACCGGCGCAGCGGCGTAAGGGATGGAGTAGAACACGGTGTGGGTCGGGTACGCAGTGCCGCGGAGCCTGCCGCTTTCCACCTCGCGCACGATATCGGCGGGTTGCGAATCGGCGGATTGTGAAGCCTTCATGGAGCGCCTTGATCTGGGTAGCGTGTGAGGAGTGCAGCGCCGCCCCGCGCGGGTGCGGGGCGGCACGACTTCGGTCAGTAGGCGGGGAGCGGAGCCCAGTTCTTGATCGCGAACGCGCTAGCGTCGCGGACGATTTCGAGGGCGCTGTGTCCGCTGAAGTGCGCGGGCAACACCAACGCGGTGTGATCGGCCGCCCAACCCAGCAGCCGAAGTCGGGTCGCCCTCGCGGCGACGGGGTCCTCGCAGAAGCAGCTGTTGTGTTCGGGGTGAGCGATCTGCAGGGGCGTATGCACCAGGTCTCCCGCGAACAGTGCCTTGTCGCTTCCTGACGCCAGCACCAGCACGCTCGAACCGGGAGTATGCCCCGGTGCCGCCCGCAACGTGAGATTCGTGTCCACGACGTATTCGTCCTCCCATAGCTGCACCTGGCCTGCGGCGTAGACCGGTGCGACGCTGTCCTCGAACACGTTCTCGTTGACACCGCCCGCGATGTTCGGGTTGTTGGCCGGATTCCAGTGCTCGTAGTCCGCACGCGGCATCAGGTAGGTGGCGTTGGGGAATGTCGGCACCCACTGCCCGTCCACGAGGCGGGTGTTCCAGCCGACGTGATCGACATGCAGGTGGGTGTTGATCACCAGGCTCACGTCCTGGGGCGCGATGCCTGCCGCGGCGAGATTGGTCAAATACCTCAGGTCGAGGTGGTCCCAGGCTTCGACCGCCGGGCGGGTCTTGTCGTTACCGATGCCGGTGTCCACCAGGATGATCCGGCCTTCGCTGCGCAGCGCCCAGGTCTGCATGGCGACCTGAACGATGTTGTCGACCGGGTCGAGGTGATCCGGAACCAGCATCGGCCGCTGCTCGTCCCAGTGCTGGTCGGGCGAGCCGGGGAAGAACTGATCGGGCGTCATGCCCACCGGCCCGTGCATTTCCTCGACCCGCAACACGGTGACATCACCGAGCACAATCTCATTCATCAGGTTCCTTCGCTGCGTGTTCCCGACGCCGTGACCGGGTGCCGGACGGCTCATGGGCCGTGCCACTGAGTTTTCAAGTGCCCGACGTCGGTAACCACACCCTGCGAAGGCGCCGCTGGCGCGGGTGCATCAACGGTGTCCACACCCCGGCAGGGTCAGGACAACTCTGCATCCGGCAGCGACAATGACGTGATGAGCGACCGCGAAGACCAGTCCGGACAGCTTGGGGCGTTCCTCAAGGCGTGCCGGGCCAGGGTGCGACCCGAGCAGGTGGGGCTCACGCCCTACGGCGAACGTCGCCGTGTCATGGGACTGCGCCGCGAGGAGTTGACCCTTCTGGCAGGGGTCAGCCCGTCCTACTACGCCCGGCTCGAACAGGGCAAATCCCGCAACGCCTCCCCGGAGGTCCTCGACGCCATCGCCGCCGCACTCGCGTTGACCGCCACTGAACGACGACACCTGCACGCACTGGCCGAGTCCGCAGGCCGCCGCCGCCTCACGCGCCCGGCACCCGTCGAGCACGCTGACCCCGCCCTGCTCGAGCTGCTCAACGCCATGCCATTGGTACCCGCGCTCGTGCTGGGTCGCCGCAGCGATGTGCTCGCCTGGAATCCGCTCGGCCACGCCCTGCTCGCCGCGAATCTCGACCCCGACTGCCCGGCGGTCCCCGGTCGCAGACCGAACATGACCCGGATGGTGTTCCTCGACCCCGACACCCGCGCGCTCTATGCCGATTGGCCGCGCAAGGCCCGCGCAGTCGTCGGCAACCTGCGGCTTATCGCTGGCGCCCACCCCGACGACCCAGCACTGGCGTCGTTGATCGGCAGCCTCACCATGGCCAGCCCGGAATTCGGCACCCTCTGGAACGACCACAGGGTCCAGGCATGCGCGACCGCCCACTACCAGCTGCACCACCCGCTGATAGGGGGCCTCACCGTCACCCAACAAACACTGAGGTCGGTCGAACACCCCGACCAGACCCTCGTCACCTGCACAGCCCCACTCGATTCCCCGTCGGCATCAGCACTGGCCATCCTGACCCATTTGGCTCAGCCGGCCGAGCCGCCCGCACGCCGAGCGGACAATCGGCTCAGAGCGGTTTGAACGGGTACGAGTTCGGACCGGTCACCACTTCGATCAGCTCGCTGGTCGAAGACTCCGAAGGCTTTGTCATCCCGCCGCTGTTCGGTCTGGTCATCACCGGCCGAGCGTTCGTCGACGACTTCGGCATCAAGGGGCGCAGCAAGCTGATCGCCTCGCAACAGGCGGCCGAGTTCCTCTTCGATCGTGATGAGATACTTCGGGAATATTCGTCCGGGCTGGACGAAAACGGCGAGATCATCATCGGCCTCTGACGTACTGATACCGACCCGGGGGGGACGTAACTCATGACCTTCTACCTGATCGACCCCGAGATCCCTGCCGACTTCGGCCAGGTCAGTAGAGACTCCAGCTATGACCCTCCGCGAGTGGTCTCGGCTCATTTCGAGTTTCACCACCCAGTTGACGGCGAACTGATCACGTCCTACAGCGGCGCGTACGCGGTGACGAAACCGCTGGCCGATGCTCTGGCCGAGAGCGAACTGACCGGCTACGAGTTCGGTCCGGTTACCGCCTCCATCAGTGCTCTGGTCGAAGACCCTGGTGGCCTTGTCATTCCTCCCCTGTTCGGGTTGATCATCACTGGCCGGGCGTTCATCGATGACTTCGGCGTCCAGGGCCACAGCAATCTGATCGCTTCCGAGCGCGCGGCTGAGTTCCTCTGGAATCGTGATGCGCGCCTTCGAGACTGGGCAAACAGATTGGATAGAGACGGCAACATGATCCTTGATTTCTGAGGTGTCGTGATCTCGCAGTTGCGCTGATTCGACCGTGGGTGTCCCGGGTGCCTCGTCGCGGTCGACCAGGGCCTGCTGCTTCCACCGGTACAGGGTGGCTTCGGTGACTCCCAGATCGCAGGCAACGTCGGCGACTCGACATCAGGACAGCCCAAAGCCGGTCCCCAACCCGTCACGGTTCAACTTCCAAGCTGCTGCGAGCCACGCAAAAGCGACCTGAGAATGCGCGCCATCTGGGAACTCGAAATTTCTGAGAGCCGTTGGCGGGGAGGCACATCGGGTGGGTTCAACGGTGGGAAGGATGCTGACCTCATGCAGATAGGCACGTTCGAACAGGTGCGTTTCGGGAGTATCGCAGTTGGAGAACGCATCGAACGATCAACCGCCGCGCGCATTGTGGCGGTGGTGTGAGTGTATGCGTGGGGGGTGGCCTGGTCTCGCGGATCTAGAAGCCGTACCCACGCTCATGCCGCTTCCTGCGTGGTTTCGGGTTGCGGACCGGGAATCGACTCGCGCGAGGGTTCACTGCCCGGTCTGCGGGGTCCGGGGCCGCTCTGGGCCGACACGACGAGGGGACGGACATCGGTGGCGGAATGGGGTTCTGCGGGCCGGGCTGGTCGCGGGAACTGTGCGGCAATCCGTTGCCCGGCGGTTGTGGACATGGCGGTACTCGGCCGGGGTCCTCACGACGTGACCCAGGGGCGGAGGTCCCGCGTCCCGCTGCGGCTCGATTGCCGGAAAGTGTCTGGCGCGCTTAGGATCTCAGCATGCCGTATGCGCTGTATGCCTGGGGGAACTTCATCGACGAGGTCGGCTTGGACCGGGATCCGGGGTGGCTCGACCAGGCGCTGCTGCGCGGCGAGCGCGATGTGGTGAGCGACTTTCTGATGATCGGGGACACCGAGACGCTGCGGGTGGACGGGCCGGGGACGATCTTCGAGGTCGACGGGGAGCTGGTCGACGGGCGCGATCTGGTGGGGCGTGATCTGAGCAGCGCCGACTGGCGGGTGGAGCAGATCCTGGTGCGGACGAACGGGACCAGGGAGGACGCGCTGCGCATCATGGCGGTGGTCGAGGAGGACGGCGACTACGCGATCGACGATGCGCCGGAGGGGAACCCGATCGGCCTCGGCGAGGTCGTGACCACCTGGGCGGACCAGCACGGTCAGTGGGATCTGGCCCTCGTCCGCCTCAGCGTCGTGGGATAAGGATCTCCACCGTCACCCCAGCTGCTGGAGCAAGAAGCGACACGGCGCTGACCGAGAGGTTCTGAGACCGGATCCGATACCGGCGCCCGAGTAGTCAGCGACGAGCTGCCCGGGCGAGCATGCCGTCGACGACCACATCGCTGTTGGTAGTCGCGCAGCGGGCGAGTAACGCGTCACCCCATGGGATCTCAGCGGCGGAGGAGAGTGCGATTCCGCCAGCGGTACTCGGCCAGGGAAGCAACGACTTTCGGAGCGACCGCGAGGAGTCTGAGGCTCGCGAGTGGGGAGACACTGGACCGGACGTCGAGATAGGAGTACTTCGACTGGGGCATTGCCTGCTCCTTGCGCGAGTCCGGGGTCTTCATGACTGTGTCGGCGAGCCGATCGCGTTCCCGGTGGTGATTTCCGAGAGGGTTTCGATGACCTCATGGGCGGCGCGTTCGCCGGACTCGATAGCACCCTCGATGTATCCGGCGTGCTCGCCTGCGGTCTCGGTTCCCGCCCAGTGGAGGTGGCCCACCCGCTCCGAGGAAGCGGGGAAGCATCCCTGGTCGTGTCCGATGTCGGGCAGAGCCGTGTAACCGCCACCGACATACTCGTCCAGGTGCCACGGCTTTTCGTGCCAGCCCGCGGGTTTCAGGACGGCGGGGCCGAGGTGGGCGCTGAGCGGGCCGAGTACCGCGGTGCGGCGGGCGCCGCTGTCGAGCCCATCGAGGTTGCGCGCTTCGGGGCCCGCGATGAGTACACACAGGTGGCCGGGTCCGCCCGGTGGGGAGGTGTCGAATACCGCCATACCGGGATCGGTGAGGACCATCAGTTCGGCGTGTGTGCGTTCGCGCCAGAACGGGCGGTCGTAGACCGCGATCGCTTTGTACACCGAGCCCATGTAGGTGTTGTCCTGCAATCGGGTTCGCGCAGTGGGAAGTTCGGGGTGGTGTTCGATTCTCGCTGCCATCGGCGGCGGGACGGCCACGATGACTTCGGCGGCGCGATAGGTCCCGGATGCCGAGTGAATCGTCACGCCGGTCTCGTCGCGGTGCAACGCCGTGACAGCGCTGTCGAACACCACCCTGCCCTCGAGTTCGGCGGCCAGCCTTTCGGTCAGCGTCCCGGCCCCTTCGAGAACCAGGCTTTCCTGCGCGCCGCCCGCGGTGGAGAGCATCGTCGTGAGGCCGCCCTGGTAGCGGATCATCTCGAGGAAAGCGTGCATCGAATAACGGTCGAGGTCGGCGGTGGTGGACACCGAGACGAGGACTTCCAGCAACCGTCGCGCTCGGCGTCCCGGCACGTATCGCAGCCACGACTGCACAGTCTGCGTCCTCCATGCTCGGGGTGCTCCGAGTCGCGCTGTGATCTCCCAGATCAGCAGTGCAGTGGTGGCGGCCGCTGTGGCCAGGCTGGGTTTTCTGATGCGCAAGTCGCCCTCGACGATCTCGGGCCGCTTGGGTGTGTGCATCTGGAATACCGTCGTGCCGAGTTCGGCGGCGAGCGCCTCGAAACGGTGATGCCCGTGGCCGATCCACTGGCCGCCGAGGTCGACTCGCGAGTTCAGAGCGGTGGTTTCGGCCATCATCCGCCCGCCGGGCCGCGCGGCCGATTCGAGCACTACGACCTCGATGCCCCGCCGATGCAACTCACGGGCTGCGATCAGCCCGGCCATGCCTGCGCCGATCACGGCAACCGTGACGGCTCGCGGCATGTCCTCGGCGTTGGACGTGTCGTTGATCTTCTTCTGGGTCATCGCGTCTCACTCCAGATGGCGAACCGTGGGCCGAACAAAGGGGAGGAACCTGTGGCTGGATCCGGGATGTGTCGGAGCCGAGCACCTGATGGACTGGTCCGTCGCGGCCGACCCGACTCCGTGAGACTTCTCGTTTCGATCCGAGTGAAAAGACACACACTAAGTCGGACAACCGTACGAATCACGATAATGCGAATGTGACCCGAGGCGCAACAGGGGGCGAATCGGGGGTTGACGGACTGCTAATCCGCGTCGGTGAGAGCTCGGCTCCCACGGCGCGCCGTGCTGCGCGCGACCGGCTGCGGATCGGCGAACAGGACCAGCATGTCCAGCGCCTGATTCAGGTCTCGCTGGGCGCGGCCGGGATCGGGCTTGGACGCGTATTGCAAGATCAGCCCGTCGATCTGAGCGAGCGCGAGGCGACCGAGCGTGTCGAAACCGACCGCGCAGCGCTCCCCCGCGGCTTGGGCGGCCTGCTCGCAGAACTCGGTGACAACCGAGCTGTAGCGCTCGTACTGAAGCTGAGCCAAGCTACCTTCCGCCTCGCTGCGCAGGGAATACGCCATCAGCTCGTACTGCATGATCTGCAGCCCGACCTGATTGTCCACCAGCTTCTTCCAGAAGCTGGTTATGCCGTGCCGGAGGGCGTGCTCGACCCCCTTGTCGAGCTCGAGCTCCGCGCGCAGTGCGTCGGAGATGTCGCGGATGAGCGTCGTGATGACCGAACGCAGCAGCTGGTCCTTGGTCGGGAACACGTAATGCAACGTGCCGAGCGGGATACCGGCCTCGCCCGCGACCGCGCGCAGCGTAGTGGCTGGCACGCCTACCTCGCTGAGCACCTTGATGGCCGCTGTGACGATCTGCTCCTCACGCTCGGACGCCCTCACGTAAACCACGGTTCTCCTCGCTCCCTCAGCAGACGAACTTCGCCACAACTGTTGCACACCTCAGTGGCGTGACCTATCTTACAGTCGTACAACCGACCGAGTTTCGCGTGAAGGATCCGAACATGACCGATGTCGACGTTGTTGTAGTGGGTGCCGGTCTTGCCGGCTTGACCGCGGCTAGAGCGGTGAAAGCCGCCGGCCACAGTGTGCGGGTGCTCGAGGCGCGAGACCGGGTCGCCGGCCGCAATCTCGGGGCCACGCTGTCCAGCGGGGTTCCTCTCGAGATGGGCGGACAGTGGATCGGACAGACACAGACCGAGGTATTGAAACTGGTCGACGAATTCGGTCTGAAGACGTTCCCGACCTACGACGACGGCGAATCGGTGACGCTCTACAACGGCACAGTCACTCGCTACGGCGATGCAACCTTCGGCCTGTCCGACGAGGCGGCCGAAGAAGTCGGTCGCCTGCAGGCCGAACTCGAAGCGCTGGCCGAAACCGTCTCGCTGTCTTCGCCGTGGACTTCTCCGCAAGCGGCCGAGCTGGATCGCCGAACCGTCGACGAGTGGCTGCGGGCCAACACGCAGAACGCGGAAGCGCTCGCGTTCTGGGGCGCGGTGGTGCCCGCGCTGTTCTCCGCCGAGTCGTCCGAGATGTCGCTGCTGCACTTCCTTTTCTACATCAGGTCCGCAGGCATGATCGACGTCCTCGTCGGCGTGACCGATGGCGCGCAGGAGTTGCGTATCGTCGGCGGCACACATCAGATCTCCGAACGGCTGGCCGACGAACTCGGCGACGATATCGTCTCGCTCGACGTCCCGGTCCATTCGATCGTCCACGACGAAGACGGCGTGAGCGTGTCCTACTCCGGCGGAACGATCACCGCCGGGTATGCGATCGTCGCGATACCGCCGACCCTGGCCGGTCGATTGCGCTACGAGCCGGCCCTTCCCGCCACGCGTGACGGACTCACCCAGCAGATCCCGATGGGGTCGGTGATCAAGGTCCAGGTCGCCTATCCGACGCCGTTCTGGCGCGACTCGGGCCTCAACGGGTTCGCCTTCAGCCTCGACGATGCGCTGAACGTCACCCTCGACAACTCGCCGCCGGACGAATCATGCGGTGTCATCGTCGGATTCTTCGAAGGTGCTCACGCCCGGACCGCGGCGCGTTGGAGCGCGGCCGAACGACGGGCTGCCGCCGTGGCGACTCTGACCAAGCTGTTCGGTCCCGAGGCCGCAGAACCGGCCGAGTACGTCGAACAGAACTGGATGGAAGAGGAATTCACCCGCGGGTGTTACGGCGGCCGACTGGGCGCAGGCGTCTGGACGCAGTACGGAGCGGCGCTGTCCGAACCGGTCGGGCGCATTCACTGGGCGGGCGCGGAAACGTCCGACATCTGGAACGGCTACATGGACGGCGCTGTCCGATCCGGATACCGCGCGGCGGCCGAAGTCCTCGAACGCTGGGATTCCTGAAGTCGAAGGTCATCCCCCGCATCAGCGCCCGCGCGGGTAGCGAGGGCGATCACGGGTCGGGTCGAGCATCGCGACAGCACCCGGTCGAACAGCACATCCTCACCGCGGCTCAACGCCGAGCGCGCAATCCGGTCGATCCGGCCCGCCGTCGGCGGCTCCAGCTTCCGCCGCCGAAGCTCGGCCAGCAGATGCTCACGCAGCCGCTCACCACTGCGTTCGATCCGGGTCACATGATCGGGAGTTGCGCCGTTTCGCGGGAGGCATTGTCGACCTCGGCGCGGATCGCCGGCTTCACGTCTTGGCCGATCTGGGCGTCGGCGAGCGCACGGCCGAGATCGGTGCGGCGTTCGAGGAAGGCCTCCCCTTGGGTCTGCTGGACCCCGAATTCGGGGTCGGTGCTGGTGCCGATGAGTAGCCGTTCCGCGTCCGCGCGCAGCTGGCGGTGGGCGAGTTGCCTTGTGGTCCGCGGTTCGACTGCCACACAGTAAGGCGCGGAACCACATCGGACCGATATCTGACGGTACCGCCGTGGTTGTGGAAGCAGCCCCGGCACGCGGACCTGTCCCTGTCTTCGCAGCGGCTCCGAGATCCGGCGCCCCGATTACCTACCCCCAACGTTGCGTGACACGGCGCTGGCAAACTCGCTGGATGCGCGACCGAGAGGTGGCGCACCTGCGGTTCTCTACAGCGGCTCCCACCTTCCCCCTATACATAGTTAACCGAATGTGCGTAAACTGTGACCAAGCTGATATCAAAAAGACGGCCGAGCAGGTTGGCGGCCCTGTAAGCGCTAGGTCGAAACGACCGTACGTCCCGCGAGTTGCCCATGAGGTCGGCGAGCAGAAGTTCGCAGCCGGCTCGCAACCCGCGAGGTTTGTTTACATCTCGTCATCATATTGAAGATCGACCCCCGCGACACCGCCGCGGACAGCAATAACGAGACGGTGGCCGCGATTGCGTGACGCTGCCGGACAGCTGAGCGCTTCCACAACACCAGAACTGCTGTATCGGCGAGCCTCAGCGGCTCATCTTACCGGGTCTGCGCTATCCGACCACGTTGCAGAACCCGATCCCCTGTCCAAGACACCGAGTCACAAGATCACCATAGCCACGAAGGAGCTGCAATGCGCAGGAAGGTCGAAGACGCACTACATCAGGATTTCCATCGATGGAGCGAACTGGTCGACCGCGCCGCACACGCGGACAACGAATTCGAAAGGGAGAAACCCGCTTTGGCTGCGGGAGAGCTGGAAATGAAGTGGATCCGCACCGCCGCCGAAGACTGGAGAACACTGCACGACCAGTGGTGCGAAAGAATCGACCGGACGCGATCGAGTGCGAAGTCCGAATACGCTCTGTTTTGAGCCCTATCACCGAATCGACCTGCGCATGTGAACGGTCGACGAGCACCACGAACTCGAGCGGTCTTGTACCGGCGACGTCTCAGATCGGCTGGTCACCGGTCAACTGATGCCGATGTCGTACTTCCGGCCATTCGGTGACCGGTGTGTGCTGTCCGGTCCAGCGAGAACTTCGGTCAACGCCAGCATGTGCTGCCCGGCTCTGTCCCCAGGCCTGGGTCGCCACGGGCACCAGCGCGTCGCGCGGCCTCGATTCCCCGGCCTGCTGATCCGGGTCGTCGAAGCGCATCCGACTCGCAGGCCCGTATCGAGCCGAGGCCACCAAGGGTGACCGACAGCCGGTGAGCCGGCCGATTCGCGCCCGTTGGGCGGGCGGGGATCAACTCGTCAGATGTGCGGCGATGCCGTCGAGCAGTTTGCCCAGTCCGAATTCGAACACGCCCTCGGCGACAGCGCGGATGTCGCGGTCGCCGACGGGACCTGCTGTGAGCATCGCCAGCAAGGCCGGGTAGCGCTCGGGTCGACCGTACTGGTGGATCATTGCCGGATCGAGGGCCGGACCGACGTGCCCGACCGCGTCACGGCCCTGGGTCGGATCGATTTCCAGACGGGCGACGCCGCCGACGAAAGCGGTGATGGACAGGACGATGTCGGCGATGCCGTGTGGCGCCAGCCCGGCATCGAGGAGCGCGCTCATCGCCGCCTCTCCCCACGCGGCCTCGTTCGGGCCCATCCAGCGATTGCTCGTGCCGACCGCCAGCACCCAGGGGTGACGTAGGTACAACTCGCGGGTTCGGCGAGCCCAGTGCTCCAGCGCCGCGCGCCAGTCGTCGGAGGGAAGATCGGGCGGGGCGGCCATCGCGGTGTCGAGCATCACCGCCACGAGGTCGTCTTTGCTGGGCACGTGCCGATACAGCGACATGGTCGCGGTGCCGAGCTGATTGGCGACTCGTTGCATCGAGAGTGCGCCGATGCCTTCCGCGTCGGCGATGGCAATAGCCGTACCGACGATGCGGTCCAGGCTCAATGCCGGCCGGCGGCCTCGTCCCGAGCGTTGATTTCCCGACCACAACAGCCGAGCCACACGCGGTGGCTCATCGGCCATCTTCGCTCCCCTCGCTTCAATTGCGTATGGCATACACTTTGCGTATACACTACGCAAATTCTTCCGTCATCGCCATCCGGGGGTGGTTCCACCATGACAGTACCGACAAGGCATTCGAATCCCGTTGCGTGCGAAGCCAACCCGGTGCGGCAGTGGGGCAGGCACCGAGCGTGAGCCTCGCCGGTCTCGGACTGACCGTTGAACAGGAGCGGGTGTACCGCCACCTGCTGCGCACACGCCCCGGCGCCTCCTCGCACGCGGGTGGCGCGGGCCAGGTCGACTCCCGCGTGCGGAACGTGATCATCGAGCTGCGCACCTTGGGTTTGGTGGACGAGAACCTCACGGTGGTCCCACCGGAGGTAGCGGTCGATCTGCTGGTGCGACGGCGAATCACGCAGGCGCAAAAGCAGTTCGAGGGACTCGCCGCCGCCTGGGACGCAGTGCGGGAGTTGACCGAGGAGCAGCGCACCGGCCGGCCCGCGGGTATGGTCGAGCAGCTGCCGCATGGACTGGAGGTCGGCCGGCGGATAACCGCATTGCTGACCGATCACCCTGGTGAGTTCTCGTCCCTGCGGACCCATGCGCTGCACGACGAATCCCCGCATACCGGCGCCCGGCGCGGTCGTCTCCTGATGGCTGGACTGAGCAGTCGCATCCTGTTCCCCGTGCACGCCTTGACGGATCCCCGGCAGGCGGCCCACGCACGACGCAGGCACGCCCTCGGCGAGATGCATCGAGTCACGACGGAAACGGTCTGGCCGCTGACCGTCGTCAACCGATCGGTCGCCTTCGTACCGGCCGATCTCTCCGAACCGGCGGCCGGTGTACTGCAGATCCGCCGTACCGGTATGGCCCAGATACTGGCAGAGGTCTTCGACGGCATCTGGGAACGCGCCCACGGCGTGGACGAAGCCCCGGTCTCGCCTTCCGAGCAGCGCGTCCTGCGGGCGCTCACCCGCCATGACACCGATGAATCGGCGGCACGCGCGCTCAATGTCTCGGTGCGCAAGTTCCGCACCCATGTCGCCGACCTGATGGACCGGCTCGGCGCACGCACACGATTCCAGGCCGCCTTGCTTGCCAAAGAACGCAACTGGCTTTGACCCGTCGCGGGTCTTCTGCCGTCCCATGCGCCCCCTACGTCGGCTCACCCGGCCGGACCATGGCCTGCTGGTGCACTCGCTCGTCCTGGTAGCGCATTCCGGGAATCAGCGGGGCCGAACCGATCGGAGTGAATCCCATTCGGGTGAAAAACCTTACGGCCCGTGCATTTTCGACCTGAGTCTGAAGATGACAGCCCGGCGAGCCGTTCTCGTCGAGCCGGGCGAACCATCGGTCCATGAGAGCGGCGGCGGCGCCGGTGCCGCGCGCGTCGGCCGCCACTGCGATGTGCAGGTGCGCGGGCCAGCGCGAGTCCTGGAAATCACTCGCGGTCGGCTCGCGGCGAATCGCCGCGGCGAGGGTGTCGACCATGGCACGGCCGAAGAACCTGGCCGGAGTCGGACGTAGGAACAACCGGTAGGTGCGGATGGCCCGCTCGATCCGTTCGACCTCGCTGGGAAACTTCGAGCTGTCCAGACAGCCCGTCAGGTATCCGACGATCTTGCCTCCCGCGACGGCCACGAACACGGACTCGGGTGCCAGGTCCAGGTATGGATCGAGGTAGATCGCCGCCTCGGATTCCGGATCACCCCACAGCGAGGCGACGGGCGAGCCCTCACTCGCCCAAGTGAACAACTCTCGCAGCTCCTGCCGATCGGCGGCCTCGAAGTCGCGAATCTCCATGTGCGTCCTCCCTATCAGGATCGGACCTACCGCCGCCGGGCGAGGACGACCCGGTCGGCGATGTTCGGTTGCCAGGGCATTCCGGTCCTCAGGTTCACAGGGTCCGGCCGAAGTGGGCGGCGACGGCATCGACGGCGACGGTGACCTGGGGTTCCTGATCGTAGAAGTCGAACTGAGTGCCCTGGGTCCACGTAATATCCTTCCGTCCGGGCAGTCCGGCGTGGAAGCGGCGCGCGCCATCCGGGATGGCGGCGTCCTCGCTGTGCACCAGCAAGGTCGGCTGTCCGATGAGCGGAGCCAGCGCGATCGCGTCGTAGGTCAGCCAGTCGATCCAGGACATGACGGCGAAACGGTTGGGCCAGGCCGGGATTCCGCCGCGGGTGGGGTTGAGGTAGAAGTCGATGTCGTAGGGCATGGCCGCGCGTTCGTCGGTGGCGCTGACCACCGGAACGTAGTCGACCTCACCGGTCTCGTCGAATCGTGACCGCGCCTCGCGGGCGATCTCGATCTTGGCGGCAACCGCATCCGCCCCGCCGTAGACTTGCTCGCAAATCGCCGCATCGTGCAGCCACGGCGCCACCAGCGCTAGTGATTTCACCCGCATATCGTGAGCAGCATTGTCGGACATGTACATTGCCGCAGCGCAGACGCCCAGCGCGCCCAGCCGGTCACCGTCGACGGCCGGGTGCCCAGCCAGAAAGCTCACCGCGTGGTGGATGTCGCGAACCTTCCGTGCCGGGTTCTCGACATCGCGTGGCTCGCCCTGTGATTCGCCGAAGCCGGTGAAATCGAACGACAGAGCCGCATACCCCTGCTCGGCGAGACGTTGAGCGTAGCGGTCGGCCATCAATTCCTTGACGCTGGTCCACGTCCCCGCCACCACCACACCCGGCGCCCGATCCCGGCCGACGGGCAAGAACAGGTTTCCGGTGAGTTTCACACCGTCGCTGTCGAACTCGACCTTCATGGACTCGACTCCTTCTCGAACGCCGTCGCCCCACGCCGCTGTCATCACTGGTCCTCCAGTCATCCTCGGAACGCACGAGATCGACACCAGGCCATGCGCGTGCAGGTGTCACATCCAGGCGATCCATACCGCACATCCTGGCCGCCGCCGACCGAAGGCGGAAGAGAACAAGCTGCACGATTGCCTGCAGGAACCTGCAACGGTAGACGCGAAATCTCTTGGTTGCTACAAGAATTGGCGCAATGATTCTCGTGACAGGAGCGACCGGCAATGTCGGCGCGGAAGTTGTGCAAGCCCTGACCACAGCCGGCGAGCCCGTACGGGCGCTGGTGCGCGATCCCCTGCCCGCCGTTGTGCCCCGAGGGGCGGACGCCGTGGCCGGCGACCTCACTGCACCGGAGACACTGAACTTCGAGGGCGTGCGCGCGCTGTTCCTGCTGCCCGGTTACCCGGGCGTCGCCCAAGCGGCGGTGAAGGCGGGTGTCGAGCACATCGTGCAGCTCTCCGGTGTTTCCGCGGGCACTGGCGACACCTCCAACGCCATCACCCGCTACATGATGACCTCCGAGCGGGAGGTCACCGAGTGCGGTGCGGCGTGGACCATCCTGCGGCCCTGCGCCTTCGCCTCCAACGCTCTGCGCTGGCTCCCCCAGCTGCGCGACGGGGACGTGATTCGGGCGCCGTTCCCCGAGGTCCGTACGGCCACGCTGGATCCACAGGATCTCGGTGCTGTCGCCGCCACCGTATTGCGCGAAAACAATCGTCACGGCGAAATCCTCTGGCCCACGGGACCGGAGCCACTCACACCCACCGAGCAGGTGGCGATGCTGGCCGAGGCCACCGGCCGCGATCTCACCTGCCAGGGCCTCACCGATGACGAGGCCCGCGCCGAGATGCTCCGAACCACTCCGGTCGAGTACGTGGACGCCTTCTTCGACTTCTACGTGAACGGGGCCATCGACGAATCCATCGTCCGCCCAACGGTGGAAGAGGTCACCGGCCGGGCACCGCGCACGTTCGGACGGTGGGCCGCAGCCCACGCCGACGCCTTCCGCTGATCATCCGGCGGGTGCGCCAGATCGCAGAACCCCGCTCGGACCCGCGTGACAACCTCAGCCAGTGGCGAGCGCACGGTCGGCGAGTGCGGCGATGACCGGTCCGAGTGTTCTGGCGCAACCGACGGTGAGGTGATTGTCATCGCGGTACACCAGGTTGTCGCCGATCACGAGGGGGCAGCGGGCGCGCGGAGGGCCTGCGATAACCGCCGACGAACCGAGCTGAGTGTGGGCGGTCGTTTTCCCGTTCGAAGCGTCCGAGGGTGGCGGATGGTGACGACCGTGTGGATCGCTCGCTATCAACCAGGGGGATGTGCGTGGAGTGGCCCATGGGGAATCCGTTGTTCGCCTGTATGTTTCGGTTGCCGTAGCGCAATACTGTCCTTGTGCGGTGGATTGTGGTGGGAAGCTTCCTGGGATCGCTGGGACTGATCGCGCTGGCGATAGTCATGTGGCGGCAAGGACTGGAGCAGGCCGACCGGATCGCCAGCGTGGTGAGCATGTTCACCGGCATTTGCGGCCTGACGGCCTCCTTGGCCGTTCCCGCCTTCCTGCAACGCCGCCGCTCCAGAGACCGGAATTATCCGGGACTTGCCATGCTGAAGAGTCTGTCGTTCGAGCCGAGTGGTGTCGTGTCGTACCTCGGTATCGTTCAGCTACCGAACGGCAGAGGCAGCGAATGGGAGGTCGCGCTCCCGCCTGCTGCCATCGTGGCCAATCCCTGGGAGAATCGGGAGACGTGCTTTCTGCACTGGGGCACGGCCGCAGGCTTGAACTGGTGCGAAAGGTTCTGGCTTCTTCGGAGGCCACCGTCGAACTGAATCCCACCGGAACAGACCAGTCTCATATCAGCACCCTGATTCGAGCCGGGTGGCTCACCCGAGTCCAGGGCAATCGCTACAAGGTGCCCGAAGCACGAACAGTTCCGCTGCTGGCAATCGTTATGGCGGCCTCCCCGGAATAGGGCGAGTCGACGGATCGACGATATCCGGTGGCCGCAAAATCTGTGATCGCTGGTGGATCCGCGCGAAGGTGCCACGTTCTCGGCTACTCAGTCGAGACAGAACTCGTTGCCCTCGATGTCCTGCATTACCAGGCACGACTCGTTGACGCCATCGGCGCGCAGTAGTCGCACGCGTATTGCGCCGAGCGCGACCAGTCGTGCGCATTCGGACTCGAGTGCAGCCACGCGCTCGTCACCCACGAGACCGGTGCCGACCCGCACGTCGAGATGCAGCCGATTCTTCACGACCTTCCCCTCGGGCACACGCTGGAAGTACAGGCGCGGGCCCGCACCTGAGGGATCAATACACGCTGAGCCCCGGTGCTCGTATCCCAACACCTCAGACCAGAAACGAGCGACGTGCTCAGGTTCCGAGCAGTCGAAGGTGACTTGGAGCTGTCTAACCGACGCCATCGGTCCACCATAGAGACGGAGTCTGACGTCGTCTCCACTTCGAATCGCCACGCTCACAATGCGATACACGCTGACAACGGCTGTGCAGTCGGTACTGACCACTGGTCGACGCGGGTGCAGCTGCACCGCCTCGACCGTCGGGACACCTGCTCGTTTCGGAATGCGCTCTTCGGCATGATGGTGTGCCGGGACGGCGGCAGATGCCGACGGCGCGTTGATCTTCCGAGGTGCCGCGCCGGCAGGTTCGGTCAGCGCGGTATGCGGCGCTGTGCATCGGCTTCGGGTACGCCTCAGCCCGGTAACGCTGCCGTCGGCTCGGCACAGAGCGCATCGAGTCCGGATGCGGGGATTTGAGGCGCGTCCGGAGAATCGGCGTTGTGCCACGGCACATCTCGTGCGGTGCTGGCCGGTCGGGTGAAGACGTGCTGGTGGAGGTGGACACCGGCCGCGCTCAGGCCCGCCACGAAGGTGAAGACGTGGGCGGGTTCGAGAACCCGGCGCAGGGCACCGATCGACGAGCGGACAGCGCGGGCGAACGCTACTGTCTCAGCGTCGTCGAGCAGATCGAGGGTCGCCACGTGACGACGAGGCTCGACGAACAGGTAGCCCGGCCGGACCCAGTCGCCATCCGATATCACACCGCAGTCCGATTCCATGTCATACCAAAGGGTTACGGGTAACGAGAATCCGGCCGATAGCTTCGGGGTATCGAAATCGGCGCCCCGCTCCACCGTCGACCGGCCAGCATCGTCGACGGACGGAGGTGGCGTCTCCGACCCAGCTCTCAGGAAGATCTATGACGACACCTGCCCTGGTCCCCGAGTCACAGTCACCGCGACGCGGTGCTGACGGTGATTACGCCCGTCTGTTGCGCCGGATCTCCGACGCGGGGCTGATGAACCGGCGTCCCGTCTACTACGCCATCCGGCTCAGCGTCGTCGGGGTCGCGTTCGCAGCCGGCTGGGCGGCGTTCGTCCTCATCGGAGATTCGTGGTGGACGCTGCTGGTCGCGGGGTTCATGGCCGTGACGTTCGCTCAAATCGCACTCGTCATGCATGATGTCGCGCACCGCCAAGTCTTCCGGCTACGGCAGCCGACGGAGCTGGTGGGACGACTCGTCGGCAACGCCGGCATCGGCCTGGGCTACGGCTGGTGGCAGGACAAGCACACCCGGCATCACGCCAACCCGAACCACGAGGAACTCGACCCCGATGTCGCGCCCGACATTCTGGTCTGGTCACAACAGCAGGCACGGTCCAGCCGCGGTCTGGCTCGTCTCATCGGGAGAGCGCAGGCGTTCCTGTTCTTTCCCCTCCTGTTGCTGGAGGGCCTGAACCTCCATGTGGCCGGCGTACGTGCGCTCAGAAATCGATCGGTCAAACATCGCGGATTGGAGGGCGCACTGCTGTTCGGCCACTTCGCCACCTACTCGGCCGCACTGTTCGCGGTTCTGCCCGCCGACAAAGCCTTCGCGTTCTTTGCTGTCCACCAGGGCCTCTTCGGCCTGTACATGGGCTGTATCTTCGCCCCGAACCACAAGGGCATGCCAACCTTGACCGGCGACGACCGCCCCGACTACCTCCGTCGCCAGGTGCTGACCTCCCGCAACGTGCGGGGTGGCGCGTTGACCGACCTCGCCCTCGGCGGGCTCAACTATCAGATCGAGCATCATTTGTTCCCGAGCATGCCCACGCCGAACCTGCGTCACGCCCAGGTGATCGTCCGCGACTACTGCACCGAAATCGGCGTGCCCTACCACGAAACTGGCCTGATCTCCTCTTACCGCGAGGCGCTGAGACACCTGCACCACGTCGGCGCTCCTCTGCGCACTCCCGATCGACACCCGGGTGCCGGTGCGCCACAACACAATCGCTGAACACAAGCTGGGCATCACGACGCCCCGGACACACCGGGGCGTCGGCAGCCGCGGTGCTGGCGTCCGCTCGTCGGCAGCAGCGGACGTTCAGGATCGCGCGATAGGCGGCGTGAGCGGATGTTGGGGTGCCAAGACGACGGCGTCGCCAGGGCGCGTATTCGAGCCGTGCCGCGAGGCTCGCGTCATCGACGCCCGACTACCGTCCGGCGAGCTCGGCTACGACCGGAGCGAACCTGTCGGCGAAGTCGGCGCCGAAAATGAAATAGGAGAAGCCGATCTCCTCCCGTCGCCGCTGGATTTCCTCGGCGGCGGCCGCCGGATCGTCCGGAAGTACGGTCAGTGCGTCCGCCGCGCGAAGCGCAGCAGGGTCGGTGTCGGGGCGCGCCATGTGCGGCGCGACAGTGTCACCGATAACCGGCACGGCGAGCGCGAGCTCGACGTCCCCGATGGTGTGGAAGTCGCGTGCCAGCCGCTCGACTTCGCTCCGCGGCTGATCCCCCAGCGCGAAGGTGACCGTGTCTGCGACCTCGGCCGCCAACGCCCGCGCCTTCGGACCGAGTACGGCCATCGCCACGGGCGTGTGCAGGTCGGGGCCGTCGAGTTCTCGCAGCGTCCTGACGGTCTCACGTACCTGTGCCAGCCGCTCGTTCGGCGGCGGTACAACGGGCAGTCCCTTGTCGCGCAGCTCGTCCTCGATTCCCGGTCTACCGGTGCCGATGCCCATCTCGAAGCGACCCTCGGTCAGCAGCGACAGCGAGTGCGCTTCCCACGCCGTCAGCCAGGCCGGGCGTAGCGGAGAGGCGTACACCCACGTGCCCACGCGCAGGTCGGTCAGAGCCGCGACGGTGGCCAGCATGGGACCGGGCGCCGGTTGCATCTGTGGGAAGTCGGGCACCAGCAGCGTCGAGTAGCCGCTGTCGGCGATGCGGCGCACGCGATCTCGCCACGTCGGCAGGTCAGTTCTGAGCGGGGCAACGACCCCGAATCGAAACGGTCTCGTCATGCCTGGATTCCTCTCTGCGTCGACGAGATCACCTGGCAGCCACTCCTGAGGGAAGGCCCATGATCATCTCCTCCGGTACATCCAGAGATATCGACGAGGGTTGGACCCGAAATTCACCGGTGCATCCGAGATCGCGTGCACGCTCCTGCGAACGCCCTGTATTCGGCACGGCGTTCACCACACAGGAGCAGACGTTATGAGGCTTCAGCCCAACCCACTTCGCGGTGTCACGAGCGCCGGGTGCGCTGCGGCTTGCGCGCGGCTTCCTCGATCACCTGGCTGCGCCGGTCGGCGGGCACCAGAGCGCGGATATCTTCCCGCGAGCCGATCATCAGTTTGTGCAGGATCGCGGCCATCTGGGCGTCCACGGTTTTGAAGGAGCTGCCACGCCTAGCGGCGATCGCGGTGTTGGTCCAGCCCGCCGCGGCCAGGACGGCCACGTCCTGTTCCGCCGTCGACAGCTCCTGCCAGCGCGAGGGTCGCTCCCGCCGGACCGGGTGGTCGACCGGCAGACGGTCCAGCGACAGGCGGCCCAGCGCCAGCTGCGCCACCTCGCCGAGCTCGGGCCGCAGCAGCGCGCCCTCCCGCTCGGCCACCGTGAAGGCCGACGCGCCGAGAACTTCGCGAGCAGCTGCCACGGCGGCGTCGGTCTCGGTCGCGAACGGCCGAAGATTGCCGATGTCCACCCCGAGTTTGTGCCGCAGTCTGGCGGCGCCCCCGACGAGACGGGCGATATCACGCGCCCATCCGGTCACGACGTCCGATCGCTTGTCGGCCGCGTCGGTGATCAGGCGCGCCAGCGACCACGCGCGGAGATGGATGGCCCACGTGGCGCCCCATTGATCGCGCATGGCGAGCTGGTCGGTCAGCGTCGTACGCCCCACGGCGAGAGCCTCGTTCGGGTCACCGTGTTTGGTCAGCGCGATCGCCCAGGCAAGTTCGGCCCACGACGTGGCCCACCGCGCACCGGACCGCTCCGCGTTTTTCATATGCTGCCGTGCGGTCTCCAGTGCCTGGGTCGGCGTGCCGAGGAAAGCGGCGGCCAGCGCCTCGAACAGTTCGCTCATCGCGGCGCCGCCGCGATCGCCCTGCGCGGCAAATTTCGTTCGGGCGCGGGCCAGGACGGGAATCGCGCGCACGTCTAGGCACACCAGCATCAGTTCACTGCCCCTGGCGAATTCGACAATGGCGGGCAGATCGAAATCGCGTTCGGGGTGCTCTCGCCACTCGGAACGGGTGGCGGGGTCCGGCACGCAGGTGGCGACGCACTCGTCGAGCATGCGCGTGGCATCGTCATGGACGCCTTGGCACATGCTGATCCACCCGATCAGCGCCATCGCCGAGATCTGCAACTGGACAGGCTGTGGATCGAGGCGTCGGCTGGCAGCGAGGGTGCGCTCCGCCCAGTGGCGCGGCTCGCGCAACGAGCCGGTGAAGAACGGGCTGCGCAGCGCGATGAGCCCGACCGCGATCTCCAAGCCCACCGCGGCCTCGCCCGGCGTGCCGAGACTGCCCTCGATGGCGCACAGCAGGTTGTCCCAGGCCGCCTGTGCCCAGTCCAGCAAATCCTGCTCGGTCGGGCCGAACCATTCGACCTGCGCCGCAACGACTTTGTCGTGGTAGTACCGACGGTGCCTGCGGGCCGAACGGTCGAACTCCGCACCGCGTTCGCGTAGGCGTTGCTGGGCGAACACCCGAACGCTCTCCAGCAGCGAGTAGCGCACCGTGGTCGCGGTCAGGTGGACCGAGACCAGCGATTGGTCCGCCAGGCGCTCCAGCAGGTCCTCGATCTCGGCGTGGGCCAAGCCGTCGGGGTCGTCGTCGGCGCAGACCGCTCCGATCGCCTCCAGATCGGCGCCGACGTCCGGACCGGGCAGGGCCGCGTCCTCGTGGTCGACGTCGTAACCGGCCGCGAAGACCGACAGCCGCTCCAATAGCAGCCGCTCCTTGTGCCGGCACAGGTCATACGACCAGGCGATGACGTCGCGAATGCCCTGATGCCGTTGGTCGGCGCCGACCCGGGGGCCGTGCGACCAGCGCAGCCGCCGATCGCTCGCCTCTCCGGTGAGGTCACGCAGGATCATCGCCAGCGGCTGGCGTAGCAGGCGCGCGGCGGCCAGCCGGATGTAGAGAGGGTGGTTGTGCACGTGCCTGCAGATCGCGGCGGCCATCTCGGCATCGTCGTCGGCGATCGTGTGCCCGGTCAGTTCTGCGCGTCCACGGAACAAGGTCAGCGCTTGTTCGGTGGACAGTGCGGGCACGGGCACGAGTTGCTCGTCGATCCAGCCGATAGCCTCGCGGCTGGTGGCCAGCACGGTGAGCCCGGGCGCCGCGTCGAGCAAGTCGGCGATCACCCGGCCCGCACCGTCCAAGACGTGCTCGCAATTGTCCATCACCAGGATGGTCTGCAAGGCGCGTCCGACCGCGTCGCGGCGCTGGAGGGTGTCGAGCATCGCCTCCCATGCCGACCGTCCGGAGAAGTCCGCGTCGATCAGCGACCGCGCGACCTGCTCTTCCACCGCCGCCACGTCGGCGTCCCTGGACAGGAGGGCCAGCCGCACCCAGTGCACCGGCACCCGCCGCGCCCTGTGGAACCGGTGCACGGCCTCCGTCGCCAGCCGGGTCTTGCCGATGCCGCCCGCGCCGATCAGCGTGATCAGGCGAGTGGGACCGAGCAGTAACATCCCGATCTTCTCCAGCTCACGTGCGCGGCCGACGAAATCGCTGGTGGCCGCTGGCGGGAGGCCCGACCCCGACGAACGTCTTACCGACACAGCAGTGCAGTGTAGTCGGGTCGCGTGCCGGAAAATCCGGGCACGAGCAGGCAGTCGGGGCGGGAACCGGCGCCCACCCGCAGCATGCCGGGGTGCTCGGGCGGCCCGGCCCGTGTCTACCGATGTGCCGCAATCACCTATTCCTCGACGATTTCGCTATCGCCGCAGTCGATCTCACGACCGAAAGGACACCATGGCGGAACGGATACAGGTACTCGGAGCGGGCGAATGCGGGTTACCTCTCGCTTATTGCCTCTTGCGCGGCAGTAGCGCGGTCACACTGGTGACCGATCGCGATGCCGAAGCGATTCTCGCGGGCACGGTGACCAGCACGCAGGTCAAATTCTCGCCGACGCTCGATCTCGAATCGGATGCGGGGCTGGGCTTCTGGCGGACGAGCGCGCCGAACATCGAGGGCATCCGGTTCACCATGGCCGTCGATCGCACGGCGGTGGCGGCCTGGGCCGGACGCTTCACCCGCCCGGCGCAAAGCGTGGACCAGCGGACCGTCTTCGCACGATGGCTGGACGAATTCCTGTCCGCGGGCGGCGATCTGCGCGTCGCCGCCCCGTCGGTGACGGAAGTCGACCGCGCCGCCGCCGACTACGACCTGACCGTGGTGACCCGCGCGGCGCCCGAACTCGCCGCCTGTTTCGAGAACGATCCGGCGTGGACCGTGCCCGCCGAGCCGCAGCGGCGGCTCGCGGTGCTGTACCTCGACGGCGTCCGGCCCGAGCCGCACCACCTCGGCTGCTACACCGCGCTGCCCGAGCACGGTGAAGTGATCTCCTACCCCGGACTGACCGGACGGCCTGGCCAGGAGCGACGCTGCGAGATCGTGCTTTTCGAGGCGCGGCCCGGCGGCGCCCTCGACGTCTTCGACCAGCTCGGCACGCCGACGCAACGATTGCGGCAGGCCAAGCAGCTCATCGACCAGCACCTGCCCGCCGAGCTCGCCGAACGGTATCGCGATGCCGAGCTGACCGACGCCGGAGCGACGCTGGTCGGCGCCGTGAGGCCCGTCATGCGCAGGCCGGTCGGCACCCTGCCCTCGGGCAGGCCGGTGCTCGGCGGCGGCGACGTCGTCTGCCGGATGGACCCGGGCGGCGCGCAGGGCGCCAACAATGCGGTGCAGTGCGCGATCCGCTACGCGGAAGCGATCCTGCACCATCCCGGCGGCCCCTACGACCGGGATTGGATGGAATGGACAGCAGCGCCGTGGCTTTCGGCCGTGGCGCATCCCGCGGCGCGGTGGACCGCGACGGTGCTCGACCCACCTCCGGCGATGCAGGAGATGATGCTGGCCGCGCAGCACGACTCGACGCTGGCCGACGCGTTCGCCGCCGCCTTCGCGCGGCCGTCGAATCTGGCGCAGTTCGCGGCAGGCGCCCCGTCCTGAATGTCGTGGCGCCGGTTTACTGCTGCCAAGGCGGGGTCGCGGGGAAGACGACCGGTAGCGCGGTCAGGGCACGATGGAAAGGCCCTGGCCGCCAGGTCAATTCCGGCACCGGTACCGCGGGCCGCAGCTCCGGCAACGCGTCCAACAGCTGGTCGATCGCGTCCTGGGCGATCAAGTAGGCCGGGCTGCGCGCCGGACAGGCGTGCGGTCCGGCGCCCCACGCCAGATGCGATCGGTTGCCGTTGCGATTCTCGGCGCTGATCGCCGGATCGTTGTTGCACGCAGCGAAGCTGATGACGACCGGATGGTGGGCTGGTAGCCACACATCGTCGATCAGGATCGGCTGGCGCGGGTAGGTGACGGAGAAGTTGGCCATCGGCGGGTCGGCGAACAGCACTTCGTCCAACGCATCGCGGGTGGACAGGCTCCCACCGAGAACGTTGCCACCGAAACGGTCGTCGGACAGGATCAGCACGAGACTGTTGATGATCAGGTTCTGCAGCGGCTCGATTCCCGCACCGTAGAGCACGACGAGCTGGTGGATGACCTCGGCGTCGTCGAGCTGGGCCGGATGCTGGAGCAGGCGGGTGGTGATGTCCTCGCCCGGTTCGGCGCGCTTGAGTTCGAGCAACCGCAGCAACGCCGCGCTGAGCATGCGGTTGCCCACTTCGGCGTCGACGCCGTCGAAGACCGCTGCGGTCGCGGCGGCGACCTCCTGCCCGATCTCCGGTGGGCACCCCAGCAGGACGTTGATCACCTCGAATGCGAGCGGAAACGCGTACTGCGAGACCAACTCGGCGCTGCCCGCCGTACAGAAGGTGTTGATCAGCGGGACCGCGATCCGCTCCACCGTGGCGTGCAGGGCGTGCAGGTCCACGGCATTGATGGCCGCGGTGTTGGCCTCCCGGTAGCGGGCATGCTCGGCGCCCGCGCTGCGCATCGCGTTGGGCCGCCATTCCAGCACCGGCAGCACCGAGCAGTCGGCGGAGACCTTCGACTGCCACGTGCGCGGGTCGGCCGGGAAGTGCTGCGGATCATGCAGAATGTGCACCGCGGTGCGATAACTGAGCACCAGCGTCGCGGGCACGCCCGGCGCCAACTCCACCGGCGCGAGCGAACCATAGCGGGCCCGCATGTCCCGGTAGGCTCGATGCGGATCGGCCGCGAACTCCGGGGAGTACAGCAATACCCGCTCGCCATCGGCACCCATGGGCGAACCATGTTGCACGCCAATCATATTCGTGGCCGTAATGTCGTTTCGACGCGTGGTCAATGCGCGACTCCCACAGTAGAGGCGAATTCGGCGATCGGGCGAACTCGACACGGGACCGCCGAACACCGCAGTCGTCCGGTCCTGCCGTGCACCAGCGCGACATGAGTCCCGATCGCGTTGGCGATCGACACACAGGATGATCACTTAGGTATGCCATCGGCATCGGTAGCAGCGGATGACCTGCAGGTATGGACCTCGCTCAGGCTGCGCCACAACGGGATTCGCATGGTCTGCCCATCTTCGAACACGCCGCCTGAGTGGTTCATCGAGGTGAGCACGACGCTGCTGGGGCAGATCGGTGGGGCTGTCAAGGATTCATGAGGCGAGCCGGCGCCGCGACGGCCCGACTGATAACTTTCGCCGCGGCCCCTGTTGAGGTATTTGTGTTCCTGGCTGACGTTCGGGAATGCAAGCTGGTCACCGGTATCGACGATCACTCTCGATACGTTGGGATCGCCCACTGAGGTTGCTCGAGTCTTCCGGACTACTCGAGCCCTGAATATCAGCGTTCCTCGGTGTCCAACCGTTCAGCATGCCGCGCACGGGGGTGTTCCGCATCGGAACCGCCGGTCCCCGGGTTCAAGGGCGGAGCCTGCGACCCGGTCCACGCGGCGAGCAGCCGCAGTGCGGTCTCCGACGCCGAGCCCGCCTCGGCGGTGTAGATGCACAGCGTCTGGTCGGGATCGCCTGGTAGCGAGACGCTTTCGTAGTCGATGGTGAGATCACCGACGAGGGGATGGTGGTAGCGCTTGCTGCCGTGACTGCGTTCGCGGACGTTGTGGTCGGCCCACCAGCGCCGGAATTGCGGGCTCTTGACCGCCAATTCGCCGACGAGTTCGGCCAGCAGCGGGTCGTCCGGGTGACGCCCGGCGTCCAAGCGCAGGACCGCGACGTTGTCCCGGGCGACCTCTTCCCAATCGAGGTACAGCTCGCGGGCGGACTCGTCGAGGAAGGTGTAGCGCAACATATTTCGGTCCCGGGGCGGGAGCGCCTCGAAGTCGGTGATCAGCGCCCGGGCGAGACGGTTGGCGGCGAGGATGTCCATGCGGCGGCCGAAGACGAAGGCAGGCATCACGTCGTCGAGCGTCTCGAGGATGCGGCGGATCCCGGGACGGACCCGCTGCACTCGCGCCGGAGTCCGGCGCCGGACGCGCCGCGGATTCGCCCGGGCGATCTGGAACAGATAGGAGCGCTCGACCTCGTCCAGGCGCAGGGCGCGGGCCACGGCGTCGAGGACCTCGTCGGAGACGTTGATATTGCGTCCCTGCTCGAGGCGGCTGTAGTAGTCCACGCTGACCCCGGCGAGCGGGGCCGCCTCTGCACTCTCAAGGCCCGGAGCAGCCCACGCGATCAGCGGCAAAATAGTGCGTTCGGTCGGTAACCCTGCTGGCTGCCGACCTCAACGGGCGGTGTCGACAACTGGTTCTGTCGCTGTGCGGCGGATTTCGGCAGCCACTCTGCCGGGAGCCTCGAGCATCGGTACGTGCCCCACATCGGGCAGCATGACCACCCGACGGCTGGCTGAAGGCGTGACCAGTTGCGCACCGAAGCGAGGGGGCGGGGCCACGCGGTCACGCGCGCTGAAGACGATTGTGGTCGGTGTGGTGATCTGGTCGAGCATCTCCAGCGCGGTGTCGGTCGGCCAGATTGCGTTGATGTCGCGCGCGGTGCAGTATCCAGCCGATTGCAGGGCAATCGCAGCCAGATCGGGCGCGACGAGCCCTGGCCGGTGGCAGAGCACGCGCATCGTGGTGGCTTTGCCGATGGCGGCCAGTGTCGGATTCGCGAAACCGCGCGACAGCGGAGCGAGGTATGCGCTGAGCTGGAACTTCAGCCGGAGCCGGTCGGCGTGGCGGCTGCCGCGCTGCCATAGTCCCGCCGAGGCGATGGCAGTCACGCTGCGTGCGCGGCCACGCCGGGCGAGCTCGAGTGCCATCCACCCGCCCAGAGAATTTCCGGCGATGTGCGCTGTCTCCCAGCCGGTCTCGTTCATCAGTGCTTCGACATGATCGGCTCCTGCGGCCACAGTCAGTGGCCGGTCGCCGACGGGGCCTCCCCAGTGGAACGGCAGGGTCGGTGCGACCATGTCGAATTCGTTGGACAACTCGTTGATCACCCCACCCCAGCCATGTCTGCGTGAATGCGTGTAGCAGCAGAAGTGGTTCACCTGAACCGCTCCTGCTGAGCCTTGCTGGTATCGCCGAAGAGTTCGCTGAATTGTTCATGCGCTCTCTGCCCCCTTCCGTTCTTCCCCAACGCGATTCAGAGTCGCGACGTGCCTCGGCACTTCACCGTGCGAAGACTGGGGACGATGCTACAAACGAGGTCACGCGATGTCTACTACCACTTGTAGTTGACCTGGATTCTTCGTAATCGCCGATCACGGTTGAGATCGTGGCCGACTCCAGGTCGATGCGCGAAACTTGGCAAGACCGGATGTCTCGAGCAGCAACGGGTCTCGTTCGTTGACCGCGCGCCCAACGGCAGGAGCCGATGTTCGTCGCCGGACGTTCGTGATCACGCCGAGGTAGAACATCCTGGTGACCACCGACAGCGACTACCCGCGAGAACACGACTACCACACCGTCGATCTCCACCTCCGACGGTTCTGGCCCGATCGCGCGGTCGAGGACTTCCAGTGGAAGATCGGGCGCCGAGCGAGGACGTCCTGCCCCGGTCCACGTACGCAGACTCGCACCGTCGTACGCAGACTGGCACCGTCCAGCCCGGGCGAAGGCTGGATCTACATCTCGATCGGAGCGTTCGAGGTCGATCGCGGTCAACCGGTGGAATTCATCATCCCAGTCCTCGGAGGAAACGCCCGAGCACGTCGAATCGCTGGCGGTCATCGCCCACCATCATGCGACGACTCATCATCCGCTACATCCAGGCCGTCTGATCAACCTCGGGCGACCCTGGATGGGAGACTCGACCGCCGAGGGCTTCATGGTCAACCTGCCCTATCCGTGGGGTCCGCGCCTCGAATGGTGCGAACTCCCCGATGGTCAGCGTGTACAACTTCTTTGGCTGGTCCCTATCACCCCTGCCGAACATCGGTATGCCGTGACGGAGGGAACCCCTGTACTCGAAGACCTCCTCGAGGCCCACGCGGTGGACACCCTGGACCCCCACCGCGCCTCACTTTTGTAAGCACGCAATTCGGCAGAAGCGGACGTTCGTGACCGCGCGATAGGCGGCATTACCGTTCGGTCGCGTGGACTCGCTGCAATTGACGGGACCCCGTCGATCGGTCCCGGACCGAACCACAGGGGTCAGGTCAACGGCACTTCGACGCGAATGGGGATGGCAACCTCAAGGTGGGACGAGCAACAGGGAGAGGTGTGTGCACGGCCGTGGCGGTGGATTGAATTGGAGATTTTTGACACGTCGGCACAGAATCTAGCGCCTGTGCTGCTGGTGGGGTCCTCGCCCGAGAGTTACGAGGGCGTCCAGGACCGATTTCAGGATCTTGATGCGGTCTGGGACGTCGGCGTCCTTCATGGCCTTGCGAGCCAGGCACAGCACTCCGCACACGATGACGATCACAGTTAACGCAATGACCGCGACGACGGTTGCAAGGATCAGTGTCACGGCCGAGGGGGATCCGTGGGCGGTGACCAACAGCGTCACACCGGAACTGGTACCGCCCAGGGCTGCGGCAGCTGCTGTCTTCCTCACCCCATCACCGCCATACCTACCGTAGGGATCTGCCTGGAGCGCCAGTACGCGAACAACTCACATGCTGTGTGGAACTCGTTGTGGACAGAGCTGCGCTGTCGGGTGATCTCTGCACGGGCAGGTGTGCGGTGGCCGAGCCGGACTGGGTCGACCGCGGCGGTCACGGTCGCGAGGTGGGGAGCCATGACAGTGACGGTTGCCGCTGGGACCGTTCAAAGTCATTATCTTCTGCCAGATTTCGGCGATGCCTGCTCGAAGAGTCACGGGTCTAGTGTGGTCGGCGAAAGATTGAACAGGATTGAACAGCTGGGCCTCGGGAGGGACGGGTGAGCGGCTTGAAACCGATCGAGTTGGCGTTGATCAACTCCAAGACCGAGTTCCACGCCGCTCTCCGTGAACTCAAGGCGCGTTCGGGCCTGAGCTACGACCAGATCCTTGAGCGTGTCAAGGACGGGTCGCCGACAAGGGGGGCGCTGCACAACTGGGTGAATGGGGTTTCCTGGCCGAGTTGGCGGCTGCTGGGGCCGGTGTTGCAGACGCTGGTTGAGCTCGATGCGCCGGGTTCGTGGGCGAAGACCGGGGCCGACTGGCAGGCCGCCTATAGGCGGACGAGTCAGGTGATACCGCATTTGCGGCCGTTGACCGAGGTGAACGATCCGTTCGAACTGGAGGTGCGCCGTTCGATCACCACAACCCGCGCGTTCGCTGGGGAACTTCCGGTATATGTGCTTCGCAAGCATGATGACGAGCTCGATGAGGTGGTCGGGCGGGCTATAGCGGGCTGCAATGAGATGGCGGTGCTTCTCGGTGGCTCGTCCACGGGCAAGACCCGGGCGATATGGGAAGCACTGCGGCGGCTGCGTGGTCACCGGAGGTGGCGGTTGTGGCATCCGTTGGACCGCAACGCTTTCCTGAGCGAGCTACCGAACCTGCAACCCCGTACCGTGGTGTGGCTCAACGAAGCGCAAAGGTACCTCGATACCCGCGACGGTGATACCGGTGAACCGGTTGCAGTCGAGCTTCGTAAGCTGCTTCGCGGTACGGGGTTGAAGCCGGTTCTGATCTTAGCCACGCTGTGGCCAAAGCATTACGAGATCTTGTCCAGTGACAAGCACCCGCAGGCACACCAGCTGCTGGAGGAGCGATTGATCCGGGTCGCTGACGCCTTCACCGGCGAGGACCTGGAAGAGCTGGATCGGCTGGCGGGCGATGATCCGCGACTGGCGGAAGCAAGAGAAAAGGCGGTGTCCGGACGGATCATCCAGTACCTGGCCGGGGCGCCGGAGCTGCTGAGACGCTACGAATACGGCACCGAATCGGTTCAGGGAATCATCGAGATTGCGATGGACGCTCGCCGTCTGGGGCATTCCAACTGTATCTCGATCGGCCTGCTACGCGACGCTTCCCCCGACTACATCGCGGTCGGCGCACTTGATGACGAGTGGCTGACCAGAGACCTGGAAGAACTCAGGAAACCTGCCCGCGGGCTACCCGGACCGCTCACCCCGATCCCGCCCCGTCGCACCGGATCCCGTCGTCGCGGGCACCTTTCAGCCAACGATGCAGGTCCGCGATATGAGCTGGCCGAATACCTCGACCAACACGGTCGCATTCACCGTGCCGACTGCATACCGCCGACAGGGTTCTGGGACGCGGTCGCCGACCACGCCTGTGCTGCTGACCTCACCGCCCTCGGCCACGCCGCCTGGGAGCGCGGCTTGTACCGCGATGCCGCCCAGCTTTGGAAAACCGCGACCGAAGGCGGCGATCCCATGGCCAGCATACGGTTGATAGAAGAACTGTCCAATCTGCACCCAGGCGATACCCGGCCCGAGGAATGGATAAAAGAACTCCACCGATCTACCGACCACCGCTCCCGAATGCCGGAAATACCTCAAGAAATATGCTCCAAACGCGCATCCTTGCAAAGGATCGGGAACAAGATATCTGAACTGACGCTTGCCAACACCGACGCCGTCGCCTCATTGATGAAAGCGCTCAGTCGCGGCGGTATGGGCGATCAGCTGAGCGTTCTCTCGAATCGTGTGGCAACCGAAACAAGCCCGATACCAGCGCCAAGGCTGGCAACCATCATCGACGCACTCAGGCAAACCGGGCAAACGGTGCAGCTGGCACTGCTCGCTCGACGAGTCGTTGAGTGCCATCCGCCATGGAAACCGGATCGCGAGGAACGATCCGAACCGGCGTACGACCTACTTCACATGGTCGAGAATTCGCCATTCCTTCAGCTTTCTGAAGTAATGTCAATTACCCAACCTGCCCGGGCTGTAAGAGCAGTTTGCGATGCGCTGCGGCGTGCTGAGCAGGTCACCGCAGCGAACGCTATCGTCGACCACATCACCTCTCCGGCCGGCGGCAACCTACTGGCAGCTGCGGACCATTTGGAACACAAAACAAGCGACTTCTATCCAAGACACGATAATAACGATGACCTGATCGAAGTGCTGGGGAGAATTGAATCAGGGGAAATATCACGAACCGGAATTGATATGCTTATACATTTCCCGGTCGATGTTGTCGGCATCTTGGATTCAGCGCAACGCTTCGATGAATATACTGGCGATGTCATATCCCTGGTGCAACGAGCCCCGCTTGAGGTGAAGGTCGATCGCCCTGAAATCGCCGCTGAGCTGCTGACAACTCTACGTGATGTGGCGACTCCTGATCGCCTGACCGCGTTAGCTGATCGCATCGCCGAGCAAACCAACCTGAGCTCTCCGGTTGGTGTGTCCGAGCTGCTACATGCCCTGCACATGGCTGGACAATGCCAGCAGCTGTCGACAGTGGCAGAGCGCGCGGCCCGTTCCGTCACAGACCTCACAAGCTGGGAAGGTGCTGTTGAACGATTGCTGAAACAGTTCCTCGTCCTAGGGGAGGATCAGCCCTATAGAGTTCTGGTGGCCCGTCTGCCCGCTTGGGGATTAATTGACCTCTTTATGGCTCAGTCCGACCACTGGGCGCGTTACCGATTCGGTCGTGAGCCTGACGGGTCCATTGCCGCACCCTGGGGATGGGATGACCTGCATTGAGACTTCCCGCCGTGCCTCTGATTCACATGTCCGTTCTTTAACCGATGCGGACTGACTAGAGCATCAGTAGTCATGACCCCGCCGAGACGATCTGCATCGTGACACCAAACGTGTCTGCGATCAAGCTCCAGTAGCGCCAGATCTACCCTGCCTGCCTCCTGGAGGGCGATGACTAGCAGATCAAGTGGCCTATCGTGCTATCGATTTGTGGATGGATTCTCGGCGCAATGTCATTGCATTCGTTGCGCGCGTTGAATATGCCTGTGAGTTTGTCCGCCCTGCGCGATGACCGTATCCGCCGCGATCGCTACATAATCGGACCTCGACGAGCCCTGATCGACCGGCCCTCTGAACTGCCCCAACCATCCGAAGTCTTCGCCAACTGGACAATCGCTCGCTCATCGGCATTTCAGGATGCTTATACCGACTTGGTGATGGCAATGTGGTTGAAGACCGTTCTGGGGACATCCGTCCGCGCTGGCCTCGGTGTCCAGGTTCCGCGGACCGGCGGTAGCTGTTCCACAACTGCCTAGCCGATCAACCACGCTCCGCGCTCTCGCCGCGCCGAATCATAGGGCTGCTGTAGGGAGTCGGGAGAGGTGACATCGTCGTCTCCCTCCCCGTGCGGGCATTTTAGGAGTGCGTAACCGACATGTCACCCCGGCCAGATGTGCGCACTACGTACTCCATGTCGCCCGAGCAGCGCGAAGAACAGCTCAGAATTCCTCTCTCGGTTCCACCACCAACCGGGTCGGCCGATTCAA
>NZ_JBYIRW010000022.1:0-150299 GCF_057708325.1 Nocardia sp. bgisy134
CCCCCCCTTCCTTCCCCCACCGCACGAGACCGCACACGGCGCAGCATTCACCTTGCAGGCAAACTAGACGATCGTCCAATTCTCCGCGAGGGTTCCGCTCACCACTATCGAAATTCTTGTCGCCGCGCCGGGCGCACCGCTTGGATTGCCGGGTTCAGAAAAAGGCGGGACGGTGCGAACGCGCGGTCCCGCCCCCTCGCGACGAGCATTTCGGGAGCACGAGTGAAATTCCATCGGGTACTGGCGATCCCGGTCCTGGTAGCAACCGCGGCCCTCACCCTGACGGCGTGCGGCACCGACGAGGCGTCCTCCGGCAAGGTGGTCCGCATCGGCACCACCGACCGGGACCAGGTCTGGGACGTCTTCGAGCGCAAGGCGAAGGACCAGGGCATCACCCTGCGGATCACCAACTTCTCCGATTACCAGCAGCCGAATCTCGCGCTCGCGCAACGCCAGATCGATGTCAACCTGTTCCAGCACCTGCAGTTCCTCGGCCAGTACAACGTGTCCAACAACGACACGCTGACCCCGATCGGCTCCACCTACATCGTGCCGCTCGGCCTGTACTCGAAGAAGCACAGATCACTGGCCGACATCCCGCAGGGCGGCCAGATCGCCATTCCGAACGACCCGACCAATCAGGCGCGGGCGCTGTTCGTGCTCCAGGCGGCCGGGCTGCTGAAACTGTCCGGCGACAGCCGCCAGCCCTCCCCCGCCGACATCGACAAGGCCGCCTCGAAGGTCACCGTGACACCGGTCGATGCGGCACAGACGGCGCTGTCGCTGGCCTCGACGGACGGCTCGATCATCAACAACACCTTCCTGGAGCGCTCCGGCATCGACCCGAATTCGGCGCTGTACAAGGACGATCCGAAGAATCCGGCGGCCGAGCCGTACATCAACGTGATCGTCACCAGGGCCGAGGACAAGGACAACCCGCTCTACAAGCAGATCGTCGACGTCTGGAAGGATCCGGAAGTGCAGGCGGCGCACGCGGCGTCGACCAAGAACACCGCGGTGGCGGTGACGCGCGGCGCGCCCGAGTTGGAGCAGATCCTGCAGCGGGTGCAGCAGACCATCCGCGACGGCAAGTGAGCGCGGTCGAATTCCGCGGGGTCACCAAGGTTTTCGGCAAGGGCGCCGACAGCCAGGTCGCGCTCGACGGTATCGACCTGCGCATCGAGCGCGGCGAGATCTTCGGTGTGATCGGCTATTCCGGCGCGGGCAAGAGCACGCTGGTGCGCCTGATCAACGCGCTGGAGAAGCCGACAAGCGGCACCATTCTGGTCTCGGGTACGCCGATCACCGGCGTGCCCGAGTCCCGGGTGCGGCAGATCAGGCGCGATATCGGCATGGTGTTCCAGCAGTTCAACCTGTTCCGGTCGCGGACCGTCGCGGGCAATGTGGAGTACCCGTTGAAGGTCGCGGGCAGGCCGCGCGCCGAGCGCAAGGCGCGGGTGGCCGAACTGCTCGAGTTCGTCGGCCTGTCGGAGAAGGCGCGCAGCTACCCCGATCAGCTCTCCGGCGGCCAGAAGCAGCGGGTCGGCATCGCGCGGGCGCTGGCGACCTCGCCCGCGCTGCTGCTCGCCGACGAGGCCACTTCGGCGCTTGACCCGGAGACCACCGGCGAGGTGCTGCGGCTGTTGCGGAAGATCAATCGTGAACTCGGCGTCACCATCGTGGTGATCACGCACGAGATGGACGTCATCCGCGCGGTGGCCGACCGGGTCGCCGTGCTCGCGGACGGCCGGATCGTCGAGCTGGCCGAGACCTTCGACGTCTTCGCGACGCCGCAGGCGGCGCCGACCAAGTCGTTCGTCGGCACCGTGCTGCACAACCGGCCCGATCCCGGCGAATTGGCCACGCTGCGGGAACGCCACGGCGGCACCCTGGTGACCGTCGACGTCGACGACGACCGCGGCCTCGGCGACGCGCTGGCGCTCGCCGCGCACGCCGACGTGCGATTCGAGGTGGTGTACGGCGGGGTCGGCACCTTGCAGGACAAGACCTTCGGCAGCGTCACGCTGGCCCTGCACGGGCCGGACGACGCGGTGGCGAAGGTGATCGACGAACTGGAGCGGCGGTAACGACGGTGCACACGGATTGGGAGAAACTGCGTCCGGTGCTGTCCGAGGCGATCGGCACCACCATCTATCTCGTGTCGATCACCTTCCTGATCGGCGGGCTGATCGGGCTGTTCCTCGGCACCGCCCTGTACACCACACGCAAGGGCGGCCTGCTCGCCAACGCGCCGGTCAACGTGCTGCTCAACGTGCTGGTGAACGTGGTGCGGCCGATCCCGTTCATCATCCTGCTCGCGGCACTGGGACCGGTGACGCTGGAGGTGGTCGGCACGACGATCGGCACCGAGGCGGCCGCCTTCGTGATGATCGTGGCGGCCTCGTTCGGCATCGCCCGCATCGTGGAACAGAACCTCGTCACCGTCGATCCCGGCGTGATCGAGGCGGCGCGAGCGGTGGGCGCGGGACCGCTGCGCATCATTCTGACGCTGCTCATCCCCGAGGCGCTTGGCCCGCTGGTGCTCGGCTACACCTTCGTGGTGATCGCCATCGTCGACATGTCCGCGATGGCCGGCATCGTCGGCGGCGGCGGGCTCGGCGATTTCGCCCTGGTGTACGGGTACCAGCGCTTCGACTGGCAGGTCACCCTGGTCGCCACGCTGATCATCATCGCGGGGGTGCAGGGCATCCAGTTCCTCGGCAACTGGCTGGCGCGCAAGGCGTTGCGTCGATAGCCGCCGCTCAGAGGGCCTGGATGTACCAGTCGAGCGGGCCCTCGCCGGGTTCGTCGCTGCTGCGCAGGTAGTGGAACCTGGCCCGGCGGGCGACGCCCACCGCATCGGCGTTCACAGGATCGATCCGGAGCACCACTTCCTCGGCCAGACCCGTACGGGCCAGGTACCGGCACCCGAGGACGACCGCCTTGGTGGCGAAGCCATGGCCGCGCCACATCGGATAGATGCCGTAGGTCAGGTCGGCCCGCCCCGCGGCCAGAAAGGGCCGACCGATCTGGATATCCAGGGTGCCGACGAGGGTGTCGTTCCTGGTTATCGCGAACGTGCGCTGCGGCCCCTGCGCCGCCCAGTTCGCCGCGCACTCCTCGAAGTACGCGGTCACGCTCTCCAGCGAGCCGCGGCCTCCGTCGAGCCAGCGCACCAGCTCACGGTCCTCACCGGCCAGATGCGCCTCCGCATCGGACACCTCGATCGGCCGCAGCGTGATCACACCGTCGGAAAGCTGCACGCCTCCATGATTGTCAACAAGATCACGATCCGGCAACCGACATCCCGAGGATTCGCACAACAAACCGGGTCGGGCCGACCTCAGCCGACGTTCGAGGTGCAGGCCGAGAGCACGGTGCTCGCCGGGCGCGGCGAGGCGCTGCCGAGATCGGGGAACGGCGGGGCGCTGAGGCCGAGCACCTGGATCGCGGCCCGCTCCGCCCCGCCCTTGGTGGTGTCCCACGCCCAGCCGACGCGTCCGTCGGCGCCCTGCGCCACGGCGCCGCATGCGTTGCGGAAGTGGACGACGACCTGGCAGTCCCGCGCGCCGCACTCGTCGATCGCTTCGGCGTCGGCCGCCCCGAGGCTTGCGTAGTTCACCGCGTAGGACACCGCGCCGGTGCTGCGCGAAATGGCCATGGCGCCGTAGAGATCCCCGAGCCGGGTCTCCCACGGCTCCGCCTGCTCGGCCAGCGCCGGGCCCGCACCGGCCACCACCGCGCCCGCGGCGATCGCGCCCACGAAAAGACTGCGCGACAAAGACATTGGAATTCCTCCCCGCAAAAAGACTATCGACGATAGATCATCGTCCACGGCATCGGAAATGTCCAAACCCTCTGCGCAGACGCCGTCCTCCTGTGAAACCCGACCGCGCAAGAATCGAGTAGTCCAATACTCGCGACCCTGTCGCCACGCGGCAGCAGTATCGGCGCATGTACCGCGTGTTCCTGAGCCACTCCAGGCGGGACAACGCAGCCGCGCAGGCCCTCCTCCGGTGGCTGACCGACAATGAGCCCAGCCTGAAAGGCCAGATCTTCCTGGACATCGACCCCGACACCGGGTTTGCGCCGGGAGTGCGCTGGAAGTCCGAACTGACTCGCGCGGTGGATCGTTGCGAGGCGGTCCTGTGCCTCGTCTCCCGGCACTGGGAGAATTCGCACGAGTGCCTGGCCGAAGCCCGGCTCGCGGAATCTCTCAACAAGCGCGTCTTCTGCGCCCGCATCGATCCGGCGGCGCAGGGCGAGCGAGTGCGCGAGTGGCAGATCTGCGATCTGTTCCCCGACGGTGACGGCGAGGTCACCACGGTCTTGTCCGATGCGGGTGAACCGGTGCACTTCGCCACCGACGGGTTGGCGCGGCTCCTGCGCGGGTTGCACGACGCGGGAATCGGCGCCGAGTACTTTCCCTGGCCGCCGGACGACGACACCCAACGCGCGCCGTACCGCGGATGGCAATCGATGGAAGATGTCGACGCCGCGGTGTTCTTCGGACGAGACCCCCAGATCCTGCGCGGCCTGGACACGTTGCGCGGGATGCGCGCCGCGGGTGTGGAAGGGCTGTTCGTGATCCTCGGCCCCTCCGGTGTCGGCAAGTCGTCGTTCTTACGCGCAGGTCTGCTGCCCCGGCTACGCCGGGACCCCACGAACTTCCTGGTGTGTGAGATCGTGCGCCCCGAGCGCGCCGCGTTGACCGGTGATCAGGGCCTGGCCGAAGCCATTTACCGGCTGCGGGCGCAAGCAGGCCCGGGCGGCCCGGCGCTCGGCGATGTCAAGGCCGCCTGCCACGACACCGACACCGCCCGGCTCGCCACGTGGTTACGCGAGGCCCAGCTGGCGGCGGCAGGCGACGCGGGCGTGCCGACCGTGGTGTTGCCGATCGACCAGGGTGAGGAGTTGTTCTCCGCCGACGCAGGCCCCGAGGCCGCCACATTCCTGGCGCTGCTGGGCGCTCTGCTGCAGACCGGAGCGCTCGATGATCTGCCGCTGATCGCGGCGATGAGCATCCGGGCCGACCGCTACGAGTCGCTGCAGAACGCACCGGAGCTGCTCGCGGTGCACACCCGGGAGTTCGGCGACCTGAAGCCGATGCCGGTCACCGAATACAAGGACGTGATCACTGGACCCGCCGCCCGCGCCACCGCGGCGGGGTTGCGGCTGAGCCTGGACGCCGCGCTGGTGGCCCGGCTGCTGGACGACACCACCGGGGGTGCGGACAGCCTGCCGCTGCTGGCATTGATGCTGTCGCGGCTGTACCTCGACTACGGCAGCGCCGGGCGGCTCACCCTGGCCAACTATGAGGCCATAGGCGGCATGCGACGCATCGTCGAAGCCGAGATCGACACGTTGCTGGCCGCGAATCCCGACCGGCGCGCCCAGCAGCTCGATACGCTGCGCGGTGCGTTCATCCCCTGGCTCGCCACGATCGATCAGGACACCGACGCACCCTCACGCCGCGTCGCGCGCTGGGACGAGCTGCCACCGGACAGCCACGAGCTGATCGATGCGATGGTCACCCGCCGGCTGCTCGTCAAGGACGAGCGCGGGGGTGAGACGGTGGTCGAAGTTGCGTTGGAAAGCCTGCTGCGGCAATGGGACTCGCTGGCGTCGTGGCTGTCCGAGCATGCCCAGGATCTGAAGGCCGCCGACAGCCTCGACCGCGCGGCCGCCGATTGGGAACTCAATCGACGCAGCCAGGAATGGCTGTTCGAAGGCGTGCGCCTGGCTACGGCCGAGCAACTGGCCGGCTCCACCATGTTCCGCGACCGAGTACGACACGCCGCCGACTTCCTCGCGGCATCACGCGAGCATGAGGACGCCCGCGCCGACGCCGAGCGACAACGCCGTGAGGCCGAGCTGCGGAACGCGCAGCAGCGCCGTGAAGAGGCGGAAGCCTATGCGGCGGCCCTGCGCCACCGCGCGAGGGTCCTCGTCGCCGTGCTCGCCGGGACGCTGGCGGTGGCGCTCGTGGCGGTGATCGCGCTCGTGGTGGCAGTGCACGCCAGCAAGGAGGCCGACGCCAAACGCCACGAAGCAGAAGCCCGCAGCCGCGACGCGTTGAGTGGGCGGCTGACCTCACAGGTGCAGGCCATGCTCAGCGGTGGCCGACCGGGAACCGAACTGGAAGTTGTCGTCAAAGCTCTTGCGGCGCATCGCTTGTCGGAAAGGGAGGGGATCGGGGCGCTGCTGAGCGTGCTGGACGAGAAACCGCGAGTCGACATGGTAATGGACGTGGCCGGCGCACAGGTCAGCGCTGATGGTCGGCGGATTGCCGCCCGCACCGCGTCTAGCATTCAGTTGTGGGACACCGAGACCGGCGAACCGATCGGGGACCCGTTCACAGACCCGCAGTTCTTCGCCATATTCGCCATGAGTCCTGATGGACGGTATCTCGCAATGGGAAGCGAAGATTTCGCGATCCGTATCTGGGACTCGGACAGCCGTCAGTTCGTCGGCCAGCCGATGATAGGCAGCGAAAAATACGTCGACGAGGCCGCCGTCAGCGCCGACGGACGACGGGTCGCCGCCATCGACGGCAATGACAATCTGCGGCTGTGGGATGTGCAGACCAGCCAGCAGATCGCGAGCCCACTGAGAGGACACACTGGGGACGTGAACGCGCTGGCATTCAGCCGGGACGGGCGCCGCCTGGCCTCCGCCGGAGATGACCAGACCGTCCGACTGTGGGACGCCGACAATGCAGCGCCACAGGGTGAACCGCTGCGCGGCGAAGATGTGGGCCTTTTGAGCAGTGTGGCGTTCAGCCCGGACGGCCACATCGTCGCCGCCGGCGGATATGGCGCCTTGTCGTACGACAAGGCGCCGCTATTGATCTGGAATGCCGACACCGGCGCCCCCATCGGAAGACCTGCCACCGGAACCTTCAAGGCTATTTGGTCGGTGGCATTCAGCTCTGACGGAACACGAATTGCCACCGGAGGCACGGAACACTCGGTCCGCCTATGGGATGCGCGCACCGGTGATTCGATCGGTGATCCGATCACCCTTCAGATGTCGGTCTGGGACATTGCGTTCACCCCTGGAGACGACCGCATTGTTTCCGGTTCCCCCGACACCGTCCAGGTATTGCGGACCGCCCCCGGTTCCGGACTGAGTGCCGAGATGGCGGGCAGCAAGGCGGCGGAAGGCCACGGGACCTACTGGCTCGTGAACACGAAGGGCGGACCGCGACTCGTCGTGTTCAACGACAACACGATGCGATGGCTGGACATCGACACCGGTCGACAGATCGGTGCGGCCATGGTCTCCGAGGCGCTTCGAGACGTGAGCAAGATCGACTTCAGCGCCGATGACCGCTGGCTGGCAGTGCTGTCACGCGACAACGAACTCCGCGTCCTCGACGCCTCGAACGGGCAGCCTTACGGCGAAGTGATCAAGACATACGACGAGGTGGACAGTGTGGCATTGAGCCCCGACGGACAGACACTCGCGATAGGGAGCGACGACAACACCGCTCGACTCTGGGACTGGAGACACAGCAGGCCAATCGGCGAGCCGATGGGAGGTCACAAGTACTTCGTTGGGAGGGTTGCCTTCAGCGAGGACGGCCGACGCCTCTATTCCCAAAGTTTCGATTCGGTCAGGATCTGGGACACCGCGACACAGCAGTTGCTCGGCGAGGTGCGCTCCCCCGCAGCCGTCACCAGCATGGCGATCAGTCCCGATGGCCGGCGCCTCGCGATCGCCGACTACAACTACATCCAGGAGTTCGATGCCCGAGACGCCAAACCTGTCGGGTCGCAGATCCCAGGCCGCGGTCTTGCCCCTGAAGCTCTCAGTTACAACAGCGACGGTCGTTACCTCGTCTCGATCGCACCGGACAAGACCGTGCGGTTCTGGGATGTCGCCTCGCGGACTCAGATCGGCGACGCGGTCGACGCCACGGCGACCGGCGAGGGCACCGAGATCGAATTCAGTCCCGATCAGCGCCGCGTCTTCGTCACGGCGAACGCCGACTACTTGCCCGTTCCCGGCGGGTTGTCCTGGGTCGGCGGCGGGGTCTGGGAGCTGCCCGCTCCCGCCGTCTGGAAGGAAGAGCTGTGCAAGAAGCTCGTAGCGAATCCGACCCAGAGGCAGTGGGAGGAGTGGGTCTCCCCCAATCCCGACGTTGCCTACACGGAGCTGTGTCCAGGCAAGCCCGGGGGCTGACGTCACGATCCTGCTCGACAGCCGCGGCGTCGTGCTCGGGCCGGTTCATGGCGTCGCCTCGTCGCCCATGAGGCGGGCCGAATCGGACACAGTCCCGTGCCACGGCACGCGCTGATAGCGTTCCGGTTCGGCAACGACTTCCTGACAGCAGGGTTGCCAGGAGAACCATGGCGCCGGAAATCCACGCTCATGCGTCGTGCCCGGCTCCGCCCCGCCACGGCAAAGCGTTCACGACCAGATCGGCGACGGTACGCAAACTTTCCCGGTCGGTACCGTCACGAGCCTGTTGGGCCATGCCCTGGATCACCACACCGATCATCTCGGCCAGCACTCGCGCGTCCGCGTTCTCGGCGAGTTCGCCACGCGCGATACCGGATTCGATTCTCGCCCGTAGCGCTTCCAGGCTGGTGACGCGTTCCTCGCGGAGCCCATTGCTGACCGTCACCGAACCGCAATTGACCGCACCGCTGATGATCAGACAACCCGCCGGATAGCCCGGGACGGTGTACGCGTCGGCGGCTTCACGCAGCATGCGGGCGAGCCCGGCGCGCAAGGTCGGCTCCTCACGTAAGGCTTGTGCCAGGAATCCGCGGTGCTCCCGCGAATAGAACCGCACCGCTTCGCCGAAGAGTTGCTCTTTGCTCCCGAAGGCCGCGTACAGGCTGGCCGCGCCAATGCCCATGGCTTCGGTCAGATCGGCGAGGGTGGTCGGTTCGTAGCCGTGTTCCCAGAACAACTCCATCGCGCGCCGCAGAGCGAGGTCGCGATCGAACTCGCGTGGTCGCCCGGTGCGCTTCGAAGCCATCGCCCAATTATATAGCAAACATTCCAGAAGTCGCGTAGCGTCACTTCTGGAATGTCCGATACAGAAGATTGGGTGGGAAACGATGAAACCTCTGGACACCAAGATCGCACTCGTCACCGGCGCCAGCCGAGGCATCGGCAAGGCCGTCGCACAACGACTCGCCCGTGACGGCGCCACCGTCGCTGTGCACTACGGAACCAACGAAGCCGCCGCCCTCGAGACCGTCGCGACGATCGAGGCCGAGGGCGGCATCGCCTTTCCGCTCGGTGTCGAACTCGGCGTTCCCGGTGACGCCGAGGCGCTCTGGGATGCCTTCGACGCCACCGGACTCGGCGCGGTGGACATCATCGTCAACAACGCGGGAACGGTCGTCTACAGCACCATCGAAGGCGTCAGTGAGAAGGATTTCGACGCCGTCTTCGCGGTCAACGCCAAAGCGCCGTTCTTCGTCATCCAGCAGGGACTGCGCCGACTTCGCGACGGCGGACGGATCATCAACATCTCGTCGGCCGCGGCGCGGGTGGCCACACCGCTGACGATCGCCTACTCCATGACCAAGGCCGCCCTCAACGGCCTGAGCCGCACGCTGGCGCTCGAACTCGGAAACCGGGGAATCACAGTCAATTCCGTCGAGCCCGGCATCGTCGAAACCGACATCGCCGCCTGGTTGGCCGACGATCGGATGCACGCACAGGCCGCCGCCTGGTCGGCGTTCCACCGTGTCGGCCAACCACATGACATCGCCGACGTCGTCGCCTTCCTCGCCTCGCACGACGCCCGATGGGTGACCGGACAGTACATCGATGCCACCGGCGGCCTGGCGCTCGGACCGACCGTCGACGTCGGATCCCTGCGGTAGGGGACGGCTCGAGCCCGCGGCGGACGCGCCAGAAGTCAGGTCAGGCGATGTTCTTCGTGCACGCCGACACGGCGACCTGCGCCGCGCGCGGCGACGCGCTGCCGAGATCCGGGAAGGGCGGAGCGCTCTCGCCGAGGGAGGCGATCGCGATCCGTTCGGCTTCCTCGCGGGAGCCCGCGGCAGCCCAGCCGAAGCGCCCGTCGGCGCCGCGCGCGATGGCGCCGCAGCCGTCGACGATGTTCAGCACCAGATCGCAGTCGTAGACACCGCACTCGCGGATGGCGGCCGCGTCGGCCTGCACGCGGCTGGTGTGGTCCATCGCGGCCACCACTTTGCCGGTGCTCGGCGAGAGCGCGAGGGTGCCGTAGAGCTTGGGCGCCGCGTCGGCCGCACCGGCGGCGACGATCCCGAGGGCGGCAGTGGAGGACACGGCGACGGCCAGGGCCGACTTGCGCAGCACGGACAACAGAATCTCTCCGTTTCAGAAGCGTTGACGGAGAGATCCTTGCCGAGCGTCCCTGAATTGTCCAGATATTCCGCGGTTTTCGGTCGGCGGGACCGCGCAGTTCAGAAATGCGTCGGCTCCGCGCACGATATTCGCGAAGCGAAATCCCCGATCTGCGAACGCACACCGATCGAAAAACGCGAGCGGGCCCGGCCCCCATGGGGATCCGGGCCCGCAATCTCACCGACGAATCAGCGTGCGTTCGACGTGCAGACGACCTCGACGATCCGCGCACCGCTCAGGTTGGCGGAGCCGACGTTGGCGAGCTGCGCCGTCGGGGTGATCTCCGCGAGCCGCTGGTAGGCGGCACGCTCGGCCTCCGCCCGGTTGGGACCGGACGCCGCGGCAACCCCTTCGTTGCTCTCCACCAGCGCGCCGCAGCCGTTCGCCCACGAGGCGAGCACCTCGCAGTCGGCTGCGCCGCAGTTGGCGATCGCCGCGGCCTTTGCTTCGTCGAAGCCCGCCTCATTGGCGCTCACCCCGTACGTCCACGAGCCACCGCTCACCGCGATCGCCCCGTACAAGCCCGACGCGTTCGCCGACCCGGCACCCAGAACCGACCCCACCGCAAGGCCGGTCAACGCGACGGCGAAGCCGACCCTACCCATGAATTTCATAGAAGATCTTTCTCTTGAAACGGCTCCGTTATCGGAGTCGCACAATCATCGCCGATGCCGTCGAATTCGTCCAAAACGCAAGTCGGACAATGGACGGGCGGGCATACGGGTCGGGCCCGGATCACGCGGATCCGGGCCCGATATCGAACGGCAGCCAGCGAAAGGCGCAGGTATTCCTACACCGTGAAGCCGAGGGCGCGCAGCTGCTCGCGGCCGTCCTCGGTGATCTTGTCCGGACCCCACGGCGGCATCCAGACCCAGGTGATCTCGAGGTCGTCGACCAAGCCGCTGCGGACGAGGGCGTTGCGGGACTGGTCCTCGATGACGTCGGTGAGCGGGCAGGCCGCGGAGGTCAGCGTCATGTCCAGCTTGGCGATCTCGTTCTCGACCTTGATGCCGTAGACCAGGCCGAGGTCGACGACGTTGATGCCGAGTTCGGGGTCGACGACGTCGCGCATCGCCTCCTCGATGTCCTCGAGATGCTTGATCTGCTCGGCCGAGAGCTCGACCTGCTCGACTGTTTCCGTCGCAGGTGTCGACTCACTCATGACGTTCCCCATTCTTCGGCAGGGCGCTGCCCATCGCGCGCTTGGTCTCTTCCGCGGAGGTTATCCGGACCACGGCGTCCTTGAACGCCATCCAGCCCAGCAGTGCGCATTTGACCCGCGCCGGGTACTTCGACACGCCGGCCAGCGCGATGCCGTCGCCGATCATGTCCTCGTCGCCCTCGACGGTGCCGCGGCTGGAGATCATCTCGTTGTAGGCGTCGACGACCTTCAGCGCCTGCTGCACGGGCAACCCGATCACCTGGTCGGTGAGGATCGACGTGGCGGCCTGGCTGATCGAACAGCCCTGACCGTCGTAGGAGACGTCGGCGACGTCGCCGTTGCCGTTCAGCTGGACGCGCAAGGTCACCTCGTCACCGCAGGTCGGGTTCACGTGGTGCACTTCGGCGCCGTACGGCTCCCGCAGCCCGCGGTGATGCGGGTGCTTGTAGTGGTCCAGGATCACTTCCTGGTACATCTGCTCCATGCGCATGATCTATGCAACCCCGAAGAAGCTCTGAGCCTTCCGCACCGCGGCGATCAGCGCGTCCACCTCGTCGAGGGTGTTGTAGACCGCGAACGAGGCCCGCGCGGTGGCGGGAACGCCCATCCGCCGCATCAGCGGCCAGGCGCAGTGGTGCCCGACGCGAATCGCGACGCCTTCGTCGTCCAGGATCTGTCCGACATCGTGGGCGTGGATGCCGTCGACCACGAAGGACACCGCGCCACCGCGTTCCACGTTCTCGGTCGGGCCGACGATACGCACGCCGTCGATCGCGCCGAGGCCCTCCAACGTGGCGCCGACCAGCATGTGCTCGTGGGCGGCGACGGCGTCCATGCCGATCTCTTCGAGATACCGCACCGCGGCGCCCAATCCGACCACCTGCGAGGTCATCGGTACGCCCGCTTCGAACCGCTGCGGCGGCGGGGCGTAGGTGGTCACCTCCATGGTGACCGTCTCGATCATCGAGCCGCCGGTGATGAACGGCGGGGTCTCCTCGAGCAGCGCGCGACGGCCGTAGAGCACTCCGACGCCGGACGGTCCGAGCATCTTGTGCCCGGAGAACGCGGCGAAATCGACACCGAGCTCGCGGAAGTTCACCGGCATGTGCGGCACCGACTGGCAGGCGTCGAGCACCACGAGCGCGCCGACTTCCTTGGCGCGGCGGACCATTTCGGCCACGTTCGCGACCGCGCCCGTGACGTTCGACTGGTGCGTGAACGCGACGACCTTGGTGGCGGGCGACAATTCGAGCGAATCGAGATCGATCCGGCCGTCGTCGGTGATGCCATACCACTTCAGCGTCGCACCGGTGCGCCGCGCGAGTTCCTGCCACGGAACGAGATTCGCGTGGTGCTCCAGTTCGGTGATGACGATCTCGTCGCCGGGTCCGACGTGGTACGGGAACCGGTCGTCGCCGAACGCGTAGGTCACCAGGTTCAGCGACTCGGTCGCGTTCTTGGTGAACACGATCTCGTCGGCGTCGACACCGACGAACCGGCCGATGTCGGCCCTGGCGCCCTCGTAGGCGTCGGTCGCTTCCTCGGCCAGCTGGTGCGCGCCGCGGTGCACCGCCGAATTGCTCTCGGTCAGGAACCGCCGTTCCGCATCGAGCACCGCGAGCGGCCGCTGCGAGGTCGCGCCGGAGTCCAGGTACACCAACGGTTTCCCGTCCCGAACCGTGCGGCTCAGGATCGGGAAGTCGGCCCGGATGCGGGCGACGTCGAGGGTGCGGACCGTAGCGGTCATGTCAGGCTCCAGCGGTCGCGGTCTGAGTAAAACGAACGTAGCCGTTGGCGTCGAGTTCCTCGGCCAGCTCGGGGCCGCCCTCGGCGACGATGCGGCCGCCGACGAAGACGTGCACGAACTGCGGCTGGATGTAGCGCAGGATGCGGGTGTAGTGCGTGATCAGCAGCACGCCGCCGTCCTCGCGCTCCCTGTAGCGGTTGACGCCCTCGGAGACGATGCGCAGCGCGTCGACGTCCAGGCCGGAGTCGGTCTCGTCCAGGATGGCGATCTTCGGCTTGAGCAGGCCCAGCTGCAGGATCTCGTGGCGCTTCTTCTCACCGCCGGAGAAGCCCTCGTTCACGCTGCGGTCGGCGAAGGCGGCGTCGATCTCGAGCTCGTTCATCGACTCCTTCACCTCCTTGACCCAGGTGCGCAGCTTGGGGGCCTCGCCGCGGACCGCGGTGGCGGCGGTGCGCAGGAAGTTCGACATCGAGACGCCGGGCACCTCGACCGGGTACTGCATGGCCAGGAACAGGCCGGCACGCGCGCGCTCGTCGACCGACATCTCGAGCACGTCCTCGCCGTCGAGGGTGATCGAGCCGGAGGTCACCGTGTACTTCGGGTGGCCCGCGATCGCGTAGGACAGGGTCGACTTGCCGGAGCCGTTGGGGCCCATGATCGCGTGCGTCTCGCCCGACTTCACGGTCAGGTTCACGCCCTTGAGGATCTTGATGGGCTCGCCGGTCTCGTCCGGGTTGGCGACCTCGACGTGCAGGTCCTTGATTTCCAGGGTGGTCATGGAGTTCCTTTGCGGGGTAAGTAAGTGTTTCGGTGATCAGGCGCCGATCGCGGCGAGCTCGGCCTCGATGGCCGTCTCGAGCCGCTCCCGGACCTCGGGGACCGCGATCTTCTGGATGATCTCGTGGAAGAAGCCGCGCACCACCAGACGGCGGGCGGCGTCCTCGGGGATGCCGCGGGCGCGCAGGTAGAACAGCTGCTCGTCGTCGAAACGGCCGGTGGCCGAGGCGTGCCCGGCGCCGAGGATCTCGCCGGTCTCGATCTCGAGGTTCGGCACCGAGTCGGCGCGGGCGCCGTCGGTGAGCACCAGGTTGCGGTTCACCTCGAAGGTGTCGGTGCCCTCGGCGGCCGCGCGGATCAGCACGTCGCCGATCCAGACCGTGCGGGCATCGCCCTTCGGCGAATGCGGGTCGCCTTGCAGGGCGCCCTTGTACAGCACGTTCGACTTGCAGTGCGGCACAGCGTGATCGACGAGCAGGCGCTGCTCGAAGTGCTGGCCCGCGTCGGCGAAGTAGAGGCCGAGCAGTTCGGCGTCGCCGCCGGGGCCTGCGTACTTCACGGTGCCGGTGAGCCGCACCAGGTCGCCGCCGAGGGTGACCGAGGTGTGCCGCAGGGTGGCGTCGCGACCCAGCTTCGCGTGGTGCGCCGTGGCGTGCACGGCGTCGTCGGCCCAGTCCTGAATCGCGACTACGATCAGCTTGGCGCTGTCGCCGAGCACGAATTCCACATTCTCCGCGTAGGTTCCGCTGCCGCGCTGGTCGATGACGACGGTGGCGACGGCGAAGTTCCCGAGCCGGATCTGCAGGTGGCCGTAGGCGGTCTTGCCCTCACCCGGACCGGTGATGGTGACGGTGATCGGCTCGGCCACTTCGGTTTCCGCGCCGACCGACACGACGGTGGCCTGGTCGAAACCGGAGTACGCCTGCGCCGCGACGCGATCCGAAGGGATGCCCGCCTCGCCGAGGCGGGCGTCGGCACGCTCGACGGTTTCCACGGTGACGCCTTCGACCGGCGCGACCTCGACCTGCGTCCGGCCGTCACGCGTGGCGGTTCCGTCGTGCAGGCCGCGCAGGCGGCGCAGCGGGGTGAACCGCCACGCCTCGTCCTTGGCGTGCGGAACTTCGAACGCGTTCACGTCGAACGAAGTGAAGACCTCGCCCTTGTTGATCGCGGGAGTACGAGCCTCAGCGGCTACGGCAACGTTCTCGACGGCCATCAGCCGACGGCTCCTTCCATCTGCAGTTCGATCAGGCGATTGAGCTCGAGGGCGTACTCCATCGGGAGTTCCTTGGCGATCGGCTCGACGAAGCCGCGCACCACCATCGCCATCGCCTCGTCCTCGGTGAGGCCGCGGCTCATCAGGTAGAACAACTGGTCCTCGGAGACCTTGGAGACGGTCGCCTCGTGGCCCATGGTGACGTCGTCCTCGCGGATGTCGACGTACGGGTAGGTGTCCGAGCGGCTGATCGTGTCGACCAGCAGCGCATCGCACTTCACCGTCGACTTCGAGCCGTGCGCGCCCTTGTTGACCTGCACGAGGCCGCGGTAGGACGCGCGACCACCGCCGCGCGCCACCGACTTCGACACGATGGTCGAGGAGGTGTGCGGCGCCAGGTGCAGCATCTTCGCGCCGGTGTCCTGGTGCTGGCCCTCGCCCGCGAAGGCAACCGAGAGGACCTCGCCCTTGGCGTACTCGCCGGTCATCCAGACCGCCGGGTACTTCATGGTGACCTTGGAACCGATGTTGCCGTCGATCCACTCCATGGTCGCGCCCGCCTCGGCCTTGGCCCGCTTGGTGACCAGGTTGTAGACGTTGTTCGACCAGTTCTGGATGGTGGTGTAGCGGCAGCGGCCGCCCTTCTTCACGATGATCTCGACCACCGCGGAGTGCAGCGAGTCGGACTTGTAGATCGGCGCGGTGCAGCCTTCGACGTAGTGCACGTAGGCGCCCTCGTCGACGATGATCAGGGTCCGCTCGAATTGGCCCATGTTCTCGGTGTTGATGCGGAAGTAGGCCTGCAGCGGGATGTCGACGTGCACGCCCGGCGGCACGTAGATGAACGAGCCGCCCGACCACACCGCGGTGTTCAGCGCGGAGAACTTGTTGTCGCCCGCGGGGATCACCGAGCCGAAGTACTCCTGGAAGATCTCCGGGTGCTCGCGCAGGCCGGTGTCGGTGTCCAGGAAGATCACGCCCTGGGCCTCCAGGTCCTCGCGGATCTGGTGGTAGACGACCTCGGACTCGTACTGCGCGGCGACGCCGGCGACCAGCCGCTGCTTCTCCGCCTCGGGGATGCCCAGCTTGTCGTAGGTGTTCTTGATGTCCTCGGGCAGGTCTTCCCAGCTCTCGGCCTGCTTCTCGGTCGAGCGCACGAAGTACTTGATGTTGTCGAAATCAATACCGTCGAGGTTGGAGCCCCAGTTCGGCATCGGCTTGCGGTCGAAGATGCGCAGCGCCTTCAGCCGCTGCTCGAGCATCCACGGCTCCTCGTTCTTCTTGGCCGAGATGTCGCGGACGACAGCCTCGGACAGACCTCGTTGCGCGCTGGCGCCGGCCTCATCCGAATCGGCCCAGCCGTAACCGTAATTGCCCAGCGAGGCGATGGTCTCTTCCTGGGTGAGCGGTTGCACCTGGTCGGTGGTCGTCGTCATTCGGCACTCCTTCCGGAGTCGTTCGTTCGTACCGTCGCGGGCTGTGCGGCGGCTTGGGGTGCGGCTTTCGAAGTGGTAATCGGCAGTGCGAGCAGCGGCACGTGCGTGGTGCACGCGCAATCGCCGTTGGCGATCGTCGCGAGCCGCTGGACATGGGTGCCCAGCAGATCGCGGAACGCCTCGAGTTCGGCCGCGCACAGCTGGGGGAATTCCTCGGCGACGTGCGCGACCGGGCAGTGATGCTGGCAGATCTGCACGCCCGTGCCCACCTTGCGGGTGGTCGCGGCGAACCCGGCGTCGTTGAACGCCTCGGCGATCTCCTCGGCCTTGGCCTCGGTGGTCTCCGGGGTGTGCTCCCCGACGGGTTCGATCCCGGCCACGATAGTGCGTGCCCGTTTGCGCGCGAAGTCGGTGATCGCCTGGTCGCCGCCGATCTCACCGAGCTGGCGGATCGCCGCGCCCGCGAGGTCGTCGTATGCGTGCCCGAGCTTGCCGCGACCGGTCGCGGTCAGCTGATATTGCTTGGCCGGACGGCCGCGCCCCTTCTGCTGCCACGGCGCGGATCGGCTGGCTCTCGCCTGCCCGGAATCGATGAGCGCGTCCAAGTGGCGGCGCACCCCGGCCGGGGCGAGCCCCAGCTTGTTGCCGATCGCCGTCGCGGTGATCGGCCCCTCCTCCAGCAGCAGCTGGACGATCGCGGCGCGGGTGTGATGTCCCTCGGCGCCGACCGTGACGACGGCAGCGGACGACGCGGCGCCGGCCTTGCGACCGGTCCTCTCGTCTTTCTTCCGCAAACCCACGGTTTTCACAACATCAGTGTGGCGGAATTCGTTCCCGAAATCTAATAAGGGTGCCCTGAGTAGAACGGGGGTTGACCTGCGCCAGCGGGGCGACGGGCAGCCCTCCTTCCCGTGAGCGACAAGGCCCGCGATTCAGCAAACCGGACACCGTCTCTCCGCCTTCACAGGGCTTGCGCGGCCCCAACCTGGCGCTTTCCGCTTCGACCCGCGTCTGCGTCCGTCCCGTCCGGTGGCGGCTACATCGCGCTCTCGCGCCCCCGCCACAACCCTTCGATGCGAGGTCCGGTTCCGTTGCGACATTGGCCACACCCACTCCGGACGCCCGGGAAATACGCACAGGCATCTTTCGTAAATGCCCGCGGACGGGTCGCGCGCGATGCTCGATCCCACGGTCGCTCGGTGCGGCGCGAGACCGACGCCCGGTCCTGCGCGCGGACTGTTGACGGACTTGCGCCCGGCAACGCCCATTAGGCTGCGTCTCGTGGTGGTACTGGAGGGCGCGCGGCGCAAGGCAGTGGCATTCGGGCGCCGGGCACTCGGACTCGACGTGCCCGCGGCCGATCACACCATCGCGGTGTTGCACCGGGACGAGTCCGAGGTGCCCGAACTCGACCGCAGAGAACTGGTTCAGCTCGACCGGATCCGGCTCATGGGCGCGACCGGCACGGTGCTGATGGCGATCAGCGCGCTCGGCATCGGCGCGCAGCCGGTGCAGCAGAACCCGACATCCGGCATGCGCGTGCTCGGCATCTTCGCCAGGGCGCACACCGGGTCGCTGGCCATGTGCATGATCGGCGCCGTAGTGGTGGTGCTCGCGTGGCTGCTGCTCGGCCGTTTCGCGGTGGGCGGCATCGGCGGCTCCCCCCTCCACCGGCTGACTCGCTCGCAGCTCGACCGCACCCTGTTGCTGTGGATCATCCCGCTCAGCGTCGCACCGCCGCTGTTCAGCAACGACGTGTACTCCTATCTGGCGCAGAGCGAGATCGCCGCGCGCGGCATCGACCCGTACGAGGAGGGCCCGGTCGCGGGCCTCGGGATCGACAACGTCCTGACCAACAACGTCCCGACCATCTGGCGTGACACCCCGGCCCCCTACGGCCCTCTGTTCCTGTGGATCGGCCGCGGCATCGCCGAATTGACCGGGGACAACATCATTCTCGGCGTCTGGGTGCACCGGGTGCTCGCGCTGGCGGGCGTGGCCTTGATCGTCTGGGCGCTGCCGCGCCTTTCCGTCCGCTGCGGCGTCGCCGGGGTGAGCGCGCTGTGGCTCGGCGCGGCGAATCCGCTGGTGCTGTTCCACCTGGTGGGCGGCGTGCACAACGACGCGCTGATGATCGGTCTGATGCTGGCGGGACTCGAGTTCGCGTTGCGCGCGATCGAGGACACCCACCCGTTCGACGGACGGGCCTACGCGCTGCTGATCGCGGGCGCCTTGATCATCGCGCTGTCCTCCACGATCAAGATCACCTCGATCATCGCGATGGGTTTTGTGTGGATGGCGCTCGCACGGCGCTGGGGTGGCGGCTGGCGGGCCGTGGTGACCGCGGCGGCGATGCTCGGCGCGATAGCGCTCGGCACGACGTTGGTGATCAGCTCGGCCAGCGGGCTCGGCTTCGGGTGGATACACACGCTCAACACCGCCAGCGCCGTGCGCAGCTGGATGTCCCTGCCCACCGCGCTCGGCATCATCACCGGTTTCGGCGGCGTATTACTCGGACTGGGCGACCACACCACCGCCCTGCTCAGTATCACCCGCCCGATCGCCGCCACGGTCGCCGCGTTCGTCACGGTGCGCATGCTCGTCGCGACCGGCACCGGACGCCTGCATCCGGTCGGCGCGCTCGGCGTCGCACTCGGCGCCATCGTGCTGCTGTTCCCGGTGGTGCAGCCGTGGTATCTGCTGTGGGCCATCGTGCCGCTCGCGGCGTGGGCGACCCGGCCTGTGTTCCGCGTGCCCGCGGTGGCGTTCTCCGCCGTCGTGAGCGTGCTGCAGATGCCGCGCGGCGCCGATCTCGAAGTGTTCCAGATCGTCGGCGCCGCTATCGCCACCGTCATCGTCGGCGTGCTGTTCATCGTCATCACTCGCAACGCCCTGCCGTGGCGCGCTCAGGCGGGGGTGTCGGCTCCGTCACAGCAGCCGACGTCTTACGGTGTCTCTTCGTGACCGCTGCCTCCGGACCCGCCGTTAGTGTCGACGGCGTCGTCAAGCGTTATGGCGAGACCACCGCGGTCGACGGCCTCACCTTCGATGTCGAACGGGCCCAGGTGCTCGCGCTGCTCGGGCCCAACGGCGCGGGGAAGACGACGACCGTCGAGATGTGCGAGGGCTTCGTGCGCCCGGACGCGGGCGGCGTGCGCGTGCTCGGACTCGATCCGATCGCCGATTCCGACCGGCTGCGCCCCCGCATCGGCGTCATGTTGCAGGGCGGCGGCTCCTATCCCGGCGCGCGAGCGGGCGAAATGCTCGATCTGGTCGCGGCGTATTCGGCCGATCCGCTCGACCCGCAGTGGCTGCTGCGGACGCTCGGGCTGCAGGACAATCGCCGCACCCCGTATCGGCGGCTCTCCGGCGGCCAGCAGCAGCGCTTGGCGCTGGCCTGCGCGCTGGTCGGGCGGCCGGAGATCGTCTTCCTCGACGAACCCACCGCGGGTCTGGACGCGCAGGCCCGGCTGATCGTGTGGGAGCTGATCGACGCGCTGCGCCGCGACGGCGTCACCGTCGTGCTCACCACGCACATGATGGACGAGGCCGAGCAGCTGGCCGATCAGCTCGTCATCATCGATCACGGACGGATCGTCGCCTCCGGCACGCCCGCCGAGGTCACCGCGCACGGCGCCGCCGGGCAGCTGCGCTTCACCGCGCCGCCCAAGCTGGACCTGAAGCTGTTGAAATCCGCGCTCCCCGAGGGTTTCTCGCCGCGGGAGACGGCACCGGGCTCGTATCTGGTGGAGGGCGAGATCGACCCGCAGGTGCTGGCCACCGTGACCGCGTGGTGCGCGCGGCTGAACGTGCTGGCCACCGACATCCGGATCGACCAGCGCCGCCTCGAGGACGTCTTCCTGGAACTGACCGGACGGGATCTACGCGGATGAACCAGCCCGACCTGACCGCCAACCGCTTCGCGCCGGGCACCTTCGCTCCCGATCCGCGCCCGACCACCCGCGCGGCCATGCTCGCCGCGCAGACCAGGCTCGAGCTGATCCTGCTGCTGCGCAACGGCGAACAGCTGCTGCTCACCATGTTCATCCCGATCACGCTGCTGGTCGGGCTGACGCTGCTGCCGTTCGGCGGTCTCGGCGAGGACCGGGTGGACAAGATCGTGCCCGGCGTGATGATGGTGGCGGTCATGTCCACCGCCTTCACCGGGCAGGCCATCGCCGTCGGTTTCGACCGGCGCTACGGCGCGCTCAAACGCCTCGGTGCCACCCCGCTGCCGCGCTGGGGCATCATCGCGGGCAAGAGCGCGGCGGTGCTGATCGTCGTGGTGCTCCAGGCGATCCTGTTGGGCGCCATCGGTTTCGCGCTCGGCTGGCGGCCGGAGGTCGCCGGTCTGCTGCTCGGCGCGGTGGTGATCGCGCTCGGCACCGCGACGTTCGCCGCGATGGGCCTGCTGCTCGGCGGCACGCTGAAAGCGGAGATCGTGCTGGCGCTGGCGAACATCCTCTGGTTCGTCATGCTCGGCATCGCGAGCGTCGTGTTCGCCGCCGACGACCTGCACGTCGCGGTGAACGTGCTCGCCCGCCTCGTGCCCTCCGGCGCGCTCGCGGTCACCCTGGAGCACGCGCTGCGCAGCAGCGTCGACTGGTTCGGCCTTGCGGTGCTCGCGGTGTGGGGCGTGGTGTCGGGGTGCCTGGCGGCGCGCTGGTTCCGTTTCGAGTGAGCATCGGTACAAACGACGGTATGTAGTAGACCGGGTGCGGCGCCCCGATCGCCGGTCGCTACCATCGTTGCGTGCTGTATCGCGCATTCTTGCGACTCGTCGACAAGCTCCCGCTCCCCTCGCTGCGGGTGCAGCGGCTGATCGCTCTCGCGGTCGTGCTCACCCAGGCGGGTATCGCGGTGACCGGATCGATCGTCCGGGTCACCGCCTCCGGTCTCGGCTGCCCGACCTGGCCGCAGTGCTTCCCCGGCAGCTTCACCCCGATCGGCGTGTCCGAGGTGGCGGTGCTGCACCAGGCCGTCGAGTTCGGCAACCGGATGCTGACCTTCGTGGTCTCCCTGTTCGCCGGACTGATCGTGCTCGCGGTGACGCGGGCGCGACGCAGGAACGACGTGCTGCTCTACGCCTGGTTGATGCCGGGCGGCACCGTGCTCCAGGCGGTCATCGGCGGCATCACCGTCCGCACCGGGCTGCTCTGGTGGACCGTGGCGGTGCACCTGCTCGCCTCGATGCTGATGGTGTGGCTGGCCACCGTGCTCTACGCCAAGATCTGCGAGCCGGACGACGGCGTCGAGACCGTCCAAGCGCCCGCGCCGCTGCGCTGGCTGACGGCGTTGAGCGGCGTCGCGCTGGCCGGCGTCCTGGTCGCGGGCACCCTGGTCACCGCCGCGGGACCGCACGCGGGCGACAAGAGCATCGAACGACCGGTCGCGCGGTTGCAGGTCGAGATCGTCACGCTGGTGCACCTGCATTCCCAGCTGCTGGTGGGTTACCTGGCGCTGCTGATCGGCCTCGGCTTCGGGCTCTACGCCGTCGGCATCTCCCGCGCGGTGCGCACCCGCCTGTTCGTCTTGCTCGGCGTCGTGGGCGCGCAGGCGCTGGTGGGCGTCGTCCAGTACTTCACCGACGTGCCCGGCGCGCTGGTCGCCACCCACGTGGGCGGCGCCGCCGCGTGCACCGCGGCGACGGCCGCCCTGTGGGCCGGGTTGCGCACCCGCGAACCGATCCCCGCCGTCGCGCCCGATCCGGCGGTGCAGTCCGCCTGAGCACCCGCGCGGGAGCCGGGGCGGGTCAGACCACGGACGGCCGCGTCAGGCTCGACCAGAGCGGATCTCCCTGGGCGGCAAGCCGATTCGCGATCTCGGCGCGCGCGTCGGTGACGCCGCCGGTGCCGGAGACGCAGAACGCGGTCTCGGCGACGGTGAGCACCTTGATGTTGACCATGCGGATCTCCGACAGCGGACCGGCGACGACGTTCGGGAAGCCTTCGCCGGTCAGGCCGAGCAGCACGGTGACCAGCCCGTCGCCGTCGACGTAGGTACCTGCGGCCTCCGGGGGAAAGTCCAATCCGGGGAGCGAGATCGACAGCGTCCCATAATGTTCCAGATTCCGGGTGAAACGGAATCCGTGCTGTGATGCCGTCCGCGCGACGGCCGCCACCACCTGCCCGAGCCACGAACCCATGACATCGGCGAACGACGCGTCCGCCGAGATCCCGGTGGCGGCCGCGTAGACCTCGACCTCGATGCCGTTGGTCGGCTCCGCATCGGACCAGGTGGTGGGGAACGACAGGCCGAGGCTGGTCACCACCAGCCCGTACTGTCTGCGCACCACCCGGTAGCTGGGGTGATCGATGCTGGGCGGCTCGGGCTCGTTGATGCCCATGTTCGCCCAGATCTCGGTCGGAAGGAATCTCGATTGATAGCGCGGGGCCGACACTTCCTGATCGAGTCGCCCCCACGCGCTCCAGACATCGTCGTGCAGCGCCCACATCTGGGCCTCGTACCGCTCACTGATGTCCAGTTCGTCCATTTCACTCACGACGCGACGCTACCCACGCCGCGGGATCAGGGGCAAAACCGCGCCGCGTGGCTCGGCGGGCGATCCGGCGGCGGCTGCCACGATAAAAGGGAAGAGTGGAGACACAGGGTTGAGCCAACGACCACCGAGGAAAGACACAGCGTCCGAGAAAGACCGTCCGAGAAAAGACACAGCGCCGAGACCACCGGAGGGCAGCGAGATGACCAGGTTCGCCAATCAGCAGTCCATTGTCGTCGGCGTGGACGGCAGCCCCGCCGCGCTGGCCGCCGCGCGCTGGGCGGGCGCGGTCGCCGCGCGCGAGGGCGTGCGGCTGGTCGTCCTCAGCATCGTGCCGACCATCGACTATCGGATCACGGCCGCGATCGTCGCCGACGCGGACATCCTGCCGACGCTGCGGTTCGTGGCGAAGAAGCACGCGGGCGAGGCGGTCGACGCGGTGCGTGCCGACCAGCCCGAGCTGGAGATCACCCAGACGGTGGTGGAGGGCGTGCCGGGCGACGAACTCGTCGAGGCGAGCGAGACCGCGCTGCGGCTGGTGGTGGCCGCCACCGCCGACGACCGGATCACCACCCTGCTGATCGGTTCCACGGCGCTGCGGGTCGCGAACAAAGCGCACTGCCCCGTGGTGGTATGGCGTGGTGACGTCGGTAACCCGCTGCCCGACGAACGCCCGGTCCTGGTCGGCGTCGACGGCAGTCCCGGCAGCGATGCCGCGGTCGGCCGGGCCTTCGAATTGGCCGCGCTGCTCGACGTCGGCGTCATCGCCCTGCACGCGTGGAACGATCCCGACCTGCTGCAGTGGACGCCGGTGCCCGATGCCTGGGAGACCTTGGCCCAGGAGGAGCACGAGTTGTTGAGCGAGCGGCTCGCGGGATGGTCGAGCCAATACCCGGATATTCGAGTCGAGAAGATGGTGCTGCAGAGCCCGGCGGCCCGCGCGCTACTCGAACACGGGGCGGACGCCCAGGTGATCGTCACGGGAAGCCAGGGCCGCAACCGGCTCACCGGCCTGCTCCTCGGTTCGACGAGTCAGAACCTGCTGCACCACGCGCCGTGCCCGGTGCTGGTGGTCCGCGCCAAGTCCTGAGACCGGCCGGGCCTCCGCATCACTTCTCGTTGCGCGCCTTCGGGAAACGGGTCTGCTTCGCCACCCAGCCCGCCATCTGCGCCCAGTGGCCCTTGCGCGGAGTGACGACGGAGGTGAGCTCACGATCCCACTCGTCGGCCTCGGTCAGGCCGTCGATCACCTCGACGAGGCGCTTGGCCGTGGGCAGGTCGTCGACCACGCGGTCGCCGAGGATGCCGTCCTCGCCGACCAGGGTGACGCGCACGCCGATGCGGCCGATCGGCTGCAGGACGGCCGTGGCCGAACCGCCGTGATCGGCGAGGAATCCCTTCACCGAGTCCACGAGGGAGCTCGACAGCTTCACGGGGGCCGGGGCGGCGGTCTCAACGGTCATGCACGCGAGTTTACCGACCGGTAGGACGTGGTCCAGACCCGGCGGGTGTAGAACTGAATGCCATGCGCGCCATTCAGGTTTCCGAACACGGTGGTCCCGAGGTACTGCGGTACACGGAGGTCGAGGAGCCGAGCATCGGGCCGGGTCAGTTGCTGGTGACGACCGAGGCGATCGGCGTCAATTACATCGACACCTACATCCGCACCGGGACGTACCCGCAGCCGGTGCCGTACGTGCCGGGCGCGGAGGGCACCGGCGTGGTCTCCGCGGTCGGCGCGGACGTCACCGAGTTCACGGTGGGCGACCGGGTCGCGTGGGCGGCCGCGCCGGGCAGCTACGCCGAGAAAGTCGCGGTCCCCGCGGCGGTCGCGATTCCGGTGCCCGCGGGCGTCGAACCGCCGGTCGCCGCCTCGGCGCTGCTCCAGGGCATGACGGCGCACTACCTGCTCGAGTCGATCTACCGGCCGGAACCGGGCGAGACGGTGCTGGTGCACGCGGGCGCGGGCGGTGTCGGCCTGATCCTGACCCAGCTCGCCGCCGCGCGCGGCGTGCGCGTCATCACGACGGTGTCCTCCGACGAGAAGGAGGCGCTCTCCCGCGAGGCGGGCGCGGCCGAGGTGCTTCGCTACGGCGACGACCTCGCCGACCACGTCCGCAAGCTGACCGACGGCGTCGGCGTCGCGGCGGTCTACGACGGCGTCGGCAAGTCCACCTTCGACGCGAGCCTCGCCTCGTTGCGCGTGCGCGGCACGCTGGCCCTGTTCGGCGCGGCGAGCGGCCCGGTCCCGCCCTTCGACCCGCAGCGCCTCAACGCGGGCGGTTCGCTGTTCCTGACCCGCCCTTCGCTGGTCCACTACACCCGCGACCGCGCCGAATTGCTCTGGCGCGCGGGCGATATCCTCGCCGCGCTCGCGAACGGGACGCTGCGCATCCGCGTCGGGGCCACCTACCCGCTCGCGGAAGCCGAACGGGCGCACCGTGATCTGGAGGGGCGCAAGACCACCGGTTCGATCGTTCTGCTGCCCTGAGTCGTCCCGGGGCGGGGTGTCCCTCCGGAGCCGCGTCGTTCGTTCGCGGCAGCACCCCGCTTCCGGACCACGTTGTGTCCGGGATGTTTTCGGTCCGCGGCGCGCCCGGAGGCGCACCGTTCAGTAGTCGCGGCCGGTGAGCCCGCGGTAGACGAAGCGGGTCAGCCCGTCCACGGCCTGACCGTCGTCCAAGTCGACGGTGCCGTCCTCGACGGCGGCGAGCAGCGCCTGGGTGAGCAGGAACATCATCGCGAGACTGGCGTCGGGCGTGCTCGGCAACCGCAGGCCCGCCGCGGCGAAACCCTCCACGTGGTCGGCGATGTCGGCGCGCTGCTCCCGCGCGAATTGCCCCATGCGACGGGCGAATTCGGCGTTGACCAGGGCTGCTTGATCGACCGATCGCAGCACCGCGACGTGCTCGCGCGCGAATTGCCAGTAGCCCGCGATGTGGTACCTGACCGCGTCGGGATCGCTGAAATCCGGCTCGTGGCCTTCCCCTTCGGCGCGCACGTCACCCGCGTCGGCCATATCGCGCAACAGCGCCGTGAGCAGGTCTTCTTTGCTCGCGAAGTGGTTGTAGAAGGAGCCGGCCGCGCGTCCGGCCGCCGCGGTGATGTCGGTGATCTTGGTGTTCAGATAGCCGCGTTCGGCGAAGACACGCAGTGCGGCCTCCTTCAGCGCCTGCTCCGTCTCGACCGACTTCTCCTTGCGGTTCGTCGCCACCCGCGCCACCTCCTTGACAGCACAACGTATCAACCCCATACTGAATCCGAATTCAGTGAATATCGATTCAGTATGGAGACATCGTGCAGGTACTCATCGCAGGCGCCGGACCCACCGGCCTCACCCTCGCCATCGATCTGGCCCGGCGGGGCGTGCGGGTGCGCCTCGTGGACCAGGCCCCCGAGTTCTTCGCCGGGTCACGCGGCGACGGAATCCAGCCGCGCGCGCTCGAGGTGTTCGACGACCTCGGCGTGCTCGACGCGGTGCTGGCGGCGGGCGCGCCCACACCGGTGATGCGCGCCTACCTGGGTGGCGAGTTCGTCGGCGAGCGCCGGATGGCCGAGCCGGTCGCGCCGACGCCCGCGGTCCCCTACCCCAACCTGTGGACGCTCGGGCAGTCGCGGACCGAGGCGATCCTGCGCGACCGATTGGCCGAATTCGGGGTGCGGGTGGAGACCGGCACCGCACTGGTGTCGTTCGAGCAGGACGACTCCGGCGTCACCGTGGTCCTCGACCGCGACGGCGTACGGGAGACCGTCCTGGCCGCGTACCTGGTCGGCGCCGACGGCGGGCGCAGCACCGTGCGCAAGACGCTGGGCATCCCATTCGAGGGCAGCACCGACGAGTCGCTGCGCATGCTGCTCGGCGACGTGCGCGCCGACGCGCTGGACCACACGTACGGCTATTGGTTCGCCGCCGCGGCCGACCGTCCGATGGAGGGCATCGCCCTCTCGCCGCTGCCGGGCGGCAAGCACTTCCAGGTCGCCGCGCCGCTGACCGAGGACGCGGAGGCGGGCCTCGACCTGTTGCAGGACTACGTCGACCGGCACAGCGGCCGGACCGACGTCGTCCTCACCGACCTGGCCTGGGTCACCGTCTGGCGGCCGAACATCCGGCTGGCCCGCACCTTCCGCGCGGGCCGGGTGTTCCTCGCAGGCGACGCCGCGCACGCGCACCCGCCCACCGGCGGCCAGGGCATGAACACCGGCATCCAGGACGCCTACAACCTCGGCTGGAAGCTGGCGAAGGCACTGGATGGCGACGAATCCCTGCTCGACAGCTACGAATCCGAACGGCGGGCGGTGGCGGCCCGCGTGCTCGGTCTCAGCACCGAACTGCTGGACAAGCTGGTGGAGGGCGACGAGGACGCCATGGCGCGCGGCGAGGACACCCGCCAGCTGGACATCAGCTACCGCGCGCCCGGCGATCACCGGACCATGGCGGTCGGCGACCGCGCGCCCGACGCGCCGGTGAAGGACGCCGACGGACACGCGGTCCGGCTGTTCGACCTGTTCCGCGGACCGCACGCGACACTGCTCTGCTTCGGCGAGACCGGTCAGCTGCCCAGCGAACCGGGCGCGCGCAGCATCGCCGTGCTCCGGCCGGGCGCGACGACCACCGAACCGCACGTGGTGGACATCGACGGGCACGCCTTCACCGCCTACGCCGCCGCCGAGGGCGAGCGCGTCCTCGTTCGCCCGGACGGATACCTCGGCCGCCGCTCTTGATCACCGCCCGAACGACGAAGGCCGACGCACACGCGGTGCGTCGGCCTTCGCGAATCCGGGGGCGGGTCAGCCGAAGAAGCTCCCGACGGTGTCCCAGCCGAGGACCGAGTCGACCGCCAGACCGCAGAACACCACGGCCAGGTAGTTGTTCGACTGCAGGAACAGCCGCAGCGGCTTCACCGATTCGCCGCGGCGCACGCCCGCGTACAGCTGGTGGGCCATCAGCAGGAACCAGGCGCCCGCCACGAGGGCCACCGCGGCGTAGAGCACGCCGGTGGCGGGTACCAGGGCCAGCGTCGTGAGCACGGTGAGCCAGGTGTAGACGACGATCTGCTTGGTCACCGTGCGCTCGGTGGCGACGACCGGCAGCATCGGCACACCCGCCGCGCGGTAGTCCTCCTTGTAGCGCATGGCCAGCGCCCAGGTGTGCGGCGGCGTCCAGAAGAAGATGACGCCGAACAGCGCGACCGCGGGCCAGCCGATGCCGCCGGTCACCGCCGACCAGCCCACCAGCGCGGGCATGCAGCCCGCCGCGCCGCCCCACACCACGTTCTGCGAGGTGCGCCGCTTGAGGCCGAGGGTGTAGACGAAGACGTAGAACAGGATGGTCGCGACGACGAGCACGCCGCTGAGCAGGTTCGCCTGCCACCACAGCCACGCGAAGGACCCGATGCCGAGCGCGACGCCGAACACGAACGCGTTGCGGGTCGGCACCGCCTCCCGCGCCAGCGGGCGCTTGGCGGTGCGCTTCATGACCTTGTCGATATCCGCGTCGGCCACGCAGTTGAGCGTGTTGGCGCTCGCCGCGCCCATCCAGCCACCGAACAGGGTGGCCAGGATCAGCGGCATGTCCACGTCGCTGCCGCGATCGGCGAGCAGCATGGTCGGGATGGTGGCGACGAGCAGCAGCTCGATGACGCGCGGCTTGGTCAGCGCGATATAGGCGAGCACCCGTCGCATCAGCCGGGACGGCAGGCCGGGACCAGTGAAACGGTCGGCAAGCACCGTCGCGGAGGAGCCGTGTGCGCCATTGCCACCCGGCTGTTGCCCAATCCGCACTGTCTCTCCTCGCACGCTGTGCATCGCATCCGGCAATGAAACGAGCAGCTCGCTCATTCCGCTGTCACGGAGGCGCGAGAGCCGGATGTCCGTCCGCCTCGACGCCCTGACAGCCGAATGCGGCGCGGCTACTACTACAGAGGATGGTAGACCCCCGCCGACATCGGCCCGCCGCGAGCCCCGCCCAGCGCGAGCCCGCCGGGCGCCGTTCGGGGGCTCGCGCCACGCCGCGGACTTCATCCGGTAGGACGCATTGGGCGGGTTCCCGGCATGCCGCTCAGCGGGCACATCTAGGGTGGTTGGGTACACACCCGGTATGCATGCCGCCGCTGCCGTGCGTTCACACCACCGCCAGCAACACCGCCGTCGACGAGACCAATGTCAGGAGAACCTCGGTCGTGTCAGTCACAGACGACATCCGCGCCCTCACTCAGCCGAACTACCCGGACGACTGGACGGATCTGGACACCAAGGCCGTCGACACCGTCCGTGTCCTAGCCGCCGACGCGGTGCAGAACGCGGGCAACGGTCATCCGGGCACCGCCATGAGCTTGGCGCCCCTTGCCTACACCCTCTACCAGCGCGTGCTGCGCCACGACCCGAGCGACCCCAGCTGGGTCGGCCGGGACCGTTTCGTGCTGTCGTGCGGTCACTCCAGCCTCACCCAGTACATCCAGCTCTATCTGACCGGGTTCGGTCTGGAACTGGACGACCTGAAGCACCTGCGCAAGTGGGGTTCGCTCACCCCGGGCCACCCGGAGTTCCGGCACACCGACGGCGTCGAGATCACCACCGGCCCGCTGGGCCAGGGTCTGGCCTCCGCGGTCGGCATGGCGATGGCGGCGCGCCGCGAGCGCGGCCTGTTCGACCCGGCCGCCGCACCGGGCGCGAGCCCCTTCGACCACTTCGTCTACGTGGTGGCGTCCGACGGTGACCTCGAGGAAGGCGTCACCTCCGAGGCGTCCTCGCTCGCGGGCACCCAGCAGCTGGGCAACCTGGTCGTGTTCTACGACGACAACCAGATCTCGATCGAGGACGACACCACCATCGCCTTCACCGAGGACGTCGCGGCACGCTACGAGGCCTACGGCTGGCACGTGCAGACCGTGCAGGGCGGCGAGGACGTCGTCGCGATCGAGGCCGCCGTCGAGGCCGCCAAGGCCGAGACCGGCAAGCCCTCGATCATCGTGCTGCGCACCGTGATCGGCTACCCGGCCCCGAACAAGATGAACACCGGTGCCTCGCACGGCGCGGCGCTCGGCGCCGACGAGGTGGCCGCCACCAAGAAGATCCTCGGCTTCGACCCCGAGCAGAGCTTCCAGGTCGACGACGCCGTCATCGCGCACACCCGCAAGGCCGTCGAGCGCGGCAAGGCGGCGCACGCGGCCTGGCAGCAGGAGTTCGACGCGTGGGCCGCGGCCAACCCGGAGAACAAGGCGCTGTTCGACCGGCTCGCCGAGCGCAGGCTGCCGGAGGGCTGGACCGCCGCCCTGCCGGTGCACGAGCCCGACCCCAAGGGCATGGCCACCCGCAAGGCGTCCGGCAAGGTGCTCGCCGCGCTGACCGACGTGCTGCCCGAGCTGTGGGGCGGTTCGGCCGACCTCGCCGAATCCAACAACACCACGATGCCCGGCCAGCCCAGCTTCGGCCCCGAGTCGATCTCGACCGGCATGTGGAAGGCCGACCCGTACGGCCGCACCCTGCACTTCGGTGTGCGCGAGCACGCCATGGGCTCGATCCTCAACGGCATCGCGCTGCACGGCCCGACCCGCCCGTACGGCGGCACCTTCCTGGTGTTCAGCGATTACATGCGCCCCGCGGTCCGCCTGGCCGCGCTGATGCGGGTGCCCGCGATCTACGTGTGGACGCACGACTCCATCGGTCTCGGCGAGGACGGCCCGACCCACCAGCCGATCGAGCACCTGGCCGCGCTGCGCGCGATCCCGGGCCTGAACGTGGTCCGTCCTGGTGACGCCAACGAGACCACCTACGCCTGGCGCACCATCCTGGAGCGTGAATCGGCCGAGAACGCCTCGCACTTCTCGGTCTCCGAGATGCCGCACCAGGACGGCCCGTCCGCGCTGGCCCTGACCCGCCAGGACCTGCCGATCCAGGAGGGCACCAGCTACGAGGGCGTCGCCAAGGGCGGCTACGTCCTGGCCGAGGCGTCCACCGGCACCCCGCAGGTGATCCTGATCGCCACGGGTTCGGAGCTGCAGCTCGCCGTGGCCGCGCGCACTACGCTGGAGGCGCAGGGCGTCGGCACCCGCGTGGTGTCGATGCCGTGTGTGGAGTGGTTCGACGCGCAGGACAAGGCATATCGGGACGAGGTGCTTCCGCCCGCGATCCGCGCGCGCGTCGTCGTCGAGGCCGGTATCGCGATGCCGTGGCACCGGTTCGCCGGTGACGCGGGCGAGATCGTGTCCATCGAGCACTTCGGCGCCTCGGCCGATTACAAGACCCTGTTCCGCGAGTTCGGCATCACCGAAGACGCGGTCGTTGCCGCCGCGCAGCGCACGCTGGACAACGTGAAGGGATAACACCTCATGACACAGAACGAAAACCTCGCCGCGCTCTCCGCGGCGGGCGTCTCGGTGTGGCTCGACGATCTGTCGCGGGACCGGATCCAGTCCGGCAACCTGGCCGAGCTGGTCGCCACCCGCAGCGTCGTCGGCGTCACCACCAACCCGACCATCTTCCAGGGCGCGCTCAGCCAGGGGCACTCCTACGACGCGCAGGTGAAAGCGCTTGCCGCGCAAGGCGCCGACGCCGACGCGGCCATCCGCACCATCACCACCGACGACGTGCGCTCGGCCTGCGACGTGCTGGCCGGGGTGTACGAGTCCTCCGGCGGCGTGGACGGCCGGGTCTCCATCGAGGTCGACCCGCGCCTGGCCTTCGACGCCGAGAAGACCGTCGCGCAGGCCATCGACCTGTGGAAGACGGTGGACCGCCCCAACCTGTTCATCAAGATCCCCGCGACCGAGGCGGGCCTGCCCGCCATCACCGCGGTGATCGCCGAGGGCATCAGCGTGAACGTCACCCTGATCTTCTCGGTGGCGCGCTACCGCTCGGTGATGGGCGCCTACCTGGACGGTCTGCGCAAGGCCAAGGGCGCGGGCTACGACCTGGCCAAGATCCATTCCGTCGCTTCGTTCTTCGTATCCCGGGTGGACACCGAGATCGACAAGCGGCTGGAGGCGATCGGCTCCGAAGCGGCGCTCGCGCTGCGCGGCAAGGCCGGTGTGGCCAACGCCCGCCTGGCGTACGCGGAGTACCAGGACGTGTTCGACGGTGGCAAGCACACCTCCACCTATGCGCACCTGGGCTCGAGCGGCGCGAACCGGCAGCGGCCGCTGTGGGCGTCGACCGGCGTGAAGAACCCGGACTACTCCGACACCCTCTACGTCACCGAGCTGGTCGCCCCGAACACCGTGAACACGCTGCCGGAGAAGACGCTCGAGGCGGTCGCCGACCACGGCGAGATCCGCGGCGACACCATCCGCGGCACCGCGGCGGAGGCCAAGGAGGTCTTCGACCAGCTCGCCGCCGTGGGCATCGATCTGGCCGACGTGTTCGACGTGCTGGAGCGCGAGGGCGTCGACAAGTTCGAGAAGTCCTGGGAGGAGCTGCTTTCCGCCACCGCCGAGGAGTTGGGCGCAGCGTCGACCGGAAGCAACTGATTCCATGGCAGGCTCGGCTTCGAAAACGTCGACTGTCTGGAAGAACCCACTCCGCGACGAGCGGGACAAGCGGGTGCCGCGGATCGCGGGACCCTGCAGCATGGTGATCTTCGGCGTCACCGGAGATCTGTCTCGCAAGAAACTGATGCCCGCCATCTACGACCTGGCGAACCGGGGGCTGCTGCCCCCGGGTTTCGCGCTGGTCGGTTTCGCGCGGCGCGATTACGCGGACGAGGACTTCGCGCAGGTCGTGCTCGACGCGGTGAAGGCGCACGCCCGCACGCCCTTCCGCCAGGAGGTCTGGGACCACCTGGCCGAGGGGATCCGGTTCGTGAAGGGCACCTTCGACGACGACACCGCCTTCGCCAGGCTCGCCGACACGCTCGGCAGGCTGGACAAGGAGCGCGGCACCGGCGGCAATCACGCCTTCTACCTGTCGATTCCGCCGAACATGTTCCCGGTGGTGCTCGACCAGCTGTCCGAGCACAAGCTGGCCCAGCCGTCCGGCCCCGACATCGCCGGGCGCAAGCCGTGGCGGCGGGTGGTGATCGAGAAGCCGTTCGGGCACGACCTGGACAGCGCGGTCGAGCTCAACGCGCTGGTCAACCGGGTGTTCCCGGAAGAGACGGTGTTCCGCATCGATCACTATCTCGGCAAGGAGACGGTGCAGAACATCCTGGCGCTGCGCTTCGCCAACCAGCTGTTCGATCCGATCTGGAACGCCAACTACGTCGACCACGTCCAGATCACCATGGCCGAGGACATCGGCCTCGGCGGGCGCGCGGGCTACTACGACGGTATCGGCGCGGCCCGCGACGTCATCCAGAACCACCTGCTGCAACTGCTCGCGCTCACCGCCATGGAGGAGCCGATCAGCTTCGAGCCCAAGCAATTGCAGGCCGAGAAGATCAAGGTGCTCTCGGCCACCAAGCTGGTGGAACCGCTGGACGAGACCACCGCGCGCGGGCAGTACGCGGAGGGCTGGCAGGGCGGCGAGCACGTCGTCGGCCTGCTCGACGAGGAGGGCTTCGACCCGCAGTCGAAGACCGAGACCTACGCGGCCATCACCCTCGAGGTCGACACCCGGCGCTGGGCGGGCGTGCCGTTCTACCTGCGCACCGGAAAACGCTTGGGCCGCAGGGTGACCGAGATCGCGGTGGTCTTCAAACGGGCGCCGCACCTTCCCTTCGACCAGACCATGACCGAGGAGCTCGGTCAGAACGCGCTGGTGATCCGGGTGCAGCCGGACGAGGGCATCACCATGCGCTTCGGCTCGAAGGTGCCGGGGTCGGGCATGGAAGTGCGCGACGTCAATATGGATTTCAGTTACGGCGAAGCGTTCACCGAGTCCTCCCCCGAGGCCTACGAACGTCTGATCCTCGACGTGCTGCTCGGGGTGCCGTCGCTGTTCCCGGTGAACGCGGAGGTCGAATTGTCCTGGCGCATCCTGGATCCCGTGCTCGAACACTGGGCGGCGGACGGCAGACCCGATCCGTATCCCGCGGGCACGTGGGGGCCGGCCTCGGCCGACGAGATGCTGGAGCGCACCGGCCGGGAATGGCGGCGCCCATGATCATCGACATGCCCGACACCACCACCGGCGCGGTCACCAAGCGCCTGGTCCAGCTGCGCGAGAGCAACGGCGTCATCACCATGGGGCGGGTGCTCACCCTCGTGGTGTGCACGCTGGACAGCTCCGAGGCCGAGGACGCGATCGACGCGGCCAACGACGCCAGCCGCGAACATCCCTGCCGCGTGGTGGTTCTCGCGCGCGGCGACCGCGAGGCCGAGACCAAGCTCGACGCCCAGATCCGGGTCGGCGGCGACGCGGGCGCGGCCGAGGTGATCGTGTTGCGCCTGCAGGGCGAGCTGGTGAGCCACGAGAGCAGCGTGGTCATTCCGTTCCTGCTGCCCGACACCCCGGTGGTGGCGTGGTGGCCGCGCGGCGCGCCGGAATTCCCCTCCAAGGATTCGGTGGGACGGCTGGCGACCCGGCGCATCACCGACGCCACCTTCGCGGCGGACCCGCAGGCGACGATCAAGAAGCGCCATGCCTCCTACGCGTCCGGCGACACCGACCTGGCATGGAGCCGGATCACCTACTGGCGGGCGCTGCTGGCCGCCTCGCTGGACGAGCCGCCCTTCGAACCGGTCGACTCGGTGACCGTGTCGGGCCTGCGCGACGAGCCCGCGCTGGACATGCTCGCCGGGTGGCTGGCCGCCCGGCTGGGCTGCCCGGTGCGCAGGCGCTCGGGCGCGCTGCGGGTGGAGGTGCACCGGCCGTCGGTGACCATGGCCATCGAACGCCCGCAGACCGGGCGCACCGCGACGCTCACCAGCACCGGCGATCCCGATCAGCGAATCGCATTGGCGCGGAGGGAAACTCGCGACTGCCTCGCCGAGGAACTGCGTCGGCTCGACGCCGACGAGATCTATCACGAAGCCCTCGCCGGAATCGAGAAGGTGACCTATGAGTGAGCCCACCGCTCAGCAGTACGCCGGTCGGGAGCGCGCCGACAGCGATCTCCCCGCCGACACCGTCGAGGTGCACCCCGACGCGGGCGTGCTCGTCGCCGCGGCGGCCGCCCGCTTCGTGCAGGTGGTGGTGGCGGCGCAGGCCGAGCGCGGCACCGCCTCGGTGGTGCTGACCGGCGGCGGCACCGGCATCGCGCTGCTCGAGGAGGTGCGCAAGGCGCCCGGCGACATCGACTGGTCGCGGCTCGACATCTTCTGGGGCGACGAGCGTTTCGTCCCGGCGGGCGATCCCGAGCGCAACGAGCTGCAGGCCAGGCAGGCGCTGCTCGACCACGTGCCGGTCGACCACGCCAGGGTGCACCCGGTGGCGACCTCCGACGGCGAATATCCCGACCCGGTCGAGGCCGCGGCCGAGTATTCGACGGCGGTGCACGCCCACCTCGCCGAGCACGGCGCGTTCGACCTGCACCTGCTCGGCATGGGCGGCGAGGGCCACGTCAACTCGCTGTTCCCGGACACCGACGCGGTGCGCGAGGAGCACGAACTCGTTGTCACCGTGACGAATTCCCCCAAGCCGCCGCCGGTCCGCGTCACGCTGACGCTGCCCGCGGTGCGTCGCTCGCGCCACGTCATGCTGATCGTCGCCGGAGCGGGCAAGGCGGAGGCCGTCGCCGCGGCCATCGGCGGGGCCGAACCGGTCGACATCCCCGCGGCGGGCGCGGCGGGATCGGAGTCCACCACGTGGTTGCTGGATCGCGAAGCCGCCAGCGCTTTGCGCTGAACGCGTTCCGGCGCACAACGCTGCGTAGTTTCCAGCGCACGACGCTGCGTAGTTTCCAGCGCACGACGCTGCGTAGTTTCCAGCACACGGCGCTGAGTAGGCTCGAGTGCACAACGCCGGGCACTACCTAGCGCACGGCGTTGAGCGCTCTCGATACGGGAGGTCGCATGCCGCACCTGGTCGTCGATAGTTTCGCCGGTGGCTCGTCGGGTCACCGGCGGGATGACGCGGCCCGTGCCGGTCGGCCGAGTTCCTGTCGCGCGGACCGGCGATGAGCGGCATGTCGCCGGAATCCGGCGCGAATCCGGGACAGGCGCTGGACGAGCGTTTTCGCGCCGAGATCGGCACACTGGCGACGCGACCGGCCCGCGACGATGACGTCGCCCCCGGCATCTCCCGCGCCACCCTGCTCGAGGTGTTCGACGCGCAGGCCACCAGCAGGCAGCTCGATCTGGCGGCGCGCGGGCTCGGCGTGGCCAAGCGCGGGTACTACAGCATCGGGTCGTCCGGTCACGAGGGGAATGTTGCGCTCTCGATCGCGATGCGGGCCACCGATCCCGCACTGCTGCACTATCGTTCGGGGGCCTTCTTCGTGCACCGGGCGCGGCGGGTGCGGGGGCTCGATCCGATCCGTGACATCCTGCTCGGCGTGGTCGCCGCGGCGGTCGACCCGATCTCCGGCGGCAGGCACAAGGTCTTCGGCAGCAAACCGGCGCACGTCATCCCGCAGACCTCCACCATCGCCTCGCATCTACCGCGAGCGGTCGGCCTGGCGTTCGCGATCGAGCGCGCGGCGCGGCTCGGCATCACACCGGCGTGGCCGCGGGATTCGGTGGTGCTGTGTACTTTCGGCGACGCCTCGGCCAACCACTCGACGGCGGCGGGCGCCGTCAATGCCGCCGTGCACACCGCGCACCAGGGCATTTCGGTGCCGATCCTGTTCGTCTGCGAGGACAACGGCATCGGCATCAGCGTGCCCACCCCGCCGGACTGGATCGAACACGCCTACGGAACCCGGCCCGGGCTGGCGTATTTCACCGCCGACGGCTGCGATCCGATCGACGCGCTGACCGTCTCCGAACGCGCCGTGCGCTGGGTGCGCGAGCACCGCGCGCCCGCGTTCCTGCGGTTGCGCACGGTGCGGCTGCTCGGGCACGCGGGGTCGGACATGGAAACCGCGTACCGCAGGCCCGCCGATATCGCGGCCGATCTGGAGCGTGACCCGGTCGTCGCGACGGCCCGGCTGCTCGTCGAGCATGGGCTGGCGAGTCCCGACGAGGTCGTCGGGCTCTACGACGAGATCGGCCACCGGGTCTCGGCCATGGCCGAATTGGTCTGGCGGGAACCGAAATTGACGTCCGTCGCGGCCGTCACGGCGCCGCTGGCGCCCGCGCGTCCCGACGCCGTGCGCGCCGACGTGCTGCGGGACACGACGCCCGCACCGGCCGCGACGCACCGGCTGGGGGTGCGGCTCACCGGTTCGGACCGTCGACGGCCGGCGCAGGCGGGCGAGCCCGGGATGACCATCGCGCAGGCGATCAACCACACCTTGGCGGCCCTGCTCGAACGCGACCCCGACGTGCTGGTGTTCGGCGAAGACGTGGGACGCAAGGGCGGCGTGTACGGCGTCACCAAGGGATTGCAGAAGCGCTTCGGCGCGCGCCGCGTCTTCGACACGCTGCTCGACGAACAGAGCGTGCTCGGCACCGCGCTCGGTGCGGGGCTCGCCGGTTTCGTCCCGATTCCGGAGATCCAGTACCTCGCCTACCTGCACAACGCCGCCGACCAGGTGCGTGGCGAGGCCGCCACCCTCCAGTTCTTCTCGCACGGCCGCTACCGCAATCCGATGGTGGTGCGGATCGCGGGCCTGGCCTATCAGAAGGGGTTCGGCGGGCACTTCCACAACGACAATTCCGTTGCGGCGCTGCGTGATATCCCCGGGCTGGTGATCGCGGTCCCGGCCCGCGCCGACGACGCGGCCGCGCTGCTGCGCACCTGCGTCTCGGCGGCGCGGGTGGACGGACGGGTCTGCGTCTTCCTCGAGCCGATCGCGCTGTATCACACCAAGGACCTGCACCCGGGCGACAGCGCCTGGCTCGCGCCAGGTGCCGCAGGGGAGCACGTGGAGATCGGCCGGGCCCGCGTCTACGGCGACGGCGACGACCTCACGATCGTCAGCTTCGCCAACGGCGTCCCCATGAGCCTGCGGGTGGCGGAGCGGCTCGCGGCTCGCGGCGTCCGCACCCGGGTGCTCGACCTGCGCTGGCTGAGCCCGCTGCCGGTCGATGATCTGCTGACGCATGCCCGCGCCACCGGGCGGGTGCTGATCGCCGACGAAACCCGGCACAGCGGCGGCGTTTCCGAATCGGTGTGCGCGGCGCTGGTCGACGCCGGTTTCACGGGCCGGGTCGCGCGGATCACCAGCGCGGACAGCTTCGTTCCGCTCGGGCCCGCCGCGGATTCGGTGCTGCTGGACGAGACCGGCATCGAGAAGGCCGCCGCGGAACTGCTCACCGATTAGCGTGCGATCCGCGTGTTCGCGGTTCGACGGGCGGTCCCGGGAAATACCCTGGAGAAAGCAATGGTGACCAGCGGCGAAAGGGCAGGGCGATGACCACGATGTCCATCCTGGGCGAGGTGCGACCCGAGCACGATGCGAAGACGGGCGACGATCGCGTGCTGCTGCACTATCTGCGGTCCTACCGTCAGCCGGTGCTGGACGTCTGGTCGGCGTGCACGTCCCGCAGCCAGCTGGAACGCTGGCTCGGCGCCGTGTCGGGCGGCAGCGGCAACTTCACGATCGAGCCGGCGGACGGCCCGGTGCCCGGCCCGATCGCGGTCCGCGTCGATCACTGCGTCGCGCCGCACGAACTCGTCGTCCACGTCGACGGCTGCCTCCTCGAGCTGCGGCTCACCCAGGTCGGCGTCGTCACCAACCTCGAGCTCGTCCGCCGCCACCTCTCTCACACCGACGCGAGCGCCGTCGGCCCGCGCTGGCAGTACCTGCTGGACCGGCTCACCGCCTACCTCGAATTCCGCCAGCTGCCGCGCTGGGCGGACTACCCGGAGCTGGCGGCGGAGTACCGCTGAGCCACGGACGACGGCCGCGCGGGGGTGCGTCGGCGCGCGGCCTGCTAGAAGACCCAGTACCGGAACCAGACGCCGTCGTAAGGACGGAACTTGTACTCGTACTCACCCTGCGATTCCGGCGCGCCGTTGGGCATGTACGCGTAGCCGCTCAGGCTGAGCAGACCTCGCGTCTCGAACAGACAACCGCCTCGGTACTGCTCGACTTTGGTGATCGTGTACACGCCGTAGCGGGCATCGGCATCGGACACCACGCAGTCGGCGGCAGCCCGTTCGAGGCTGCCCTTCGACAACCGCCACCCCAGATCTTCGGGCAGACCCGTCCAGACCAGCCCCACCGCGCAGACCACCAGCAGCGGCGCAACCAAGCTCAACCTGCCGTTGCCATAGGCGATCAACCCGACCAGTCCGCAGATCAGCCAGGACACTCCGGCCGAGAACAACGCCAGGAGCAAGATCAGGGTGAGGTCTTCGTAGCCTTCCACAGCGTTCTGAAAGATCAATCCGAGGCAACAGAGACCCGAGAGTCCCGCTGTGCCCAGCACCCAGGCGATCCACCACCGCGGCGCCCCACGCCGCCAGTCGACTCCCCCGATTCTCATGCGGTCACACTACCGGTCGCCTGGCGCGGCGGCGTCCAGCGAGCACGCCGATACCGCGCGACTCACCGAATGCGCGACACGCCAAGGGATCTCATCCACCCCTGACGCCGCCTCGAATACCTGACGATCGCTGCTGTCCGCGATCACGTGTCGCGCCGAGGTGTCACCTCGGCGGCTCAGTCGTGTGGAAGGCGGTGCCGATATGGCCTTGGAGTTCCTCGTTCCGGTCGCCGCGGCGGTCTCGGCGCTGACGGTCTTCGTGGTGGGTGATCGCCTACGCCCCCAGTCGTGGCGGCAGACGAGCGACGAGGCGTCGGGCACCCTGGTTCTCGACCTCATCAAGACGTTCTTCACGGCGGTCGTCGCCTTCGTGGTGGTGATCTGCTGGCAGCAGTACCAGAGCGCGCACAATCACACGGTCGCGGAATCGAAAGCGCTGGTGGACACTTACGCCGCCGCGCAGGAGTTGCCCGACCCCGATCGACAGCTCGTCCAGAGTTCGGTGCGCGGGTACACCGACCAGGTCGTCACCGGGGAGTGGGCGGTGATGGACACCGAGCACAGGCTCAGTCCGCTCACCCAGGACACCTTCGACACGCTGCGCGCCGACGTCGCAGCCTTGCCCTCGGGCGACGCGGCCGCCGACACGCTGGCCGGACTCGACCGGGTCGCGCAGGCCAGGCACGACCGGGCCATGGACACCGGCGGCGGGGTGCCCGGATTCCTCTATCTTGCACTGTGTTTCGGCACCATCCTGCTGCTGCTCAGTCCCGTGCTCTCCGGCCTGCGGGTGACCAGGCGCAGCGTCGCGATGACCGTGCTGCTCGGCGTGGTGGTGGGCGCGGCGGTGCTCGCCATCCACAACCTGGACCGTCCGTTCTCCGGCGGGAACCGCGTCCCGAGGGACGCCTACGAGTACGCGCTGTCACGTTTCGAGCAGATCGGCGAACGCACGCCGAATCCCGCACCCGCCACCGCGATCGGCGTCGGCGATGTTCCGCACCGGTAGACACGGCCGCAGCGGGGACGGATCGGGCGAACTCCGATCGGGCGCATGGGGCACGAAAACCCTGTGTGCGACAGTCGGTCTCGCCGCACTCCCCCTGATGGCAGCCTCGCTGGCCTATTCGCCACTCGCCGCCGCCCAACCGGCTCCGCCCCTCCTTCCGCCGAGCCTCGTCAGCGGAAGCGCGGGTGCACAGCCGATCGACACCGGAAGTGTCTCCGCGGCAATCCCTTTGGACCTCACGCCGCGTTACGCACCGATTCTCCCTGCCTCGACCGGCAGCTACACCCCGGTGCACGAGCCCGAGACCGTCCCGGTCGCTCCCGCCGACACCGAACTCGCCCTCGCACCGGCCACACCGGCCGAAGCCCTCGGCCTCGATGTCGGCAGCGTCCGCGCCGCCTGCACCGGAAGCGCCGCGGCGGGCAGCGCCGCGCTCGCTCTCGGCTCCGCGCTCGGTAGCGGCGGCGGCAGCGGCCCCGTGAGTCCCGGCCTCGTCGGCTTCGGCTCCAGCGGGTCCGCGCTCGGCAGCTCGACCGGCAGCGGCCTGGTCGGCCCCGGTTCCAGCGGTTCGGCGCTCGGTAGCGCCGCGGGAAGCGCTTTCGGCAGCGGCGCACTGTTCACGTGTCTCTTGCTGTTGCCGATGACCCCGCCGACGCCGGGTATTCCGCTCCGCCTCGATCCGCCGACTCCCGTTCCGATCCCGCAGGCCGCGCCCGAACCTGTTCCGGCGCAAGCACCGGAACCCCAAGCTCTGCCCGCGCGCCCACCGCAAGCGGCCGACCCGCAGCCCGTCGAACCCACCGCCGACGCTCTCCCCTGGAACCTCCTGGAGATCGTCACGGTCCTGGTGATCACGGTGCTCACGGCCGTCCGCACCAGGGTCGTCGCCGGTCGTGTCCCGCCGATGCCGCGATGACCGGGCGCTGTCAGGCCGGGAGGTCGGCCGTCGCGGGCGCCAGGTCGGCGAGATGCGCCGTGATCAGCGCGTTCACCTCGTCGCTTCGTTCGAGCTGGACGAGGTGCCCGGCGTCCGAAACCTTCGTCACCGCACGAAGATCCGACACGTACGCGCGCAGCGTCCCCAACGGATCGCGGCCGCTGAAACCCTCCATATCCGGGTCGCGCTCGCCGTAGAGGAAGTAGGTGGGCACGGTCACCCGCGCGTCGGCGTAGTCGGCCGTGAGGCTCCAGTTCCGGTCCAGATTGCGGTACCAATTGAGGCCGCCGGTGAAACCCGTGCGCTCGAAATCGGCTGCCAGGGTGTCGAATTCGTCCTCGGAGAGCCATCGCCACGGCAGCGCGGGCGCCTCGGGGAGCACGTCGAGATAGCCGGTGCCCTCGGCGGGGAACCGCCACGTGTCGAGGTAGTGGTAGTCGGCGCTGAGCGAGTAGTAGACGCGGGCGAGGAATTCGCGCGGACGGGCCCCGAGTTCGGCGTCGGCGACGCCGGGCCGCTGAAAATAGTCCAGGTGCAGGAAATGGCGCGCGGCCGCTTTCGCCCACAGCTCCGAGGGCGCCCGCGGCGGGCGCGGCGCGTACGGATTGTTCAGCACGATCAGGCCCGCGACGCGCTCGGGCGCGCGCAGCGCCAGTTCCCACACCAGGGCGGCGCCGAAATCCAGCCCGACGAACACCGCGCGCTCGGCGCCGATGTCGTCGAGCAGGCCGAGCAGATCACCGGCCACCGCCTCGTTCGTGTAGTGCGCCGGGTCGTCGGGAGCCTCGGTCCGGCCGTACCCGCGCAGGTCGGGCGCGAGGGCGCGATATCCGGCGGCGGCGACCGCGGCCAGCTGTCGATGCCAGACGAACCCGGTGTGCGGGAAACCGTGACAGAACACCACGGGATGGCCGCTACCCTGTTCGGTGACGTGCATCCGGGTACCGTTGGTGGTCACGAACCGATGCGTCGGCTCCACTCTCGCCTCCAAACTTAGAACCTGTTCTATGTTTCACGGTAATGTCCGGGAGTCGTGAGCGGAATACCTCGAGAACTCCACGGCCGGGTCGCGGTCGTCACCGGCGCGAGCCGCGGCATCGGCAAGGGCATCGCGTTGGAACTGGGCGCGGCGGGCGCGACGGTGTACATCACCGGCCGGTCGGCGACGCCGGGCCGACTACCCGGCACGGTCCACGACACCGCGGCCGAGATCGACGCGCTCGGCGGGCGCGGCATCCCCTTTGTCTGCGATCACCGCGACGACGACGCCGTGCAGCGGCTGTTCGAGCGGGTGCGCGCCGAGCAGGGTCGTCTCGACGTGCTGGTGAACAACGTCTACAACTCCCCCGCCGCCGCGCGCTGGCTCGGCAAACCGTTCTGGGAGGTGCCGCCGACCGCCTGGGACGAGACCTTCGACGTGGGCGTCCGATCCCACTACGCGGCAAGCTTCTTCGCGGCGCCGCTGCTCATCGGCTCCGGCGGGCTCGTCGTCAACATCTCGTCGCCGGGGTCGCGACGGTACATGCACAACGCGGTCTACGGCGTCGCCAAGACGGCGCTGGACCGGCTCACCGCGGACATGGCGCACGACCTGGCCGACACCGAGGTCACCGTGGTCTCGCTCTGGCCGGGCATCGTGGATACCGAACTGCTGCAACTGGTCCCCGCCGACGCCGACGGACGGCGCCTGGTCACGCTGCCCGGCGAGGGCACCTTCGACCTCGCCGTCGCCGAGACGCCGCGTTTCCCCGGGCGCGCCGTCGTGGCGCTGGCCGCCGATCCCCGCCGACGCGCCCGCACCGGACGGGCCTGGCGGGTGGCCGACCTCGCCGACGAGTACGGCTTCACCGATGTCGACGGCCGGGTGCCGCGCAACGACTGATTCGCGGCGCGGTACCGTCGGGTCACGTGATCAGTACCGCCGTCGCCGCCCCGTCCGCCACCCTGCGCCCCGCGCTGGCCGCCGCATCGGGTTTGGCCGCCGCGATGGGCGTGGGGCGCTTCGTCTACACGCCGCTGCTGCCGGTCATGGTCGACGCCCACCGCATCACCGCGAGCGACGGAGCGGTCATCGCGACCGCCAACTACGCGGGTTATCTGCTCGGCGCGGTGCTGCTGGCGCGCAAGCCGAAAGGCAACAATCCGCGATCCTTCCGGGTCGCCGCCGTGGCCCTGGTCGCGAGCGAGGCGTTGATGGCGCTGCCCGCGCCGACGGCGCTCGCCGCCGCGTTGCGGCTGATCGCGGGAATCGCCAGCGCCGTGGTGTTCGTCGGCTGCGCGAGCGCGATGGCCAGGCACGACGGCTCCGGCCGGGCCGCCGGAATCGCTTTCGGCGGTGTGGGTTTCGGTATCGCGCTGACCGGCATGCTGGTGCTCGCGGTGCGGCCGGTGCTGTCCTGGCAGGGCATGTGGCTCGGGGCAGCCGCGCTCACCGCGATCCTGCTCGCGCCCGCACTGCGCCTCGACATCCATCCCGGCGGGTCCGCCGGACACGCCGCCTCCCCGCCGAGCCGCGCCTGGCGGGCGCTGCTCGCGGCGTATTTCCTGGAGGGCCTCGGTTACATCGTCATCGGCACCTTCCTCGTGGCGGCGGTGAGCGATCAGCGCGGCGCGGCGCTCGGGTCCTCGGCCTGGATCGTCGTCGGTGCGGCCGCGGCGCCGGCCACGGTGCTGTGGGCGGCGGCCGCGCGCCGCGTGACGCCCGCCGTCGCGCTGCCGATCGCGCTACTCGCTCAAAGCGTTTCGGCGTTGCTGCCCGCGGTGACGGGCGCGAGCTGGGCGATGGTGGTGTCGGCGGCGCTGTTCGGCGCCACCTTCATGGGCATCGTCATGCTCGCCATGCGTGTGGGCGGTGAGCTGTCCGGGGCCGACGCCGCCGCACCGCTCACCGCCGTCTACGGGGCGGGCCAGATGCTCGGCCCGCTCGTCGTCGCGCCGGTGCTCGGCGACGGCTATCCCGCGGCGTTCGGCATCGCCACCGCCGTCCTCGGCCTGGCGGTCGTCACGGCGCTGGTCGTGACGCGCGAGCGAGCGCGCGACACGGCCGCCGAGGTCACTTCTTCGGGAACGGAGTGTTGATCGTCGTGAAGTACTGGGCCGCGGCCAAGACGGCGACGGGCGCGGTCACCAGCAGCTGACCCGCGACGGTGCCGAGGGCGCCGATGGCGACGATGCCGCCGAGACAGCCCACCCCCGCGGCGGGAATGAACGGACCGAACAGCCCGACGATGGTCGCCGACGCCACGGTCGCGCCGACGACGCCGCCGAGGACACAGCCGACCGCCGCGCCGCCCAATCCGCCGACCAGCGTCCCGATGGTGGCCCCCATCGAGATGGTGGACGTCATCCGGCTCCAGGCCGCCTGCTCCCGCTCGTATTCCGACTTCCACGGCGCCTGCTCCTCGAAGGGCAGGGCGACCGGCCGGTAGGCGGCGTGCGCGAGATCGAATCGCGGCGTCAGCGTGGCCGAGCGCCCGGCGATCTCCGCGGCGATGGGGAACACGAAATCGTCGACGCGGAAAGCCAATCGGTGCCCGCGAGCACCGTGCCGTCCGTGGCGCGGATCTCGAACACGCCGTCGTCGACCACCATCGAGCCCGCGTCGACGGTGACCACGGCCGATGTCTCGGTGGCGGTAGCGGAGAATCCGACCGCATCGGATTCCGGTGCGGCCCCGGCGGGCGCGGCGCCGAAGGCGAGCGCGGCCGCCAGTAGCGCGCAAGTCACGAGTGTGCTTCTCATGGGTGTCTCCTCTGGTCGTCGGGTCGGCGCCCGGCGCGCCGACGTCGGCGAGAAGACCGTGCCGTCACGGCGCGTCCGAGCGGCGGTCGACAGCGGGACGTGATTCGCGCGATCGGCTTCTCCTATCGCCCGCTGCCATGCCCCCGCTCCGCCCGACACTCGACAGGTCTCGGTGCGAGAGGAGGACCCGGATGGCCCGGCTACAGATCGACGCGGTGTCGAAACGTTTCGGCGCGACCGACGCGGTGCGCGAGGTGTCGCTGGACATCGCCGATGGCGAGTTCATGGTGCTGCTCGGGCCGAGCGGCTGCGGCAAGTCGACGCTGCTACGCCTGATCGCCGGTCTGGAGACGCCGACCTCCGGACGCGTCCTGCTCGACGGCCGCGACATCACCGGCGCGGCCCCGCAGCAGCGGGACCTTGCCATGGTCTTCCAGAGTTACGCGCTGTATCCGCATCTCACGGTCGAACGCAATATCGCGTTCCCGCTCCGGGCCAGGCGGCTGTCCCGCGCCCTGATCGCCGAGCAGGTGGCGGAGGTGGCCGCGGCGCTCGAGCTGACTCCGCTGCTGCGCCGCCGCCCGGCCGCGCTGTCGGGCGGCCAGCGGCAGCGAGTCGCCTTGGCGCGCGCCATGGTTCGCGATCCGGGGGCCGTTCCTCATGGACGAGCCGCTGTCGAATCTGGACGCGAAACTGCGCAGCGCCACCAGGGCGGAGCTCATCGCCCTGCACCGCAGGCTCGGTGCGACGTTCCTGTACGTCACGCACGACCAGGTAGAGGCGATGACGATGGCCACCCGCATCGCGCTGTTCGAGGACGGCGCACTGGCGCAGGTCGGGCCGCCCGAGGAGCTCTACGACCGGCCACGGTCGACCTTCGTCGCGGGCTTCCTCGGCGCACCGCCCATGAACCTGCTGTCCGCCACCGTCACCGAGCGCGACGGTCGACTGCGTGTGGTCGCGGAGGGACTCGACGCCGCGCTCGGCATCGCGGGCGCCCACGGTGATCTGGCGGTCACCGTGGGCGTCCGTCCCGAGCGGTTGCGCGTGGTCACCCGCGCCGGGGCGCTGACCTCGGCGGCGCGATCCACCTGCGCCACGATCAGCCGGGCCTGTCCCTCGAACTCGCGGCCCGCCGACGTCAGCTTCACCTCGTGCGAATTCCGCGCGACGAGCCGCACGCCGAGGGACTTCTCCAGCTTCTGCAGCTGCGCGCTGAGGCTCGGCTGGGTCAGGTGCAGCCGCTGCGCGGCGCGACCGAAGTGCAGTTCCTCGGCTAGCACCAGGAACGACACCAGATGCCGGAGTTCCATACCGACTCCTTCCCGTGCTCGTCACGCTAACCGTGTCGAGTAACGGGAAGTGAATCGCGCGCCAACGTTCGCGGCAGGCCCGGTGTCCGGGCCGTTGCCCGCTCAGGCGAACTTGATCTCCAGGCCGATGCCGAGGATGGCGATGACCCAGATGAGGCCGGTGAAGATGGTGACGCGGTCGAGGTTCTTCTCGACGACCGTGGAGCCGGACAGGCTCGATTGCACGCCGCCGCCGAACAGGCTGGACAGGCCTCCACCCTTGGCGCGGTGCAGCAGCACCAGCAGCACCAGCAGCACGCTGGTGATGATCAGGAGGATATCCAGGAACATCCGCATGGCGATCAGTCTATGGGGTGGGTTCATCCCGCGCCTAATGGGGCTCGGCGGCGCTGCCCCGGCTCTGGCTCGGCCGGGGGCCGCGCGCTACCTGCGGTCGACTCCGACCAAGTGGGTGATCTGTTCCTCGCCCGCGCCGAACTCCGCCACCGCGTGCTCGCGGAGTTGGTCCTGCGCGGTCAGACGGACCTGGTGCTGATGCATGTGCTCGGCCCAGGAGCGCACCACGAACGCCTCGACATAGCGGTCGACCACGCCGACGTCGCGGTACAACCGCCATTCCATCGCGCCGGTGCGCTGGCGCGAGCGCCCAACGAACGCCATCGCCTCGAGGAATTCCTCGACCCGGTCCTCCGGCACGTCGTAGGACCGCAGCACCAGCACGGGGCCGTCGGCGGGCTGCGGTTCCACCACCAGCTGCGGCTCCGGCCAGAACGCCGAGGGCGTGTGATCGAGTTCCTCGGCGTTGTGCCGGATGGGCAACCACACGCTGCTCACCGCACTGCCCGCCAACAGCGCCGCGGCGATGAGCAGCGCGGCGACCGAGTCGAGCGCACCGGCCACCAGACCCCAGAACAGCGAGCCGATCGCCTGCCCGCCCATGAAGACCAGCATGTAGACCGAGAGCCCGCGGGCACGCACCCAGGCGGGCAGCAGCAGCTGCATGGTGGAGTTCATCGTGGACATGGCCAGCAGCCAGGCCAGACCCGCGGCCACCAGCAGCACCAGCACCACCGCCACGGTGTGCAGCAGCGCCGCGCCCGCCGACGCCACGCCGAACAGCACCGCGGCCGTGGTCAGCCGCTGCGTCGGCGTCAACAGCGCGCGGATCCGCGATAGACCCGCCGCGCCGAGCACGGCGCCGAGGCCGAGCGCGCCGAGCATCAGGCCGTAGCCGGAGGACGACAGGCCGAGTGAGTCCCGCGCGATCACCGGAAGCAGCGCCCACAGCGCGCTCGCGGGCGCGATGAACAGGATCGATCGCAGCAGCACCCGGCGGATCGCGGGCGCGGCCCGGATGAACCGGGTGCCCGCCTGTAACGCGGCCAGCGGTCGCTCGGTGGGCAGCTGCCGATCGGTGACCGGCCTGCGCCAGACGGCCAGCACCGCGACGATCCCGGCGAAGGACAGCGCGTTGAGCGCGAAGACCAGCGTCGGCCCCGACAGCGAGACCAGCACGCCCGCCACCGCGGGCCCCACCGCGCGGCCGATGTTGATGTTCATGCTGCCCAGCGCCGCCACGGACGGAATCTGTTCGCGCGGAACCAGTTCCGGCTGGATCGCCTGCCACGCGGGCGCGGTGAGCGCCTGTCCGCAGCCCAAGAGGAACAGCAGGGTGAGCAGGACCTCGGGGGTGGTCTGCCCGGTCGCGGTGGAGATCGCGAGCAGCGTCGCGAGCAACGCCATCGCGGACTGGGCGCCGAGCAGCAGGCGACGACGGTCCACCAGGTCGGCGATCACCCCGGACGGAATGGCCAACAGCATGACCGGCAGCGTGATCGCCGTCTGCACCAACGACACCAGCGTCGCCGCGTTCGGCTCGTCGACGAGGATCCACTGCGCGCCGACCGTCTGCATCCAGGTGCCGAGGTTGGACACCAATTGCGCGATCCACAGCGCCCGATAGATCGGCGACCGCAGCGGCGCCCAGGTGGAGAGCGGGGTCGTCGCGTCGGCGGTGGTCACTCCGCCGAGCATATCGCCGCGAGCACCGGCACCGTTCCGCACATCCGTCGGGCTGCCATTCAAGGCTGCTCCTGCGTGACCGGACAGCACCGCCCAGTCACCGCCGCCAGCGCGGTCAGGTTTCGCCGACACCACCATCCGCGTCGAGAACCTGTAGCCCTACCGCACAGCGCAGCCCCGGACTGTGCGGGTCCGGGGCTGCGGGGCCTCGAGCTGGTGCGCGATCGACAGCGGCACGGCCAGCACCGCCTCGTGATGATTGCCGAGACGGCTGGCGGTGCGACGCGGAACTAGCGGCCTGCCAGGTAGGACTGCTCGAATTCCTCGAAGCTGATCTGGTCGTCCTTGTTCTTGTCGAGCAACCCGAAGTACCTGGAGCCTGCGGCGTCGCTGACCGGACGAGTGCGATCGAGGTATTCCTTCAGTTCGGCGACGGAAATGTAGCCGTCATCATCGAGATCGATCTCGGCGAATACCTGGGTGGCGTCGGCCATGGCAACTCTCCCTTCGTAGCTGTCCGAATCGGTATCCCATCTTCTGGTCGAACTACGAGCGTCGAGCCCGTCGAATATACCGCCGCGCCCGACGTCCGCGGACCGCTTCCAGCGGCGCCCGCGACAGCGAGGTCTACGCCGATTCGGGGTGCCGTGAAGCGGAAGTGCACTCAGCCTGCGGCCGTCGACGCGATCTTGTGATCGACGATCGGGGTCGTTGCGCCGGATACTCCGAGCGCACCGATCACGACCCCGCCCGCTCGTATCAGCACACCTCCACCGTGCGGCACGATCGGATCGCCAGAGGAGACGGCGCCGGGCAACAGATGACCCGGGTCGCTCAGCGAGGCCATCTGAATGGTGTCGAAGCCGAGCACGATCGCGGCGGCAGCCTTGTGTTGGGCGGAGTCGATGGTCGGCAGCGCGGCGCCAGGCATGCGTGCGAACGCGATCAACCTGCCGTCGCCGTCGACCACCGCGATCGTGACGGTTTCCCCGCGGTCGGTCGCGGCGCGGCGGGCGGCGGCAACCACGGAGTCGGCCTGGTCGAGCGAGATCGTCATGGTGTCCAGCATGACGTACTTCGGAGTGCGGGGTCGGCGGCGATCCGGGCAGCGGCATCGGCTCCGGGCGGGTAGTGGCGGACGCCGACCAGCCATTCGCGGCGCAGCTCCGGCAGCACGATCTGGGTGGCGTCCCATTCGTCGACCGGGACGCCGCGCCAATCCATCGCCGCCTCCTCGGGCCCGAACGCCGGACCTTCGGATCGTCCCGCCGCCGCGAGCATGGCCATCGTCTCCCCCAGGTAGTCGTTCCAGCGGGCGTAGGACGTCGCGAGCGCGGCCGAGGGCGGCACGGTCAACCGCAGCAGGCACACGCCGTGCGCCCATTGATCGTCGCCGAGCAACAGGTCCGCGGTCATCCGCACCCGCCTGCGGCGCAGCGCCCGCCCCGGCCAGCACCACACCGGCGGATCGTCGCCGCAGGCGATGCCGCTGCGCTCCATCTGCGCCACCATGGCGCGGTAGGCGGGCCGCCAGTTCACGACCACCCGATCCCACGACGCCCGGTAGCGGCCCCGGCTCCGCAGCGCCGCAACCACTTCCGGCGCTTGCAACGTCCACACTCGCACCCGCGCCCTCCCCACGATTCACGATGATCATCCGAGCTCGATTCGTCCCCGACATCTTGCCTGGTCCGCCGCAAAGGTCGAAGCCGATGTCGGCAGTGGCCGAGTGGCGTGCGCGCTCGTCGTCGGCACTGTCCCCGAACGTTTCTCGTCCCGGGTCCGACCGGCGCAGGCTGGGATCCCGCGGCGCGAGCCCCGATCTCGGTAGCATCGCGCCCATGGCGTCCTCACTCCTGCGATTCGTCCCGGTGCTGTTGCTCGCCTTCGGCGTCGCCGCCTGCTCCGGCGGAGACGACACCGAGCCGAGCGAGCCCGTGGCGACGCCGATGGGACGCACGTTCTTGTCGACGCAGGTGCGGGGAGAGCCGATTCCCGGTGGCGGCCCGCTCTCGTTGCGGTTCGCGGACGGCAAGGTCACCGCGTCCGCGGGATGCAACACGATCTCGGGGGCGGTGACGCTCGACGACCACGTGCTGCGAGCCGAGGAACTGGCGAGCACGCTGATCGGTTGTCCCGGCGAGCTGGCCGACGCGGATCGCTGGGTGGACACGCTGCTGAATTCCGCGCCCACCTGGAAGCTCGACGGCGACACCCTGACCTTGCAGAACAACGAGCAGACCGTCACGCTGCTGGACAAGAAGGTCGCGCGACCGGACAAGCCGTTGCGCGGCACCACGTGGGTGGTGAACGGGCTGATCACCCCGGACGCGCAGATCCGGTCCCAGGCCATCGACGACGCGAAGCCGACGCTGGTGATCGCCGAGGACGGCGCCGTCTCCGGATCGGCGGGCTGCAACCGGCTGACCGGCACGGCCACCATCGAGCCGGGGCAGGGCGGCCAGAAGGTCACCTTCCGGCTGGGCGCCACCAAGATGATGTGCCCGCCGGAGGTGATGGAGGTCGAGACCGTGGTGCTGCGCGCACTCGACGGGACGACCACCGCCACCATCGACGCCGACATCCTGACCCTGCGCAACCAGAACGGGCACGGTCTCACCCTGACGGCGCAGTAGCGATCACGTCCGCCTGAGGGGCGCCCGGCTCGCGTCGTCCACTCGTGGCGGTTGCCGGTCGGTGGACAGCCGAGGGTTCCTGGAGCGCACGGAAATCCTTGTCAGCCTTGAAGATCGAGCCTGCCCAGCATCACGCACGAAACGCGCCACCGGCCGCCGCACGGTTGTCGCCGAGAACGAAGCAGCGCCACGCAAAGCACAGCGCAACACCGCGCTGTCGAAACACAGCGCCGCCCGAACGAAAAGCCCCGGTATCGCACACGCGATACCGGGCCCTTCGATCGAGCGTCAGGGCGACACCCTCACTATCCGAAGGCAGCGCCCTCGATATCTCAGGGCGAAGCCCTCTGGATCACCTCGAGGGCGAAGCCGTCTGGATCACTCAGGGCAGCGGGCCGCCCGCGGCGATCGCGGAGAGGGTGGCGAACTCGTCGCCCTTCAGCGACGCGCCGCCGACCAACGCACCGTCGATGTCCGGCTGAGCGACCAGCTCGCCGACATTCTTGGCGTTGACCGAACCGCCGTAGAGCACCCGCACGTCCATGGCGACCTCGGGCGAGGCCAGCTCGCCCAGCTCGGCGCGGATGGCGCCGCACACCTCCTGCGCGTCGGCGGGGGTGGCGACCTTGCCGGTGCCGATGGCCCACACCGGTTCGTAGGCGATGACGACCTTCGAGATCTCCTCGGTGGTCAGGCCCTTCAGCGAACCACGCAGCTGCTCGAGGTTGTACTCGACGTGCGTGCCCGCCTCGCGGACGTTCAGCCCCTCGCCGATGCAGACGATCGGCGTGATGCCGTGCTCGAGCGCCTGCTTGGCCTTGGCCAGCACGGTGGCGTCGTCCTCGTTGTGGTACTGCCTGCGCTCCGAGTGCCCGACCACCGCGAAGGTGCAGCCGAGCTTGGCCAGCATGCTGCCGCTGATCTCACCGGTGTAGGCGCCCGCGTCGTACACGGAGACGTCCTGCGCACCGTAGGTGATCAGCAGCTTGTCGCCCTCCACGAGAGTCTGCACGCTGCGGAGGTCGGTGAACGGCGGGATGACCGCGACGTCGACCTTGGCGAAGTACTTCTCCGGCAGCGCGAAGGCGATCTTCTGCACCAGGGCGATGGCCTCGAGGTGATTGAGGTTCATCTTCCAGTTGCCCGCGATGAGCGGTTTGCGTGCCATGGATCAGCCCTCCAGAACGCTGATGCCGGGGAGTTCCTTGCCCTCCAAGTACTCCAGCGACGCGCCGCCGCCGGTGGAGATGTGCGAGAAACCGTCCTCGGGCAGTCCGAGCGCGCGCACGGCCGCGGCCGAGTCGCCGCCGCCGACCACGGTGAACGCGCCCTTACCGGTGGCGGTGACGATGGCCTCGGCGACCCCGCGGGTGCCCGCGGCGAAGTTGTCGAACTCGAACACGCCCATCGGGCCGTTCCAGAACACCGTCTTCGCCTCGGTGAGCAGCGCCGCGAACCGGGCGACCGACTCCGGGCCCACGTCCAGACCCATCCAGCCTTCGGGAATCTCGTTGGCGGGCACGACCTTCGAATCGGCGTCGGCCGCGAACTTGTCCGCCACCACGATGTCGCGCGGCAGGTGGATGACGTCGCCGAAGCGCTCGAGCAGGCCCTTGCAGGTCTCGATCATCTCTTCCTGCAGCAGCGAGGAGCCCACCGGAAGGCCTTGTGCGGCAAGGAAGGTGAAGCACATGCCGCCGCCGATCACCAGGGTGTCGACCTTGGGAGCCAGCGCCTCGATGACCGCCAGCTTGTCGGAGACCTTCGAGCCGCCGAGCACGACCGCGTACGGCCGCGCGGGGTTCTGGGTCAGCTTGGCCAGCACGTCGACCTCGGCCGCGACCAGCGTGCCCGCGTAGTGCGGGAGCAGCTCGGCCACGTCGTAGACCGAGGCCTGCTTGCGGTGCACGACGCCGAAGCCGTCGGAGACGAACGCGCCGTCCTCGCCGACCAGCTCGACGAGGGCGGCAGCGAGCTTGCCGCGCTCGGCCTCGTCCTTGCTGGTCTCGCGGGGGTCGAAGCGCACGTTCTCCAGCAGCAGCACGTCGCCGTCGGTGAGGCCCTCCGAGCGCGAGAGCGCGTCGTAGCCCACCACGTCACCGGCCAGCTGGACGTTGCGGCCGAGCAGCTCGGCCAGCTTCGCGGCGACCGGAGCCAGCGAGAACTTCGCGTCCGGCTCGCCCTTCGGACGACCGAGGTGCGCGGTGACGACCACCTTGGCGCCGGCCTGGACCAGCGCCTCGATCGTCGGGACCGAGGCGATGATGCGGCCGGGGTCGGTGATCTGACCGTTGTCGTCGAGGGGGACGTTCAGGTCGGAGCGCACCAGCACGCCCCGACCCTCGACACCCTCGTTCAGGAGATCCTGGAGCGTCTTGACAGTCATGCGGCTCAGAGGCTCTTGCCGACGAGGCCGATGAGGTCGGCGAGGCGGTTGGAGTAGCCCCACTCGTTGTCGTACCAGGACACGACCTTCACCTGATCGTCGATGACCTTGGTCAGCGGCGCGTCGTAGATCGACGAGTGCGGGTCGGTGACGATGTCGCTGGACACGATCGGGTCGGTGTTGTACTTGAGGATGCCCTTCAGCGGGCCCTCGGCGGCGGCCTGGTACGCGGCGTTGATCTCGTCGATGGTGGCCGACTTGCTCAGGGTCGCGGTCAGGTCGGTGACCGAGCCGGTCGGGACCGGCACGCGCAGCGCGTAGCCGTCCAGCTTGCCCTGCAGCTCGGGCAGCACCAGGCCGATGGCCTTGGCGGCGCCGGTGCCGGTGGGCACGATGTTCAGCGCGGCGGCGCGGGCGCGGCGCAGGTCGGAGTGCGGGCCGTCCTGCAGGTTCTGGTCCTGGGTGTAGGCGTGGATCGTGGTCATCAGGCCACGCTCGATGCCGAACTCGTCGTTGAGGACCTTGGCCAGCGGACCGAGGCAGTTGGTGGTGCAGGACGCGTTGGAGATGATGTTCTGGCTGCCGTCGTACTGGCTGTCGTTGACACCCATGACCACCGTCAGGTCCTCGCCCTTGGCCGGGGCGGAGATGATGACCTTCTTGGCGCCCGCCGCCAGGTGGCCCTTGGCCTTGGTGGCGTCGGTGAAGATGCCGGTGGACTCGACGACGACGTCGACGCCCAGGTCGCCCCAGGGCAGGGCCGCCGGGCCTTCCTTGATGGCCAGGGCCTTGATCCGCTGGTCGCCGACCACGATGGTGTCTTCGCCGTCCAGCGAGACATCCTGCGGCAGACGGCCGAGGATCGAGTCGTACTTCAGCAGCGTGGCCAGGGTCGCGTTGTCGGTGAGGTCGTTGACCGCGACGATCTCGATATCGGTGGTGCCGAGCGCCTTCTGCGCCTCCACCGCCCGGAAGAAGTTACGTCCGATACGGCCGAAGCCGTTGATGCCTACCCGGACAGTCACGTTATCGCTCCTCAGCTTTCAAGCGGATTCATTCCGATGCCTCACTCACACTAATGCCCGGCCGTCACCTCTCCGACACGCACCTCGCATGGTGAGCACCGCCGGAGAGCCGTGACCGGTCGCGATCCGGCGGCGGCGCGCCACGTCGCGGCCAGTGCGGACGCCCGTCCGTGCCGCCCGCGTGGCGACCGGGACGGTGACAATCCCCCTCGACAGAATTCCGCGTGTCGCGGAAGCCTAGCGCCCCAACGCCTTTCGCTGTCACGTCGCCCGAACACGCGCCTACGACGCCCGCACGGGGACGCGGCGCGGCGCAGCCCGGCTGAGACGGCCGAATATTCGACGGCGAATATCGCGCGGCACGGCAGTATGGACACAGTGCGTACCGAACAGTCGTCCCAGCCCGCTTCCGTGACCGTGCGACCAGCGGCTCTCTCCGACATTCCCCGCGCCGCCCTGACCCTGAGCCGGGCCTTCACCGACTATGCGTGGACTCGCCACACCATCGACGCCCACGACCACGACCAGCGGATTCGCGGCATGCAGGAACTTTTCCTGACCCACGTCGGTCTGCCGCACGGTCATGTCTGGGTCGCCGACGAGGGCGCGGCCATCGCCGTCTGGACCACCCCCGACACCGACGCGGGCCCGGTCTTCGCCGAACTCGCGCCGCGGTTCGCCGAGCTGGCCGGTGACCGCGCCGCGGCGTACGCGGCGGCGGAGGCCGCGCTCGCACCGCACCGCCCGGTCGAACCCGTCTGGTTCCTCGGCACCGTCGGCGTCGACCCGGACAGTCAGGGACGCGGGCTCGGCAGCGCCGTGATCCGGCCGGGGCTGGCGGCCGCCGAGCGCGCGGGTGTGCCCGCCTTCCTGGAGACCTCCGAGAAACGCAACGTCGGCTTCTACGAGCGGCTCGGCTTTCGCGTCACCGCGACGGTGGAGATCCCGGACGGCGGTCCCGTCACGTGGGCCATGCTTCGCGATCCCGGCGCGTGAACTCCGTGCAGACGAGACGCCCCCTCGGATAGCGGCGAACCTCGAGGCCCCGTACGCGACACACCCCGAGCGCCGGATATCGGCCCTCGGGGCGTGCGGGTGACTCGAGCGCTGTCAGGCCTCGTCGAGAAGCTCAGCGGTCACAGCGGATTCGGTGTCGGGCACGCCGAGTTCCTTGGCGCGCCGGTCCGCCATCGAGAGCAGGCGCCGAATCCGGCCCGCCACAGCGTCTTTCGTCATCGGCGGGTCGGCGAGCTGACCGAGCTCCTCCAGGGACGCCTGGCGGTGCTGGACGCGCAGCTTGCCCGCCGCGGCCAAGTGATCGGGCACCTCGTCGCCGAGGATGTCCAGCGCACGCTCGACCCTGGCGGCCGCGGCGACCGCGGCGCGCGCCGAGCGGCGCAGGTTCGCGTCGTCGAAGTTGGCCAGCCGGTTGGCGGTGGCGCGCACCTCGCGGCGCATCCGGCGCTCCTCCCAGGTGAGCCGGGTGTCCTGGGCGCCCATCCTGGTCAGCAGCGCGCCGATGGCCTCGCCGTCGCGCACCACGACGCGGTCGGTGCCGCGCACCTCGCGCGCCTTGGCCGTGATGCCCAGCCTGCGGGCCGCGCCGACCAGCGCGAGCGCCGCCTCCGGGCCGGGGCAGCTGACCTCGAGCGCCGAAGAGCGACCCGGTTCGGTGAGCGAGCCGTGCGCGAGAAACGCTCCGCGCCAAGCGGCTTCGGCGTCGGCGATGCTGCCGCCGACCACCTGGGCAGGCAGTCCGCGCACCGGGCGGCCGCGCACGTCGAGCAGACCGGTCTGCCTGGCCAGCGCCTCGCCCTCCTTCGACACTCGCACGACGTAGCGGGAGGTCTTGCGCAGACCGCCCGCACCGAGCACGTGCACATCGGAGCCGTAGCCGTACAGTTCGAAGATCTCCCGGCGTAGCCGTCGAGCGATGGAACCCATGTCCACCTCGGCCTCGACGATCACCCGACCCCCGACGATGTGCAGGCCACCCGCGAAACGCAACAGGGCGGAGAGCTCCGCCTTGCGGGAACTGACCTGCGACACCGTGAGCCTGCTCAGCTCGTCTTTCACTTCGGCTGTCATCGCCACGAGACGCGCTCCTTTCCACCCAACCCGGACCGCACATCCGCGCCCATGTGCCGTCCTTCGACTCGAAGTCCTGCCATTTGCGGCCGAGGTTGCCGGATCAGCTGATCCAGTGCGGCGGCAAGCTTTCCGGGGTGATGCCGGTCCGTTCCCGCTTCGGCGACATCGGAGAAGGTTACTCGCGCCCGCAACTGTTCGGCAGCCCTGGCCACATGTTCGCGTTCCCGGCCCTCCGGGACCGAGCCGGAATCGACCAAGACCTCGTCGACCACGAATTCCGGTGCGTGCTGGGACAATACATGCAGATGACGCTCGGCGGAGAAACCGGCCGTCTCCCCTGGCTCCGCGGCGAGGTTGAGCACCAGCACCTTTCTGGCTCTGGTGTAGACCAGCGCGTCGCGCAGCTCGGGAACGAGGACGTGCGGAATCACGCTGGTGAACCACGAGCCGGGCCCGAGCACCACCACGTCGGCGTGTTCGATGGCCGAGGTCGCCTCCGGGCTCGCGGGCGGATCGGACGGGATCAGCCGCACGCGCCGCACCTTGCCCGGCGTCGTGGCGACCGCCACCTGGCCGCGGATACAGCGGCTGACCCGAGGGTCCGCTTCCAGCCCCGAGACATCGGCCTCGATGTCGAGCGCGATCGGCGACATCGGGAGCACCCGGCCGCTGGCGCGCAACATCTTGGCCACCTCGTCCAGCGCGGCCACGGGATCGCCGAGCACCTCGGTGAGCCCCGCCAGAATGAGATTGCCGACCGAATGACCCGCGAGCGCGCCGGTGCCGCCGAAACGATGCTGGACGGTTTGCGTCCACACTCCTTCGGGGTCCGCGGCCAATGCGGCCAGGGCCATGCGCAGATCCCCCGGCGGCAGCACCCCCAGCTCCGCGCGCAGCCTGCCGGAGGACCCGCCGTCGTCTGCGACGGTAACCACCGCGCAGATCTTCCTGGTCAGCCGCCGCACCGCCGTCAGGGTGGCGTACAGGCCGTGGCCGCCACCGAGCGCGACGATGGCGGGATTCGATTCCCACCCGGTCATTCGCGCCCCAGATCCCGGTGCACGACCCGCACGACGTCGGCCGAGCCGTCCGACTCCGATCCGATGAGTTCGCACAGCGCCTCGGCGATCGCCACGCTGCGGTGCTTGCCCCCCGTGCAGCCCACTGCCACCGTCATGTATCGCTTCCCCTCTTGGCGGTAACCGTTCGTCGTCAGGTCGACGAGGTGGCGGCAGGTGTGCAGGTAGTCGGTCGCCCCGGGGCGCGACAGCACGTACTCGCTGACCACCGTCTCCTGTCCCGTGTGTTCCCGCAGTTCCGGTATCCAATGTGGATTGGGTAGAAAACGCACATCCAACACCATGTCGGCGTCCAACGGAACCCCGTACTTGAAGCCGAAGGACTGCACGGTCAGCTGCAAGGCGGCGGGCGCGCCGCCGCCGTAGGCCTCCTCCAGCTTGCGGTGTAACTGGTGAATGGACAACTCGGTGGTGTCGATCACGAGGTCGGCGGCCGTCTTCACGGCGGAGAGCCGCACCCGTTCGGCGGCGATGCCGGCGGACAGCGTGCCGTCGGCGCTCTCGCTCTGCAGCGGGTGCCGCCTGCGGGCGAATCCGAAGCGGCGGATCAGCACGTCGTCGGAGGCCTCGAGGAACAACACCCTGGTCCGCACGCCGAGCGCGCGCAGCTGTTCGGTGACCACCGAGAGGTCACCGGTGAAGAATCTGCTGCGCACGTCCATGACCAGCGCGAGCCGCCGGATCGGCGGTTCCGCGGAGGCGCCGAGCTCGACGAGCCTGCCGATCAGCTCGGGCGGCAGGTTGTCGGCGACGTACCAGCCCAGATCCTCCAGCACGCGCGCGGCCGTGCCGCGGCCCGCGCCGGACAGGCCGGTCACGATGACCACTTCGACCTGCTGCCGCAGCTGATTGCCCGCACGCGGACTGCCCGCACTGTTGTTCGATTCGACGCGTGTCATGTCCTACCGGAATCCGTGTCTAGGTGCCTCTCGATCATCCCGCACCGGATTCGGTACCGGGCATGCGCGCTCACCCTCCGTGATGAGGACGGCTTACGAACATGAACGGTACCGAGGATATATGCAGGTCGGACCGGAGCTGGAGATTTTGCGGTCCCTCACTCGTCCCGCAGCGCCGCGAGCACGGCTTTCGCCGTCGCCACGCCGATGCCGGGTACCTCGGTGATCTGCTCGACTGTCGCCTCCTTCAACTTGGCCACCGAACCGAAATGCGTGACCAGCGCGGTCCGGCGCGTCGCGCCGAGTCCGCGCACCGAATCCAGCGCGGAGGCGGTCATTCGCCGCGAGCGTTTGCTGCGGTGGAAGGTGATGGCGAAGCGGTGCGCCTCGTCGCGGACCCGTTGCAGCAAGAACAGCGCCTCGCTGTTGCGCGGCATGATCACCGGGTCGGGCTCGCCGGGCACCCAGACCTCCTCCAGGCGCTTGGCCAGGCCGATCACGGCGACGTCGGTGATGCCGAGTTCGTCCAGCACCTCGGCGGCGGCCGCGACCTGGGGTGCGCCACCGTCGACCACGTACAGGTTCGGCGGGTAGGCGAACTTGCGCGGACGGCCGGTGCGCGGGTCGATGCCGGGGCGCGAGGTGAGCTCGAGTTCGGCGGCGTCGTCGTCCGGCTCGGCGGCCGGGCCCGCGTCGACGAGCGGCGAGGCGACGCCGTCGTCGAGTTCCTCGCGCTCGATCTCGTCGCGTTCCTTGCGCAGCCGGTAGAACCGCCGCCTGGTCACCTCGGCGATGCTTCCGACGTCGTCGGAGCGCCCGTCGCCCGCGGCCTCCTTGATCGCGTAGTGCCGGTACTCGGACTTGCGCGGCAGGCCGTCCTCGAACACCACCAGCGAGGCCACCACGTCGGTGCCCTGCACGTGGCTGATGTCCACGCACTCGATGCGCAACGGCGCGCTGTCCAGCTCGAGCGCGTCCTGGATGTCCTGCAGGGCCGCGGACCGGGAGGTGAGGTCGCCCGCGCGCTTGAGCTTGTGCTGGGCGAGCGCCTCCGCGGCGTTGCGCTGCACGGTCTCGGCGAGTGCCTTCTTGTCGCCGCGCTGCGGGACGCGCAGCTGCACCGCCGAACCACGCAGCCTGCTCAGCCACTCCTGGATCTGCTCGTGGTCGGCGGGCAGCTCGGGCACGAGCACTTCGCGCGGGACGACGGTGGCGGGCTGCTCGTCCGGGCTCTCGTCGGCGTTGGCGACCTGCTCGCCGTAGAACTGGGTGAGGAACTGTTCGACCAACGCGGCCAGCTCACCGCCGGACGCCGCGGTGTCCACGGCGTCGCCGGACTTGTCGACCACCCAGCCGCGCTGACCGCGCACCCGGCCGTCGCGGACATGGAAGATCTGCACCGCCGCCTCCAATTCGTCGGTAGCGAAGGCGATCACGTCGGCGTCGGTGCCGGTGCCGAGCACCACGGCCTGCTTCTCCAGCGCGCGGCGCAGCGCCTGCACGTCGTCGCGCAGCCGGGCCGCGGTCTCGAAGTCCAGGTCCTCGGCGGCGGCGTGCATGCGCCGCTCCAGATCGCGCACCATCCGGTCGGTGCGCCCGGCGAGGAAGTCGCAGAAATCGTCCACGATCCGGCGGTGCTCGTCGGCGGTGACCCTGCCGACGCACGGCGCGGAACACTTGTCGATATAGCCGAGCAGGCAGGGACGCCCGATCTGGTTGTGCCGCTTGAAGACTCCGTTCGAGCAGGTGCGCGCGGGGAACACCCGCAGCAGCAGGTCGAGCGTCTCGCGAATGGCCCAGGCGTGCGCGTACGGGCCGAAATACCGCACGCCCTTCTTGCGCGCGCCGCGGTAGACGAACAGGCGCGGGTATTCCTCGTTCAAGGTCACGGCCAGCACCGGGTAGGACTTGTCGTCCCGGTAGCGCACGTTGAACCGCGGATCGAATTCCTTGATCCAGTTGTATTCCAGCTGCAGCGCCTCCACCTCGGTGGAGACGACCGTCCACTCCACGCCGGCGGCGGTGGTGACCATCTGCTTGGTGCGCGGGTGCAGCGAGGCCACGTCGGCGAAATAGGAATTCAGCCTGCTGCGCAGGCTCTTGGCCTTGCCGACGTAGATGACCCGCTGCTGTGCGTCCCGGAATTTGTAGACGCCGGGTTCGACGGGGATCGTACCGGGGGCCGGCCGGTACCTCGCTGGATCTGCCACTCGACCAGCCTATAGGCGGGGTCGGACACGGTTTCCGGGCAACCCGCGCCGTCCTGGCTCGGCGCGGCGACCTACCTCGGGACGGCCAGCCCGTGCGCGCGCAATGCGTCGACGAGCGCGTCGGGTCGCTGCGCGGTGGGCAGCGGGTCGACGAGGGCGAAGCGCGAGCCGAGCGCCGTCGCGCCGCCGTCGGCGTGGGCGCTGTCGCCGACCATCAGCGCCCGCGCCGGATCGACGCCGAGCTCGTTCAACGCCGCGAGGAAGATCCCCGGCTCGGGCTTGATCACGCCCACCTCGAAGGAGAGCGCCGTCGCGCCGACGAACCGGTCCCAGCCCCGCGCACGGAACGCGGGCCGCACGTCGAATGCGATATTGCTCACCACACCGACCGGAACGCCCTGTGCGGCAAGGAACTCCAGCACGGCACCGGTGTCGGGATACGGCGTCCACGCCAGCGGATCGATCAGCCTGCCGTAGAGCCGTTCGGCCTGGTCCTCGGTCGGCACGCCGGAGGAGCGCAGCACCTCCAGGTACGCGTGCCGGTGCATCGCCGGATCCAGATCCCGGTTGTCCCAGGCCCGCTGGCCCTCGGCGTCGAAGGTCATGAACTGCTCGACCGGCGCCGTCATCCGCCGCAGAATCTCGGCCTTGGCCTCGACGTCGAAATCCGCGCCGTCGGCGCCGATCAGATCGTCACCCCATGACTCGTCCTCCTCCAGCCGAAAGATCGTCCCGGAGAAGTCGAAAAGCACGGCCTCGATATCCATTCGACCAGGGTACCGACGCCGCGGCGGACGTCCATCGATCCCGGCGGCGCGCGAGAGCGCAAGGGGCACCGGCGATTCGAGCGCTACCTTTGGCGCGAAACGGGTGCGCGCGGTAAATTCACGCGGCGCCGGTCAGTTCCCCGAACCGGGCCTGCCGGGCCGCTTCGTTCGATCTTCCGGGGGAAATACCGCGTGACAACTCCATCGCCCGTGCCCGGCCCTGCGCTCGATCCCGCGGGGCCCGCTCCGACGCCGCCGAAACGCGGCCGCGCGGTCGCACTCGGGTTTCTGCTCGGCATGGTCTTGTGCCTGGTCGTTGTCGGCGCGTTCTTCCTCGGCGCGCGGACGAGCGACGAGCCGGCGGGCGCGGCAGGCACGACCACCTCCACCGCGCGCACCACCACCGCACCGCCGACCACGACGACACCGGATCCGCTCGCGGGCATGGCAATCGGCGAATGCGCGGCGCTGCAATCACCGGGTGCGCCGGGCACCCCGGCCCGGCCGATCGCCCGTCCCGAGAAAGTGCCGTGCGAGTCGCTCGGGTCGGTCTACCGGCTGGTGCAGTACGGTCCCTGCACCGAACCTCGGGTGAGTGTGCAACAGACGCAACGGGATTCGACCGGCCGGTTGGTGTACCACTACTGCTTTGCCTACGACTGGCAGGCAGGCACGTGCTACGACGCCTCCGATTGGTCCGAGCCGCTCAGGGTGGACTGCGGTACGCCGGGATCGATCATGGTGACAGCGGTGTTCCACGAGATCACGCCGGTGCAGAACTGTCCGTTGGACGAGAACGGCGCGAGCGCGCGGACCTGGGACAAGCGGAATCTCACCCTCTGCATGCGCGGTTCGGACGGCGCGGGTAACTGACGCCCTCGCCCGAAAGCCGTACCGCTGTCGGTCCGGAGGGCTACAGTCCAGGCCATGACGCGCGCGCGACACAGCTGGACCGGAGCCGCCGCGGCAACGCTGCTCACGGTCGGGCTTCTCACCGGATGTTCCTCGACCGAGGAGACGACAACCGCCGAATGCACCAGCGCACCCAACGGGACGCCCGTGCTCGCGGCGCCGCCGACCGCGGCGGGCACGACCACCAAGAACCTGAGCACCAACCCCGAGATCGCCTCCGGATATCGCAGCGGGATGACGGCGGTGCGCACCGGGTCGTACGCGGTCTCCACCGCGAATCCCCTTGCGACCGAGGCGGCCTGCCGGGTGCTGCACGACGGCGGCACCGCGGCCGACGCGCTGGTCACCGCGCAGCTGGTGCTCGGCCTGGTGGAGCCGCAGGCCTCCGGCATCGGCGGCGGCGCGTTCCTGCTGTACTACGACGGGACGACCAAGACCGTCGAGGCGTACGACGGCCGCGAGGTGGCGCCCGCCGCGGCCACCGAGAACTATCTGCGCTGGATCAGCGACGCCGACCGCACCGAGCCGCAGCCGAACACGCGCGCCAGCGGCCGCTCGATCGGCGTGCCAGGGGTGCTGCGGATGCTGGAGCTCGCGCACCGCGAGCACGGTAAGACCGGGTGGCGCGAGCTGTTCGATCCGGCCATCGCGCTGGCCGACGACGGCTTCGCCATCAGTCCCCGGCTCGCGGGCCAGATCGCGGAATCGGCGCGGGATCTGGCCAGGGACGAAGCCGCCGAACAGTACTTCCTCGAGCCCGACGGTTCGCCGAAGCCCGCGGGCACGAAGCTGACCAACCCGGCGATGTCGAAAACGTTGAGCGCCATCGCCTCCGACGGCGCGGACGCCTTCTACACCGGCGCCATCGCCGCGGACATCGTCGAGGCGGCGACCACGGGGGCCGGCGGGCGCACGCCCAGCCTGCTCACCGCCCAGGATCTCGCCGGCTATCAGGTGAAGAAGCGCACGGCGCTGTGCGGCGGCTACCGCGGGCACGAGATCTGCGGCATGCCGGCGCCCTCCTCGGGCGGCAGCACGGTCGCGGCCACCCTGGGCATCCTGGAGAATTTCGATCTGGCCGCGCTGAAACCCGAGACCGTCGATCGCAACGGCGGCAAGCCGAGGGCCGAAGCCGTGCACCTGATCTCGGAAGCCGAGCGGCTGGCCTACGCGGACCGCAACAAATACGTGGCCGACACCGACTTCGTTCCGCTGCCGGGAAATTCGGCCCAGACTCTCATCGACAAGAACTATCTGAAGCAGCGGGCGTCGCTGATCGACCCCGGCCGCAGCATGGGGACCGCCAAACCCGGCGACTTCGGACCGGTCCCGGTGGGCGTCGGTCCGCAGCCGCCCGAACACGGCACCAGCCACATCTCGGTGATCGACAAGTACGGAAACGCGGCCGCCCTGACCACCACGGTCGAGTCCGCGTTCGGGTCCTTCCACGTCGTCGACGGTTTCGTGCTGAACAACCAGCTCACCGACTTCGCCGCGGAACCCGTCGACCCGGACGGCACACCGGTCGCGAACCGGCTGCAACCCGGCAAGCGCCCGCGCAGTTCGATGGCGCCCACCCTGGTCTTCGATCGCGCGCCGGACGGCGCCCGCGGCGAGCTCACCCACGTCACGGGATCGCCGGGCGGTTCGGTGATCATCCAGTTCGTGGTGAAAACGCTGATCGGGATGCTGGATTGGGGGCTCGACCCGCAACAGGCGGTCTCGGCTGTCTCGTTCGGCGCGGGCAATACCCCCACCACCGGCGTCGGCGGCGAACACCCGGCCATCGACGCGACCGACAACGGCGACCACGATCCGCTCGTACGGCGCCTGCGCGAACTCGGCCACCAGGTATCCGTCGCACCCCAGTCCAGCGGGCTGAGCGCGCTGGTCCGCGAGGGCGCCGGGCTGATCGGCGGCGCTGATCCACGGCGCGAGGGCGCGGTCCTCGGCGACACGCGCTGAGCCGCGCGCGGACGATCGTTCAGCGCGACAGCGACATCGGATCCATGAGCGGATCGTCGGCGAAGACGAGCGAACCCGGCGTCATGTCGCGAGACTACCGGCGCGCCGCGGGCGCCGCCGGATCGTGTGCGTCAGTCCTGCTTCGGCTCGTCCGACTGCGTATATCTCGCACCGAGTTCGCGCAGCCGGTCCATCGCTCGCGCGGCGTGCGCCTTGTCGTTGGAGCGGATCGCGAGCAGGGGGACGTAGTCGTCGTCGACCAATTCCAATCGCGCCCAGGACTTCCGGTCCGGAAACGAGACGCCGCGGATGTGTTCCCAGCCGAACAGGGTGTCGCCGAGGATGTTGCGCACCGACACTCCGCGCGAGCCGACGCGCACCCGGGGGCGGGTCAGCATCAGCACCGCGGCCGCGCCGAGCACGCCGATGCCGATCATCGCGATCTGGTCGGCGAGCCGGAAGTTGACGCCGGTCGAACCGCTGCGCAGCCAGATGCCGCCCACCGCGAACACGGCCACGATCAGCACGGCGACGATCCGCGCCGTCAGCACCGCGCGGCGCGGGCGCACCTCGAGGTCCCACTCGGCGTCGGCCGCACCGCCGACAGGCCGCGTGCCGTCGTTCCTCCTCCAGATGCGGACGACCGGCATGACTTACGCGGACTGCCGCAGCGCGCGCAGGGTGAGCGCGGCGTCCAGCGCCGCAGCGCAGGCCTGCTCGCCCTTGTTCTCGGCCGAACCGGGCAGCCCGGCGCGATCCAGCGCCTGCTCCTCGGTGTCGGTGGTCAGCACGCCGTTGGCGACCGGCGTGGCGGCATCCAGCGAGACCCGGGTGAGGCCCGCGGTCACGGCATCGCAGACGTATTCGAAATGCGGTGTGCCGCCGCGGATCACGACGCCGAGCGCGACGACCGCGTCATGCGTGCGGGCCAGTTCCTGAGCGACCACCGGCAGCTCCATGGCGCCGGCGCAGCGCACCACCGTCACGTGCCGGACACCCGCCTCCTTCGCCACCCGCTCGGCATTCGCCACGAGCGTGTCGCAGATCTCGGTGTGCCAGCGTGAGGCGACGATGCCGAGCTCGAGGTCCTTGGCATCCGACAGCTCGAAGCTGGGTACGCCGGTGCCGCTCATCGTGTTCCGCCTTTCCGAAGGTCGTGGAAGCTCACTGCGCCGTTTCGCCGAGGTCGAGTTCGTCGAGACCGATCAGGTCGTGACCCATCCGGTCGCGCTTGGTGCGCAGGTAACGCAGGTTCTCGGCGTTGGCGCGCAACGGCATCGGGACGCGCTCGGTGATGCGCAGGCCGTAGCCGTCGAGGCCGACCCGCTTGGCCGGGTTGTTGGTGAGCAGGCGCATCGACCGGATACCGAGGTCGACCAGGATCTGCGCGCCGGTGCCGTAGTCGCGGGCGTCGGCGGGCAGGCCGAGCTCCAGGTTCGCGTCGACGGTGTCGTGGCCCGAGTCCTGCAGCTGGTAGGCCTGCAGCTTGTGCATCAGCCCGATGCCGCGGCCCTCGTGACCGCGCATGTACAGCACGACGCCGCGGCCTTCGCTGTCCACCATCTCCAGCGCGGCGTCCAGTTGCGGGCCGCAGTCGCAGCGCAGCGAACCGAACACGTCACCGGTCAGGCATTCGGAGTGCACCCGGACCAGCACGTCCTCGCCGTCGCTGATGTCGCCGCGCACCAGCGCGACGTGCTCGACCTCGTCGTAGATGCTCTGGTACCCGACGGCCGTGAAATCGCCGTGCGCGGTGGGGATGCGCGCCTCGGCGACCCGCACCACCTGCTTCTCGTGCTTGCGCCGCCAGGCGATCATGTCCGCGATGGAGATCAGCGCCAGCTCGTGCTCGTCGGCGAAGACGCGCAGTTCCTCGGTCCGGGCCATGTGGCCCTCGTCCTTCTGGCTGACGATCTCGCAGATCACGCCCGCCGGATGCAGGCCCGCCATGCGGGCCAGGTCGACGGCGGCCTCGGTGTGGCCGGGACGGCGCAGCACGCCGCCCTCCTTGGCACGCAACGGCACCACGTGGCCGGGTCGGGTCAGGTCGTCGGCCTTGGCGGCGGCGTCGGCGAGCAGGCGCATGGTGGTGGCGCGGTCGGCGGCCGAGATACCGGTGGTGATGCCCTCGCGGGCGTCGACCGACACGGTGTAGGCGGTGCCGTGCTTGTCCTGGTTCGTGGCGTACATCGGCGGCAGGCCGAGGCGATCGCAATCGTCACCGGTCAGCGGCACACAGATGTAACCGGACGTGTAGCGGATCATGAAGGCGACCAACTCGGGGGTGGCCTTTTCCGCGGCGAAGATGAGGTCGCCCTCGTTCTCGCGATCCTCGTCGTCGACGACTACGACGGCCTTACCCGCGGCGATGTCGGCGACTGCGCGCTCGATGGTGTCGAACCTGGTCACGTCTGCTGTGCTCCATCTCGAATTAGGTGCCTCACTACAGTAAGGCCTGTCCCGTGCGCCCGCGGCGGCGCACCCGCCCGCGCGCTCAGCCGCGCTGCTGCAGGCGTTCGACGTACTTGGCGATGACGTCGACCTCGAGGTTCACGGTCGTCCCCGCGACCGCGAAGCCCAGATTCGTCAGGGAGAGCGTGGTGGGGATCAGCGAGACCTCGAACCAGTCGCGGTTGCCGTCGGCGGCGGGCTCGTCGGCGATGCCGAGGCCCGAGACGGTGAGCGAGATGCCGTCGACGGTGATCGAGCCCTTCTCCACCACGTAGCGGGCGATCGCGTCCGGCAGGGAGATGCGCACGACCTCCCAGTTCTCCGAGGGGGTGCGCGACAGCACCGTGCCGGTGCCGTCGACGTGACCCTGCACCAGGTGTCCGCCGAGGCGGCTGTTCAGCGCGGCGGCGCGTTCCAGGTTGACCCGCGAGCCCTCGCCGAGCCCGCCGATGGAGGAGCGGTTCAGCGTCTCCTGCATGACGTCGACGGTGAAGGAGTCGCCGCCGACGACCTCGACCACGGTCAGGCACACGCCGTTGACCGCGATCGAATCACCGTGTCCGGCATCGGAGGTGACGAGCTTGCCCTTGATGGTCAGGCGCGCGGCGTCGGCCAGCTGCTCGGTGGCGACGATCTCGCCCAGCTCCTCGACGATGCCTGTGAACATGCGTGACTCCCTGTCGCGTGTGTACGTACGGTTGCGGAACAGCCGGGACCCCGGCGCTATTCCCGGCGTTCGGTGCACTCCCAGCGTAACGACGCGGGGTCGTACCGGCCCCCGCACGGTGGGCCCGCCGACCCGCATCAGAAACCGTAATTCTGCGACACGCCACCGAAACAGCCGGGCAGACTTTTATCCACCACCGGAAGAGCATTATTCGAGTTCTTTCGAAACAATTCCGTACAGTCATACCGGAATTTCCACGTTCACCTGTCGACGACAATTGTTCAGCGGAACTTTCGACGCGTTCGCCGGTCGATTTCACCCGGCCCGCGTAACGTCCAACCTGTGCTGATACCCAGCCGAAACACAGATACACCAACTTCTTGCGCCGCGGCGAAAACGGACGCAATATTGTTATGTAGCTGACAACTACCGTTCAACTTCCGATCCGCGCAGTTCGCCGTCGAATGATTCGACGAGGTCGACGCCGCTTCGCCAGGGCAGTGCCCGCGTTCGAACGCAGTGCCCGAGTTCGACCCAAGGAAATCCACCACTCGAGGAAGCCGGAAAGCGCAGTCGGCCGACACGAGTTCGACACCGATGGGGGTGCCGCGTGACCACGTTTGTCGATTCGACACTGGAAGTCCGCTGCCTGCAGTACCGGCGCGAGTTCCATATGCCCGCATCGATCGATCCCACGTCGCGCCGCATCCTGCTGCACATCGGCACCCACTACGGCGCCGTCACGATGCCCGCCGAGCTCGGCGACCAAGTGCAAGGGAAACTCACGCAGGCACGGATCGCCGCACCGGTCGTCCATCATCCGCGCGCGCGGCGGTGGACGTTCATCACCGGGCCCGCTCGACCCGATGCGCTCACCGCCCACATCTCCGCCGAACTCTTCCGTCTGTACGCGACGGTCGCCTGCACCGGAAGCCAGGTGGTGCTGCCCTCGCCCGACGACGAGCGCACCGGCTACCGCGTCTGGGTGCGGCCGCCCGAGAGCGCGACGACACTGCCGCCGTCGAACGTGGTCATCGAGGCGACGCTCGCCCTCGGGACACCGAAAAACCGCGCGCTGTAACCGAATTCGGCCGCGTCGCCGCGGCCTCTTCCGGCGCCGCCGCTCAGTGCCAGACGGCGGCCGCCTGCCGCCGCAGCGCCGCCACGGTGGCGCCGGGATCGGCGGTGTTGTAGACCGCCGAGCCTGCCACGAAGCAGTCGATCCCCGCCTCGGCTGCCTGCTCGATGGTGTCGGCGTTGATGCCGCCGTCGATCTCGACGATCAGTCGCAGCTCGCCCGCATCGACCAGCCTGCGCACGGTGCGCGCCTTGTCCAGCACGTGCGCGATGAACGACTGCCCGCCGAAGCCCGGCTCCACGCTCATCACCAGCAGGGTGTCGAACTCGCGCAGAATCTCCAGGTACGGCTCGATCGGCGTGTTCGGCTTCACCGACAGACCGGCCTTCGCGCCCGCCGCGCGGATGTCGCGCGCCACGGCGATCGGGTCGTCGGTCGCCTCGGCGTGGAAGGTGACGTTGTGCGCGCCCGCCTCCGCGTACGGCGGGGCCCAGCGGCCCGGGTCCTCGATCATCAGGTGGCAGTCCAGCGGTATGTCCGTTACCTTGAGCAGACTCTCGACCACCGGAAGGCCCAGCGTGAGATTCGGCACAAAATGGGCGTCCATCACGTCGACGTGCAGCCAGTCCGAGCCTTCCACCCGGCGGGCCTCGTCCGCGAGATGGGCGAAATCGGCGGACAGGATGGACGGCGCGATCATCGGCTGGCCAGGGCGGGAAAACGTCGGAGAGGACACAGCCCGGGAGTGTACCGAGCCGGGATCACATGTCCTACCGCAGGGAATCGGTGATTGTCGGCGGCCTCCAGTGGGTAGCCTGTGCAGAGTGATCAACATTTCGGCGGAACAGGGGCTCTACAGCACCCCGGTGGAGATTCGGGTGGCCGCATCGGTCACGCAGCTGCCCATCGTGCGCGGGCTCGCCGAAACTCTCGTCCTGCTCAGCGATTTCACCCTGGACGAAGTAGCCGACATCCGGCTGGCCGTCGACGAGGTGTGCTCGACCCTCATCGCGCTAGCCGCGGCGGGCACCAGCCTGGACTGCCGATTCACCATCGGGGAGGCCCAGCTGCTGGTCGAGGTCACCGGTGTGGCCGAGACCGAGGGGCTACCTGACCAGCGCAGCTTCGGCTGGCATGTGCTGCGGACGCTCACCGACTCGGTCGAGGCGACGCAGAATTCGTACGATGCGGCGCTCTCCGGATATCCGACGACGGTGGAGTTCCGTCGGGTCCGGGGGAAGGCGTAGTGGCGGACGAGGACACCGTGTTCGACCAGGACCGCGATGAGGAAGCCGAATCCGAGCCCACCGACGCCGCCGAGGACGCGGAAGCCGTCGCGGAGGCCGGTTCGGTCACCGGCTACGACGATCTGAACGCGTTGTTCGAGCGGCTGAGCTCGGCCGAACAGGGCACCGCCGAGCATGCCGCGGTGCGCGCCGAGCTGATCGGCCGCTGCATCCCGCTCGCCGACCACATCGCGCGCAAGTTCAGCGGCCGCGGCGAACCGTTCGACGACCTCACCCAGGTCGCCAGGGTGGGGCTGGTGCACGCGGTGGACCGTTTCGACATCTCGCGCGGATCGAACTTCCTCTCGTTCGCTGTGCCGACCATCATGGGCGAGGTCCGGCGCTACTTCCGCGACAACACCTGGGCCATGCGGGTGCCGCGGCGGGTCAAGGAGACCCACCTGCGCATCGGGTCGGCCATCGACACGCTCTCGCAGACCCTCGGCCGCTCCCCGACCGCCAAGGAGATCGCGGCGGAACTCGACGTCGATCCCGACGAGGTGACCCAGGCCGTCATCGCGGGCAACGCCTATCAGCCCAGTTCCATCGACGCCGCGGCGCTCGGCCGCGACACCGAGGCCTCGCTGCTGGACACGCTGGGCGAGGAGGAATCCCAGTTCGACCGGGTGGAGGAGTACGTCGCCATCCGGCCGCTGCTGGCCGGACTGCCGGAGCGCGAACGCCGGATCCTCACCATGCGTTTCTTCGAATCCATGACCCAGACCCAGATCGCCAAGCAGATGGGCATCTCGCAGATGCACGTCTCGCGCATCCTGGCGAAAACCCTTGCCCGGCTGCGGGAGCTGTCGAGCCGGGACTGACGGTTCATCCCGCCGCGCGCTGCTTGCGGATCTTCGCGGGCGCCGAAAGCCACCAGGCGGCGTCGATCAGTTCGCGTAGCTGATCCGGTGCGATCCGGTCGAGATCGATGAGGATGTACGGGTATCCGTCGTAGTGCGGTGTCGTGTAGAAGGCCGGATCGCCCGCGGCGAGCAACGCCTCCTTCTCCACCGTCTCGCACAGCAGCACGAGCCCGCCCTCGGCCTCCGACCGCAGCCGCGCGATCCCCTTGCCGCCCACCTTCAGCGCGGGGCTGCGCCACCACGTCGACTCCTCGACCGCAGGGAGCTCGGTCGCGATCGCCACCACGTCTTGCCACGTCAGAGTCATGCGACCAGTGTGCGTCGCGCGGGCTCCGAGGGATTGGACGGATGGAACCGGCGCGTTCGCACGGACCGGTTCCATCGGGCCGGTTTACCTCAGAGCGGTTTACCTCAGATCGGTTTACGCAGCGCCGCCATGAACATGGCGTCGGTGCCGTGGCGATGCGGCCAGAGCTGCGCGGCGGGGCCGTCGCCGACGTCGGTGACGCCGGGGAGCAACTCGCCGGTGTCGAGTTCGACGGCGCCCGTGCGGCGGACATGGTCGGCGACGATCGACACGGTCTCGGCCAGGTGGGGCGAGCAGGTCGAGTACACCACCACGCCACCGGGACGGACCAGATCCCATGCCGCGGTGAGCAATTCGCGTTGCAGCACGACCAGGTCGCGCACGTCGGCGGGGGTGCGCCGCCAGCGCGCCTCCGGCCTGCGCCGCAGCGCGCCGAGGCCGGTGCACGGCGCGTCGACCAGGATGCGGTCGTAGCCGGGCGCCAGACCGCTGTCGCGGCCGTCGACGACGTGCACCCGCACCGGAAGGTCGTGGGTGGCCTTGCGCACCAGTTCGGCGCGGTGTTCGGCGGGCTCCACGGCGTCCACTTGGAAGCGATCGATCGCCGCGAGCGCGCCGAGCAGGGCCGCCTTGCCGCCAGGTCCGGCGCACATGTCGAGCCAGCGCCCGCCGTCCGGACCCTCCAGCGGCGCCCGGGTCAGGCTCAAGGCCACCAGCTGGCTGCCCTCGTCCTGTACCGCGGCCATGCCTTCGCGCACCGGCTCCAGCCGCCCCGGATCACCGCCCTCGAGGTACACGGCGTACGGCGACCAGCGGCCCTCTTCGCCGCCGGTGACCAGCGCCAGTTCCTCGGCGGTGATCTCACCGGGCCGGGCGACCAGGTGCACGACCGGCCGCTCGTCGTCGGCGGCGAGCAGGTCACGCAGTTCGCCCGCGCGGGCGCCGAGCGCGTCGGCGAACGCCTGAGCGATCCAGGCCGGATGCGCGTACTCGAAGGCCAGCCGTCCCACCGGATCGGCAGGGGCCAGCGTCTCGACCCACTCCTCGGCGGACTTCTCCCCCACGCGCCGCAGCACCGCGTTCACGAAACCCGATTTGCCCGCGCCGAATTCGGCCCTGGCCAATGCCACCGAGGTGTCGACCGCGGCGTGCGCGCCGATGCGGGTGCGCAGCAGCTGGTAGGCGCCGAGCCGCAAGATGTCGAGCAGCGGTCCGTCGATCTCCTCGACCGAACGGCCCGCGCCGTGCGCGATCACCGCGTCCAGCAGGCCCGTTGTCCGGCAGGTCCCGTAGGCCAGCTCGGTGGCCAGCGCCGCGTCCCGGCCGGACAGGTGCCGGTCGCGAAGCAGGCCGGGCAGGACGAGATTCGCGTAGGCGTCGCGCTCCCGTACCGCCCGCAGCACCTCGAGCGCGACCTCGCGCACGGGGTCCACGCTCACGGTGCGCCGGGACCGCTTTCCTGCCGAGCCCCGATCCTTCTCCGTGCCAGTGGTTTTCGCCTCACCGCGCCCGGCTCGCTTGGCGCCCGACGACCGCTCCGCCGGGCGTCCGCCGCGCTCGGACCGTCCGCCGACGGCGTCGTCCGCACGCCGCTTCCCGTGCGCTCCCGCGCCGGAATCCGAGCGGCGCCCGGAGGCATCCCCGCCGCGTGCCTCTGGCCTGCCTTCCGACCTGTCGTCCCAGAATCGTTCGCGACCGCTCTTGCCGCTGGGCGCCTGCGCCGATCGGTCGGCGCGGCCGTAGCCCGGTCGTCCCGCCTCGGAACGTCCTGCGCCGTAACCGGACTCGCGTCCCGCCCGGCCACCCGCCGGCTTGCCGCCGCCCGGCTTCTCGAAGCCCCGAGTCGATTTCCCCTCGAATCGACGGTCGTCTCGACCCCGGTAGTCCGCCGCGTCCCGATCGGAACGGAACGGTTTGCGCGGCGAATCCGATTTCCGTTGCGCGCCACGGCTTCCGGTGTACGACTCCGACTCGCGAGCCAGCTTGCCCGACGCGGCGTCCCGGCGGGTCTCCTGCTTGCGGGCGGCGCGTTTGGCCCATCCGCCGTCGACGTCGTCGGACTTGCGTGGGCGATCCGCGGGGCTCATTCGACCACCGCGCCGGGCTGCAGGCGCGCGCCGCGCGCCCAATCGAGGGCGGCCATCATCCGTTTACCCTGCGGCTGTACCTGATCCAGGCGCACGGCGGTGGTCGCGGTGCCGACGAAGACGCCGGTCTTGCGCACCTCGATGACGCGTTCGGGCAGCGCCTCCTGCACCATCTCGACCGGTCCGAGCTTCAGCCGGGTGCCGTTCACCTCGGTCCAGGCGCCGGGCGCGGGGGTGACGGCGCGAATGCGCCTGCTGATGGCGAGCGCGGGCAGATCCCAGCGGATGTGGCCGTCCTCCGCGGCCACCTTCGGCGCATAGGAGACGCCGTCCGTGGACTGCGGCACCGCATGCAGGGTGCCGTCCTCGACGCCGTCCAAGGTGGTTTCGAGCAGATGCGCGCCGGTTTCGGCGAGCTTGCCGAGCAGGGTGCCCGCGGTGTCGGTCACCGCGACCTTCTCGGTGACCACGCCGAAGACCGGTCCGGTGTCCAGACCAGCCTCGATGAGGAAGGTGGACGCGCCGGTGATCTCGTCACCGGCGTCGATGGCGGCCTGCACCGGCGCCGCGCCACGCCACGCGGGCAACAGCGAGAAGTGCAGGTTGATCCAGCCGAAGCGCGGGATGTCGAGCACCCGCTGCGGCAGCAGCGCGCCGTAGGCCACCACCGGACAGCAGTCCGGGGCCAATTCGGTGAGCTGCCCGATGAATTCGGGTTCGCTGGGGCGGCGCGGGGTGAGCACGGGGATGCCGTGCTCGTCGGCCAGCGCGCCGATCGGCGACCGCGTCACCTTGCGACCGCGGCCTGCGACGGCGTCGGGCCGGGTGACGACGGCGACCACTTCGTGGCGCTCGGACTCGATGAGCCTGCGCAGCGAGGGCACGGCGGGTTCGGGGGTGCCTGCGAAGACGACGCGCATCAGCGGCTCCGTCCGAACGGTCCGGCCTGACCCGCACCGCGCGAGTCGCGCACCGTGATGCCCGAGACGAACCAGTCGGATTCCCGGATGGTGCGCATCGCCTCCTTGCGGGAGGCCGGATCGAGGCGGTCGATGAACAGCATGCCGTCGAGGTGATCGGTCTCGTGCTGCACGCAACGCGCCAACAGCTCCTCCGCGGCGAATTCCACGGGCTTGCCGTGCATGTCGACACCGGACGCGCGCACTCGCAGCGCGCGGCGCGTGTCGTACCGCAGGCCGGGAATGGACAGGCAGCCCTCCGGACCGACCTGCTCCTCGTCACCCACCACCGTGTAGGTCGGATTCACCAGATGTCCCGCCGCGTCGCCGGTGTCGTAGACGAACACCCGCAGGCCGACGCCGATCTGCGGCGCGGCCATGCCGACGCCGCCGTCGTCGTGCATGGTGTCGGTCAGGTCGGCGACCAACTGGCGCAGCTCACGATCGAATTCGGTGACCTCCGCCGCACGGGCGCGCAGAATCGGATCGCCGAACAGGCGAACGGGCTGAATGGTCACGGCGGCTCCTGGAAGCGACGAACACGGTCGTCTCATTCTAGAGAGCGACGTCGATCACCCCGATCTCCCCAACGCGAGCCCCCCGACCTGGTAGAACTCCATTGCGGACCGGGCGGGGTGTGCACACCCCCGCCCGGCCGCCTGGAAACAGCAGTCATGGCCGCATCCGACCCCGTATTTCTGGACGCGATCAGCGATTCCTCACGGAGACTCCGGAGATCGGCGGCTGTTCGCGTGTGCGGCAGGCTCGATCACGGCCACTGGAATTGCCACTGCTGGGTATCGCTGTCGGGCGCGTACTGCGTCAACGCGATCTGCTCCGCACGACCGCATTCGTGGCCGGGTACGGCGAGGACGAATCCGCCTGCGGCCCAGACGGCGATGCGATAGCGGTCGGTGTGGGCTTCGTCGGACGCGATCTGCCATCCCAGCGGCGTCCCGCTGCACTCGACATGGGCTCCTTCGGTCACCAGACCGTCGCCGAGGCCGAGCCGGCTGCCGGTGCGGCCGCTGGCGATGAACCATATCCCTTCGCCGAATTCCGGCGCACTCGACAACAGCCAGTGCTGCCAGCCGTCCTCGACACTCGGCTCGCCCACCACTCTGACCTGATCGTCGCTGTCGAGCGCCAGTACACAACCGGTGCCGACATTGACGATTCGATAGACGCCTTCGGTCAATTCAGCCATGGCCCGTCGTCCTCACCGTCCGCGAACTCCGACGCCCCGGTCGTCGCACCGGAGCGTCCCGAATCTTCGAGATTCCGACACCGCCGAACTACCCGCCCGCTCGCCGATCAATCATCTCGCCCCGGATCCTGGTTCGCACGGGTGGTCGACGACGGTGAACGACCGGCGGACTTCCGCGGTCCTCACTGCGGCGCATCCTCGCGAACGGCGTCGCCGTAGCGGCGGGCCAGCCGCGCGCAGGCCTCTCGGAGTTCTCGCGGGCCGACGATGTCGATGTCCGCGTCGAATGCGCCGAGGGCGGCCGCCAGGCTCGGCCAGGACCAGGAACCGAGAACGAGCCGGCAACGGTCGGGGCCGAGTTCCTCGACGACTCCGTCGGCGGCGAAGGGAGCGACCGCCGCGGCGGGGAGGTCGAGGATCGCCTCCCCGCGGCACGGCCAATCGCCGGAGGTATGCGAGCCGCGGAACCGGCCTGCCACGAATTGGGCGACATCCTGTCCGGGCAGTTCACGCGGAGAGAAGCGCGGCCCGGTCGGGATGCGCGGGGTGATGCGGTCGACGCGGAAGATTCGCCAGTCGTCGCGGTCGAGATCCCACGCGATGAGGTACCAGTGGCCGCTCCTGGCAACCAGGTGGTGCGGTTGCGTCCGGCGCGGTGGAGCGCAGGTGTCGGCCGACGTCGCCGCCCGGCTTGTCGTCGTGTAATCGAAGCGCAGCACTTCGCGGGCGTGGATGGCGGCGCTGAGCGCCGTGAGCACGCGAGTGTCGACGGGCGGTGCGGGCGGGCTCGCGCCGACGGCGGTGATCCGCAGGGCGTCGATGCGGCGCCGCAGCCGCGCAGGCATGACCTGCCGGACCGTGGTCAGCGCGCGCATCGCGGCTTCCGCGACGCCCGCACCCGACGCGACGGCGAGCTGGAGCGCGACGGCGAGCGCGACGGCCTGCTCGTCGTCGAACAGCAAGGGCGGCAACTCGGAACCGGGATCGAGGCGGTACCCGCCCTCGGGGCCTTTGACGGCGGCGATCGAGTAACCGAGCTCGCGCAGTCGATCGATATCGCGCCGCACGGTCCGCGGGCTGACGTCCAATCGTTCGGCCAGCAGCACCCCTGGCCAATCCCGACGCGCCTGCAAGAGCGACAGCAGCGCCAGCAATCGCGCTGAGGTTTTCGGCATGAATCCACTATCCCCGGAGAAGCGGACACATCCTGGCCTCTTCCCCTGCGACTGTGATCGGCGGGCCCACCAATTGCATGGGCGCCCTTGTACGGGATGCTGCGGGATCGGTTCGGCGTCACCTGGGTGCTGGACGTCGCCATCTCATACGACGCGTCCTGACCATCGAAATCCGATAGCGGGCAGAGAGACATCGGCAGGGCCGTGTGCGAAGTGCGTCACACGTGGGTTGCAACATACCCCCAGGGGGTATTACATTTTCGATCGCGACGAAACGACAAGATCGGAAAGGCCGGAGCGATGACCACGCAGACTCACACCAATCACGAGGGCGCGCACGGGGCTCACACCGGGCACACGGCCCATGCCGGACATGGCGACCACACCGCGGCTCACGCCGGGCACGGAGACCACACTCAGCACACAGCGCACGCCGGGCACGGCGACCACGCCCAGCACGCGGCTCACGCCGCACATGCCGGTCACGCCGGGCATGCCGCTGCTCAGCACGGAGCCCACGCCGGGCATGACGACCACGCCGCGGGCGGCGGATTGCCGGGCGGTCTCCAGATCACCCAGGACGGCTACACGCTGGCGCTCGCGGAGCCGATCATCGGAACGGGCGAGGTCGACTTCCGTTTCCGGATCCTCGGCCCCGACGGCGCGCCGGTCACCCGCTACGACGCCATCCACGACCGCGATCTGCATCTGATCGTGGCGCGGCGCGAGCTGACCGGGTTCTGGCACGTCCATCCCGAACTCGACGTGGACGGCACCTGGGCCGTGACGCTGAATCTCCCGGAAGCGGGCGCGTACCGCGTCTTCACCGATATCGCCCCGCACGCCCTCGGCAAGACGATCACCCTCGGTGCGGATCTCGCCGTGGCGGGCGCCTACGAACCGCGGCCGACGCCTGCCGCCGCGCGCACCGCGACCGTGGACGGATACGAGGTGACCCTCGACGGCGATCTGGTGCCGGGCACGGGACAACTGCTCACGCTGACCGTTCGCAAAGACGGGCAGCCGGTCACCGACCTGCAGCCCTATCTGGCCGCCTACGGGCATCTGGTGATCCTGCGGGCGGGCGATCTGGCCTATGTCCACGTCCACCCGAACGGCGAGCCCGGCGACGGCGTGACCGCACCCGGCCCGGACATCACCTTCCACACCGCCGTGCCCGGCCCCGGAACCTACCGCCTCTTCCTGGATTTCCAGCACGGCGACGTCGTCCGCACCGCCGCCTTCACCCTGCACACCACCAACTAGCGCCGAAAGCCGTTGGGCGAGCGTGGATTCCGCCCGCTCACCAGCTGTCGGAGAGGGACCGAGATGTGCGAGTGCTGCTGTCGAAGCACGCGTGATCCACCCCGACTCATCCCAGAGGAAGTGTTTTCCGATGCGTTCCACGCCCATGATCACCGCACTGTTCGGCAACCACGATTACCTGCGACTGTTCACCGCCCAGGTGTCGGCGCTGTTCGGCACCGGACTGACCACCGTCGCTCTCGGACTGCTCGCCTACGAGCTCGCCGGGGCCGACGCGGCCGCCGTTCTCGGCACCGCGCTGACGATCAAGATGGTGGTCTACGTGACGGTCGCGCCCATCGTGGCCGCCTACGCCGATCGATTCCCGCGCCGATCGTTCCTGGTCGGGCTCAACGTCGTTCGCGCGGCGGTGGTGCTGGCACTGCCGTTCATCGACCAGATCTGGCAGATCTACGTACTGATCGCCCTGCTGCAAACCGCCTCGGCCGCCTTCACCCCGACCTATCAGGCGATCATCCCCGACATCCTGCCCGACGAACGCGAATACACCAGGGCGCTGTCGGCCGCACAGCTGGCCGCCACCATGGAAACCTTGCTCAGCCCGATGCTGGCCGCGGCGGCGCTGGCCGTGATCAGCTTCCACTTGCTGTTCGTCGGTACCGCCATCGGGTTCGCCGTCTCGGCGGCCCTGGTGATCGCGACCCGCATCCCGAACGCGACCGCCGCCACCGAGGGCTCCTTCCGGGAGCGGATCACGGTGGGCATGCGGATCTTCGCCGCGACGCCGCGGCTGCGCGGCCTGCTCGGGATGAACCTCGTGGTCGCCGCCGCCGGATCGGTGATCATGGTCAACACGGTCAACTACGTGCGCGACACCCTCGGCGGCACCCAGTCCGGAGTGGCGCTGCTGTTGGCGGCCAACGGGTTCGGCACCATGCTCGTCGCACTCTCGCTGCCCCGGGTCCTCGATCGCGTCGGCGCGCGGCCGGTGATGCTGACGGGCGCGGCCGCGCTGATCACCGGACTCGGCTCGGCCATCGCCCTGTCGCTGGCGAACGCGGGCGACTGGCGGTGGGGCGCCGCGATCGCGGTGTGGGCCACCGTGGGCGCGGGCACCGCGGCGGTGCTCACCCCGACCGGTCAGGTGCTGCGGCGCTCGTCGCGACCCGCCGATCGGCCCGCGCTCTTCGCGGCCCAGTTCTCGCTGTCGCACCTGGCCTGGTTGGTCACCTACCCGATCGCCGGGTGGCTGACGACCGCCGCCGGTTTCACCACCACCTGGCTGACGCTGGCCGTCCTCGCCGCGACGGGAATCACCGTGGCGGTGCGGATGTGGCCGCGCCACGACCCGGAGGAGCTGACCCACCTGCACGAGGTCGGCACCATCGACCCGGCCCTGCTGGCCGATGCCGTGCGCGTGGACGACCGTTTCTACCGGCACACCCACGCCTACGTCATCGACGCCGAACACCGCCACTGGCCGGCCCGGGCGGAGCGGCAGCTCGCAACCGCCGCGGCCGCCTAGCGAAACCGATCGCGGAATCACGAGGCGGGCACCCGATTTCGGGTGCCCGCCTCGTTGGCATCGAAGAACTCGGCGAGTCTTGCGCAGACCACACTGTTTTCACTCGTGTCAGTCCGCGCGGCGGGCACGGGCCAGACCCACCCCACCGAGGACGGTCGCGATCAGACCCACCACCAGCGCCACGATGGCGCCGCCCAAACCGTTGCCGGTGCCGATCCCCCCGTCGGACGTGGCCACCACCACCCCGCCGAGGCCCACGCCGATCAGTCCCGCCACCAGCGCGACGCCTGCCCCGAGCCTCCCGTTGCTCGCGCCGAGACGGCCCGCCCGGCGAGCCAGGACCATCCCACCGACGACCACGCCGGTCAATCCCGCCAGCGCGGCCACGATGGCGCCGAGTCGCCCAGCGCTCAGGTCGCCGAAACCGGCGGCCGACTGAACCGAGAGGTGCGAGGTCGCCGGTGTGGCCAGCGCGAAGCCTTCGCGCAGGGCGACCGCCGCGGCGGCGGGCAAGTGAGGGAGGGACACGAGGTTCTCCTTGGTCGTTCGGCTGAATGTCGTTCGATCATCTCCGGCCGAGCCGTCGCCGATCATCGTGCGGGCGTGGGCAATTCGCGCTGTCACAGCGGCGGTAGCCGACTGCCGCGGACGCGGTAGCAGCCGCGAAAGTACTGCGTACGCAGCAGACGATTGATCCTCCGTGTGCCGGAGTCGCCCGCGCGAATATCCGGCTAGGGTGCACGCATGAGCAGCCGATGGATCGGAGACTGGGCGATCGCCGTCGGCGTGGCGGCGATCCTGTTGGTCACCGGGCTGTCCAAACAGCACTCCCCCACGGATCTCGACCCGCTGGGCTACACCTTGTTGACGAGCGGCGGACTGGCGCTGGCCGCCCGCCGCCGGGCTCCGGTCGCCGTGCTCATCGTGACCGGGTTGTGCGCGCTGGGTTACCAAGCCGTCGGTTTCGACGTGCCCGCCGTCGCGTTCTTGTTCGCGGTGTACGCCGCGGTGCGGGCGGGGTACCGGACGATCACGGTGGCGGCGTCGGTGACCCTGCTGGCCGCTCTCCCGCTCGCCGCGCTGGCCTCGCTGCACGATACAGGTGAGGCGTTCGCGCGAGCCAGGGATGCCCTCGAGCTGGCCTGGTTGATCGCGGCGGGCGCCGCGGGCGAAGCGCTGCGGCAAGCGGAGCGGCGGGCGGACGAAGCCGAGCGCACCAGGGAGGAGACCGCGCGGCGCCGCGCCGACGAGGAGCGCCTGCACATCGCCAGGGAGCTGCACGATTCGCTCACCCACCAGATCTCGGTCATCAAGGTGCAGTCCGAGGCCGCCGTCCACGTCGCTCGCAAACGGGGCGAAGAGGTACCCGAGGCCCTGCTCGCGATCCGGGAGGCAGGCCGGGAAGCGGCCAGGGAACTGCGAGCGACGCTCGAGGCGCTGCGAGACGACGGCAAGAGCCCGCCGCAGGGGCTCGATCACCTCCCGGATCTGGTGGAACGGGCCCGGACGACCGGCCTCGACGCGACGCTGACGATCGAAGGGGAACGCCAGGATCTCCCGGCCGCGGTGGACCGGACCGTGTATCGGATCGTTCAGGAGTCGCTGACCAACATCACCCGGCACGCCGCCGCCTCCAACGCGTCGGTCCGAATCGATTACCGCCCCGACACTGTGGTCGTGCGAGTCGACGACGACGGCACGGCGACATCGGACACCGCGCCGCCGCACGGCGTCGGATTGCTGGGGATGCACGAACGCGTCACCGCGCTGGGCGGTCGGCTGCGGGCGGCTCCGCGCGGCGCGGGCGGCTTCTCGGTCCGAGCCGAACTTCCTGTGGAGCGGACGCTGTGATCCGCGTGCTGCTGGTCGACGATCAGCCGCTCATCCGCAGCGGATTCCGCGCGTTGCTCGACCTCGAGGACGACATCGAGGTGGTGGCCGAGGCCGCCGACGGCGCCGAGGGTTTGGCGCTGGCCAGGGAACACCTTCCCGACATCGCGCTCATCGACATCCAAATGCCCGGCCTCGACGGCATCGAGACGACCCGCCGCATCGCCGCGGACCCGCGCCTGGCCTGCGTGCACGTCGTCATCCTGACGAACTACGGCTTGGACGAGTACGTCTTCCACGCATTGCGCGCGGGCGCGGCCGGATTCCTCGTCAAGGACATCGAGCCGGAAGACTTCCTGCACTCCGTCCGCGTCGCCGCCCGCGGCGACGCGCTGCTCGCACCGTCGATCACTCGCAGGCTGATCGACCGGTACGTCACCCAGCCGTTCGCCGGCGCCGTCGGCAAAGCGTTGGAAGAACTGACCAACCGCGAACGCGAGGCCGTGACGCTGGTCGCGCAGGGCTTGTCCAACGAGGAGATCGCCGACCGCATGGTGATCAGCCCACTGACCGCGAAAACCCATGTCAACCGGGCCATGACCAAGCTCGCCGCCCGCGACCGGGCCCAACTCGTCGTTCTCGCCTACGAATCCGGCCTGGTAGCCCCGCGACGCTCGTGACCTCCCGCGCCACATGGTTCTCGCCGAACTCCGGCGGCTTTCCTCGCAGGTGCGGGTAGATGCGCATCGCCGGGAAAGAGCGCAGAATGGACACAGAAAGGTCGTCATGCGAGCGCTAACTGGCCTGCTCAACTTCGTGGTGGGACTCGTGACGGCCGTGCTCGGCACGGTAGTCGGATTGCTCGCGGCCGTGGTGTGGCTCCTCGGCGCGGTGTTGTGCGCGACGATCCTCCTGATTCCGCTGGGGCTTCCCGTCATCAGGCTCGGCAGCCGCCTGTTCGGCCTGGCCCGGCAGCTGATGCATCTCCCCTGACGCACCTCCCAGACGTCCTCAGCGCGGCCCGCAAGTACAGCTCGACCGGGCGGCGGGCTACGCCGCGGTAGAGCTTCCCCACCCTGTATCGAATGACGATGCTGGCCGACCGATGAGCTGCGCCAACAGATTCGAGCGATTCCCCTCACGTTCGTCTCGGCTGTCGGCGCGCACATTCGGGATTTCGACGCGCGCTCTTGACTGACACTTCGTTCGTATATGACGATACCGTCAGTCACATGGCCGATGAGGAGAGGTTTCGTCACACATGCCCGAAGAACCGAAACTCGGCCGTCGCGAGGTGCTGGCCATGATGGCGGCCGTTCCGGCGCTGCCCGTCCTGGCCTCCGCAGCCCCGAGCGCGGGCGCGGCACCCAGGTCCCGGCGGCCGAACATTCTGGTCGTCATGACCGACCAGGAACGCGCGGATGTCACTCTGCCATCGGGGTTCACGCTGCCCGCCCGCGCCCGGATCGCAGCGGCGGGAGTGCGTTTCACCATGCACCACACACCGACCGCTCCGTGCTCGCCCGCCCGGTCGACGTTCTTCACCGGGCGACAGGCGCCGGTCACCGGCATGCTCGACAACGTGCGCGGCAGTGAGCCGATGGGGGCGCTGCTCGGCGCGATGCAGGCATTCAGCCCCGATCTCGACACCACCGTCCCTACGCTCGGTACGGTCCTGCGCCAGGCCGGGTATCGCACCGCCTACATCGGCAAGTGGCATCTGTCCGACCCGGTCGGCCCAGGGATCACGGCGCTGTCGCCGTACGGGTTCGACGAGGCGCTCGACATCCTGTCCGGCGGCGGACCGAACGAGGGTCTCCACGAGGACCCCGGCGTCATCGATCACGCGACGGAATGGCTGCGTCGCCGCGGCGCCGACTCCGAGCCGTGGCTGTGCGTGGTCAGCATGGTCAATCCGCACGACATGATGTTCTGCCCCCGCTTCTACCGGCTCGAAGACGTCCCCGACCACGGCGCCGACGTCCCGCCGAACTTCGAATCCGACCTGTCGTCCAAACCACGGGTGCAAACCGCTTGGCGCACCGCCAATTCCGTGGTCGGCGGCGCGATGCCCGACACCGTGACCTCCCCGCTGGGCGAGCGGCAGTGGCGACAGTGGGGCAACTGGTACCTCGAACTGCTGCACCGCACCGACGATCTCATCGACAGGGTACTGACCGCCCTCGACGACAGTGGCGCCGCTGCCGACACCGTCGTGGTCCGGGTCGCCGATCACGGCGAACTCGGTGGCGCACACGGACTCCGGCAGAAGGGCGCCATGATCTACCGAGAGAACAATCGCGTCCCGCTGGTGATCGCCGACCCGCGCAACCCCGGCACACATGGGACGACCGCCAACGGCTTGACCTCCCATATCGATCTGGTGCCCACCCTCGCCGCGCTCGCCGGAGCGAACCCCGCGACACTCGGCCCCGTCGCGGGCCGCGACCTCACACCACTACTGACCGATCCCACCCGAACGGTTCGCGACGCGATCCTGCTGACCTCCGACGCCAAATCCAGCGGCGGCCTCCCGCCGGGCGTGAACTACTGCCTGCGCGGCGCGATCACCTCGCGATACAGCTTCGCCCGATACTCCACGCCGGAGACCATCTCCAGCCCGCACGCGGACTTCGAATACGAACTCTACGACCGCCAGGACGACCCCCTGGAACTGCACAACCTCGCCAACGAGGGCGGCGCGCGGAATCTCGTCTCGGAGCTCGACGACCTCGTGGATTCCCTTGCCGCCCAGGAGCTGTGACGCCTGATCCTGCTTTCCGAACCGGAGCCTCAGCCGTTGGTCAGGGTGCGGGCGGAGGAGAAGCATGCGGTCCCAGTGGCGCTGTAGTGCGGACTCGCTACGCCACTCTTTGGCAAGGACTATTGCCAAAAACTTAGTTCTGGTAGAGGATCTTGCCAGAAGCGGCGGGTGCGGCGCACCGCCCCGATCGCGAAGTGCTGGCATCACCTCGAAGGAGAGAGTGACCATGGAATCGACGATCCCGAGTCGACACCCGGCCGCACCGCAGGCTGTCCCCGGCCCGGGTTTGGGGCTGGTCACGCGGGTGCTGGGCCTGCGGAAGCCGACCCCGGTCCAGTTCCGCGAGCTGGGGGAAGCGCTGAATGTCGGTGACCGGCCGATGGACGAGCTGGTGGACTGGATGTATCGCGAAGGGATGACGACTACTCGGCCGCTGTTCGAGCGCGCACTCCGCGAAGGGATCGCGGCGGTTTCCGAGGCGCCCGGCCCGCTACGCGAGTTCTTCGACTACCTCGAGGCCGTGCCGGACTGGGTGGACTGGGACAAGATCCGCCGCGCAGAACGTGTGTTCAGTATCGGCGGCCGCGACGGGCTCTACGTCGCGCGCGACATGTCTTTCCTCGGCGGATACCTGGCCTCGGGATTCAACAAAACCCTCCTTCGCACAGGGGCTTTGGAGAAGGGGCCTGCCAAGCGTTTCGCCGAGACGACGCAATGGGCGATGGATGTCACCTCCGCCGACGGCATGTTGCCGCTGGGACTCGGTTATCGCTCCACGGTGCACGTGCGGATGATCCACTCGATGGTCCGCCGCCACGTCGCGGCACTGCCGGACTGGCGCGGCGAAGAATGGGGACTGCCGATCAACCAGACCGACATGGCAGCCACCCTGGTCGGCGCCTTGATCGCGCCCATGGTGGGAGCCATGGGCATGGGGTGGCTGGTCACGCCACGCGACGCCGACGCCGCGGCGCACTTCACCCGCTATGTCGGATGGGTGATGGGGGTGGAAGAACGCTTCCTGCCCAAGGACTTCCGGGACAGCGTCCGCATCCTGTATCACACGATGACCGCGATCACGAACCCCGACGAGACCTCGCCCCAGCTGGCGCTGCCGATGCGCGACGAACCACTGGGCTGGCACTACCGCCACCTCGCCGGACTACGCCGGCGCATCGCACGCTCCCAGCACCTGTCGATCGCGACCATGTTCCTGGGTCCGCCCGCGATGAGAAAACTGGGTCTGCCCGCCTACACCCCGCCGTGGTATCCCTTGCTGCGCCTGCCGTTCAATCTCGCCCGGTCGATATCGACGTGGATCGCGCCCGGACGATTCGAACGGGCCGCCGCACGAGGTCGCGCAGAGCAGCTGGCGTTCATCCGCACCCTGACCGGCGCGGACACCGCGGTCATCGGTGACTCCGCCCAGCACATCGGACACGCCGCTTAGACCACCCCGCGCCCGCGCGCCGGGATCCTCGCCGCCCTGCGGCACACGCACCCGATTTCAGCGATCGATCGAAACTGCAACGGCCGCAGGAAGTTCGGCGATGCGGTCGCCCGCTCACCGAGCCGAGCAGCACAGCCACGACGACACGAAAATCCCAGCACCGACCGAAGGCGCAAGGCCGCCAGTCGTCACTGCGCGGTGGTCGACCGAGCGGCGGGGCGGCGGGTCCGAACCCATCCGCCCCGCGTCATCCACCGGCGCGTGGCCGCGGCCGACGATCAGGAATTGCCCGCGATGATCACCTGCGGGATGCCGGTGCCGAGCGCGACAGGCTCGCAGGTCGGCGCGGGAGCGTGCGCGGGGTCGAGCGCCCGCAGCACCAACTCCTGCACGAACGGGTCGTAGACCATGTGGAAGTGGCCGGTGAGGTTGTCCGGACACAGGTCCTGCACGACGATGTTCTCCGCGCCCGCCCCGCGCAGCGCGATATTGCTGAACGGCTGGATCATCTCGTCGACCCGGCTGCCGATGGTCACGTAGCGCATACCGGGGACGGTGTCACCGCCCGCGTTGAGCTCGAGCATGATCGGCGAGCCTTGCGCCTGCTGCACCGCCGCGGTCGAGGTGACTTTGGCGAACACCTCCAGCGCACCCGGAATCACCTGCGCCACCGGCACCAGCCCGTACATCACCCCGCCGTAGGTCGGCGAGGCCACGCCGACCCAGTTGCCCACCTTCGCCGCCCCGCCCAGCTTGTTGGTGTAGTACCGCGTCACGTTGGCGCCCTGGGAGAATCCGACGAGATCCACCTCCGCCGCGCCGGTCGAGTCGAGCACGAGGTCGACGAATTGGCCGACTTGATAGGCGCTGGCGCGCAGGTCCTCGGTGCCGTAGGTGTCCGCACCCGGCGCGCCGCCGTAGTTGAGCGCGAAGACGCAGAATCCCGCCGCCACCAGCTGGGGTCCGATGGCCGACCAATCGGAATAGGCGGTGGAGTCGGTGCCGTGCGCGAGCACCACCGGACGGGGGTGGGCGGCCGTGGGACGGCAGCCGAAATCGTTGGTGCCCATCGGCGTAGCGTTCTTGTGGCCCTTCAGATACCGGGCCGCGGCGAGGTGGTCGGGCTGCGGCGGCGCGCCCTCGGTCGGCACGTCCGGCGGCCGGACGACGAGCGGTTCGGCGATGGCGGCCGGATCGGCCGCGGCGGTTGTCAGACCGCCCGCGCCCGAACCGACCAACGCCCCCGCGGCCAGCGCACACGCCATGACGACGCGACCCCACTGTGATCTACCCCAACCCCACAAACCAATTGGCTGTTCCATATCACAATGATCTACCCCATTTGCTCGAAAATCGCACGCCCACGGGCTGTTTCGTGATCATTACTATTCGGTAGCGTCATCCTCGGCGAGAACGCGGTAGAGCGAACGACGAGTTTCCTTGAGGATCTCCGCCGCCTTCGCCGCCTGCTCGGGGGTGCCCGCCGCGGCCACCTGGGCGACCGCGCCCATCACCTGACCGACCAGACCGCGCAGGTCGATGGCCTGTGCGCCGACGTCCGCCTTGACCTCGGCCCAGGGATCGCCGAGTTCCTCGCGGTGCTCGGTGACGTATTCGGTGCCCGTGTCGGTCAGCTTGGCGGTCTTGCGCCCGGCAACCTTCTCGATGAGCACCAGGCCCTCGTCCTCCAACTGCGCCAGCGCGGGGTAGATCGATCCGGGGCTGGGCCGCCAGATGTCGTCGCTGCGCTCGCGGATCTGCTGGATCAGTTCGTAGCCGTGCATCGGCCGCTCGGTGAGCAGCAGCAGCACGGCGGCGCGCACGTCGCCGCGCCGACCACGGCCACCGCGGCCGCGCCCGCGTCCGAAGTGCGGACCGTAGCCGGGCCCGAAGCCAGGGCCGAAGCCAGGCCCGAACTCGGGACCGAAGCCGTGCCTGCCGCCGCGACGATGCTGCCGACGGTCGGGGCCGAACTCCCCCCGACCCGGCTTGCGCCAGCGGCCGCCGCGTCCGAAATCTCCGTTGTGCATGTTCTCGATGTTCTCCATGAAAGCCTCCTCGGGCTCTTGTGTTCGTTTCACAGTATCGACGATATATCGACAATGCATCGAACGCAAGGGTGCTCTCCGGCATTCCCACCCCGAGAAACGACTCGGGCGCGCCCGGCACCACGCGGTGCACGGACGCGCCCGGCGCGCGCGTCGCTACAGCGAATCGATCCAGCCCTGGAGCCGCTTCCCTTCTGCCGTCATCAGCTCCGGATCGCGAAAGGCATTGGTCAGCAGGGAGATTCCCTGATAGGAGGCGATGAGCGCCACCGCGAGCTCGCGCGCGTCGGAGCGACCGATTTCCGCGAACTGCCGCTCGGCCCAGTCCAGCAGCGTCCGCATCACCTCGGCCGCCCGCCCGTCCAGCGGGTCGGGACGCTTGTGCAACTCGGCGGTCAGGGAGCCGAAAGGACAGCCGTATCGGACGGCCATCTCCCGCTCGTCGACCCAGCCCTGAATCAGCACCTTCAGCCGCTCCCGAGGCGTCGGCAGCTCATCCAAGCCTGCGATCAGCTCGTCGAGCCCGCGCGCGTGCGCGCCGATGGCGGCTTCGAGCAGCTGATCCTTGGTCTTGAAGTAGTAGTACACATTGCCCACCGGCACCTCGGCGGTGTGCGCGATGTCGGCGATGGTGGTCTTCTCGATGCCCCGCTCGTAGAACTCGCGCACCGCCGCCTCGACCAGCCGCTCGCGCTTGCCCGCCTTCTCGACTGAGTTAGTCACACAACTGACTATAGACAGCCGGGGAATCCTCGGCTACGTTCGTTTTAGTCAGCCAACTAACTAGGAGTGCACATGATCGTGGTGACCGGGGCGACCGGCAATATCGGACGCTCGCTCGTACCGCTGCTCGCGGCGGCGGGCGCCCAGGTGACGGCCGTCTCGCGCGGCATCGGCGACGTCGCGCTGCCCGAAGGAGTCCGCCGTGTCGCGGGCGATCTCGGCGATCCCGCGAGCCTCTCCCCCGCCCTCGCGGGCGCCGAGGCGCTGTTCCTGCTGATCACCGGCGAGCAACTGATCGCGGGACCGGAACCGGAGGAAGTCCTCGGCGTCGTCGCGGCCGCAGAAGTGCGGCGGGTGGTCTTCGTGTCCTCGCTCGGCACGCAGACCCGGCCGGAAGCCGCAGGCTACGACCGAATTCGCGCCTACGAGAACGCGATTCGCGCCTCGGACGTGGAATGGACCATCCTGCGGCCGGGCGGCTTCTTCAGCAACACCTACGCGTGGGCCGAATCGGTGCGGGCCGAGAGTGTCGTCGCCGCGCCGTTCGGATCGGTCGGACTGCCATCGGTGGACCCGGCCGATATCGCGGCCGTCGCCGCCGCGGCGCTGCGCGATGACGGGCACGCCGGCCGGATCTACACCCTGACCGGACCCGCGCTCAGCACCCCGCGCGAGCAGGCCACGGCACTCGGCGCGGCGCTCGGAACCGAGGTTCGCTTCGTCGAGCTCACCCCCGCGCAAGCCCGCGAGGGCATGCTGCGCTTCATGCCGGAAGCGGTGGCCGACCACACGCTGGAGATTCTGGGCGCGCCCACGCCCGGCGAGCTGCTGATCAGCCCGGACATCGAGGAAGTGCTCGGCCGACCGGCGGGCACGTACGCCGAATGGGCCGAACGGAATCGGGCCGTCTTCGTCTGAGGGCATCCTGCGGGAGTCGAGTGGTGGCCGGACGACGATGTTCGGCCGCCTTCGACCGCATCTGTTCGAGGTTTCGGACGCGGCCCGTGCGATCAGCCTATGTCGATCGGGTCGATCTGGACGCGGAGCGGGGCGTCGGAGCGGTGGGTGCTGCGGACGGCCTGCGCGGCGGTGAGCGCGCGGGAGAGGGCGGCGCCGGAACGGCGGGGCACGCGCAGGAGCATGCGTTCGACCTCGGCCGGGGAGTCGCCGGAGAAGGGTTTGCGGGCGATGGCGGGCAGCGGGACCGGACCGAGCACTTCCACGTCGGCGGGGAGGTCGGCGGCGGAGAGCAGTTCGTCGATGGCATCGGAGGCGCCGTCCACCGCGGCGAGGCGGACCGCGGGCGGGAAACCGACCTCGGCGCGGGCGTCGACTTCGGCGCGGGCGTGGCCGAGCGGGTCCCAGCGCACCAGCGCCTGCACCGTCGGCAGGGACGGTTCGGCCATCACCACGACCTGCCCGTGCGGGCGCACCAACGCGGCGGCCGACATCCAGCGCCGTAGCGCGTCCTCGGCGGCGCGCAGATCGGCGCGACTCAGCAGCGCCCAGCCGTCCAGCAGCAGGGCGACGCCGTATCCGCCGCGCACCACCGGTTCCGCGCCGACGGTGGAGACGATCACCTGCGGTCCCGGTTCGACGGTGTCCAGCACCGCGCCGCCGCCGGAACCGCGGATCGGCACCCCGGGGAAGGCGCGGCCCAGTTCCTCGGCGGTGCGGACGGCGCCGATCACCACGGCACGAAGGGCGCGAGAGGCGCAGGCCGGGCAGCGGAAGGCGGTCTCGGTGATTCCGCACCAGCGACAGCTCGGGCTGTGGGCTTCGTCGCGGCCGCGGGTGTTCTCCGGGAGCGCGAGCGGGCCGTTGCAATGCCTGCACCGCGCGGGCGTGCGGCACTTCGCGCAGGCCAGCGCGGGGACATAGCCGCGGCGCGGCACCTGCACCAGCACCGCGGCGCCCTCCTTCAGCGCCGCGCGCGCGGCCGCGAACGCGACGCCGGGGATGCGGACGGCCCGCGCCACCGGATCGCGCTCCATCGCCAGATCGCTGTCGCCGGGAGCGCTGATCCGCGGCGCGGCCTTGCGCAGTACCGAGCGATCGGCGACGAGGTCGTGCGCCCACCCGGAATCGACCACCGCCTGGATCTCGGCGGTGCGGGCGAAACCGGCCGCGACGAACGCCGCCCCGGTCTCGTGCACCCGCAACATCGAGATCTCCCTGGCATGCGGGTAAGGGGCGCGGGGTTCGGCGTAGGTGTCGTCGCCGTCGTCCCAGATCGCGACGAGACCCAGATCCGCGGCGGGCGCGAACACGGCGCTGCGCGTGCCGACCACGATCCGCGCGCTCCCCCGCAACACCGCGAGCCAGCGCCGGTACCGCGCGGCGGGCCCCAGCCCTGATGTCAATCCGACGGCCGAATCCCCCACCAGCCGAACGCATTCCGCCAGCACTCGAGCCAGATCTCGCTGGTCGGGCACCATCAGGATCGCGCTGCGCCCCGCCGCGACCACGGTCGCGGCCAGCTCGGCGAGCCGCCGCGCCCAGTCTTCCCCCGGCATCGCCTGCCACGCGGCCCGCACGCCTTTGCCTTGGCCCAGCGCCGCGAGGAACGCGCCACCGTGGACGTAACGCTCCCAGGGCGCGGTGTCGAAGGACTGTTCCGAGCGCCCCGCCGCCTCGGATGTCTTCTCGGGCAGAGCATTCGGGACGGAGTCGCCACCCTCGGTAGCCAGGCTCGCGGCGGCGACGTCCTCGGTCGCACCAACCTTCGCGGCGGCGACGTCCTCGGCCGCACCAACCTTCGCGGCGGCGACGTCCTCGGCCGCACCAACCTTCGCGGCGGCGACGTCCTCGGCCGCACCAACCTTCGCGGCGGCGACGTCCTCGGCCGCACCGGCTTTCGCGGCGCCGTACTCGGCCGTGCCTTTCATCGCGGCACGGACCGCAGCCACGCCGACTACACCGGCATCCCTCGGTGTCAGGTCGCCGTCCAAGAGTTCGGTCGACATCAGCGCCGGTTCGGTCGATGCGCTGCGCTCGCTACCGATCCCGGGCGCAACGCCGGGGGGTGTCCGAGACTCGTTCTCGCCGAGGGCATCCGGCAGCTCTCCCGCGGCGGCACCGAGTGCGGTCGCCTGCTCCGAGTCGGTGGTATCAACGACCGCGTCCGGATGGTAGATCGAATCGTCTGGTACGGATCCGTTTTCGGCGATGCGTACCGGTGTGCCGTCCGCGTCGAATCCAGGCATGTTCTGCCGCACGGGTTTTGGATCGGAGGCGGGATCCGCGGGCGAATCGTTCGTCGCCTCGGCTGTGGACGACTCGTCCGGTGAGGGATCGGCGGCAGCCGTCTTCTTGGTCCCCCCATTCTCCGTCCGCGCATGCCGCGGAGGGATGGCCAGGCGCAGGACGTCAGCGCGGGTGCCCGCGTAGCGGGCGGCGATGGCGGTCGCCAGGTGCAGGATCTCGGGGGTGAGGACGCGTTCCGCGGAGACGACGCGCTCGAGTTTGACGAGTTTGCCGCCGTGCTCGCTGTGGGTGAGGCGAGCGAGGAGGTAGCCGTCGACGAGACGGCCCGCGAAGCGCACGCGCACCCGCACGCCGGGCTGGGCGATCTCGTCGAGTTCGGGGGGCACCAGGTAGTCGAAATCGCGGTCCAGGTGCGCGGGCGTCAACAGCGGAAGCACCCGCGCGATAGGTCGCGCGGGTGCTTCCGCTGTTGTCGACGGTCCCACGGACACATCATCCGCGGGGAGGGCGGATGCGTCCGCCGGGGGTCGGTTCACTCCAGCCCGGTCGGCCTACAGACCGGCGGCCGCGCGCAGCTTGTCCGCGCGGTCGGTGTGCTCCCAGGGCAGGTCGACGTCGGTGCGGCCGAAGTGACCGTAGGCCGCGGTCGGCGCGTAGATCGGGCGCAGCAGGTCCAGGTCGCGGATGATGGCGCCGGGGCGCAGGTCGAACACCTCGGTGATGGCGCTCGAGATGCGCTGCGGGTCGACCTTCTCGGTGCCGAAGGTCTCGACGAACAGACCGACCGGCGCCGCCTTACCGATGGCGTAGGCGACCTGCACCTCGACCCGGTCGGCGAGGCCCGCGGCCACCACGTTCTTGGCGACCCAGCGCATGGCGTACGCGGCCGAGCGGTCGACCTTCGACGGGTCCTTGCCGGAGAACGCGCCGCCGCCGTGCCGCGCCATGCCGCCGTAGGTGTCGACGATGATCTTGCGGCCGGTCAGGCCCGCGTCGCCCATCGGGCCGCCGAGCACGAACTTGCCGGTCGGGTTGACCAGCAGCCGGACGTCGGCGATGTCCAGGGTGGGCAGGTTCAGGTCGGCGAGCACCGAGTCGAGGACCTTCTCGCGGATATCGGGCGCGAGCAGGTTGTCCAGGTCGATGTCGGCGGCGTGCTGGGTCGAGATGACCACGGTGTCGAGCCGGACCGGCCGGTGGCCGTCGTATTCGATGGTGACCTGGGTCTTGCCGTCGGGACGCAGGTAGGGCAGCACGCCCGTCTTGCGGACCTCGGTCAGGCGGCGCGAGAGCCGGTGCGCGAGCGCGATCGGCAGCGGCATCAGCTCGGGGGTGTCGGTGTTGGCGTAGCCGAACATCAGGCCCTGGTCGCCCGCGCCCTGCTTGGCGATCTCGTCGTCTTCACCGCCGATACGCGCCTCGTGCGAGGTGTCGACGCCCTGCGCGATGTCCGGCGACTGGGCGCCGATGGCGATGTTGACGCCGCACGAGTTGCCGTCGAAACCCTTTGCGGACGAGTCGTATCCGATCTCGAGGACCTTCTCGCGGACGATGCGCGGGATATCGGCGTAGGCGGAGGTGGTGACCTCACCCGCGACGTGCACCTGACCGGTGGTGACGAGCGTCTCCACGGCGACCCGGCTGCGCGGGTCTTCCGCCAGCAACGCGTCGAGGATGGAATCGCTGATGGCGTCACAGATCTTGTCCGGATGACCCTCGGTCACGGACTCACTGGTGAATAGGCGGCTGCCAGACGTGCGCACAGTTGTTCCCTCTCCCTCAACGGGTTTCTCGTATCGGATGGCCACAGCGACAGTAATGCGATACCGCCGCCGCGCAACCCTTCATCTCAGACTATTCCAAACCTCGACGCGCCGAATCCGCCGCTTATCGCCGTCTCAGACTATCCGGAACCGCGGCGGACGCGGCACACATTCGCGCACCGCGCCGACCGCCGAGGTCCGATCCGATCGATCGGCGCGGCAACGTAATTCGATCGCGTCCAACTTACCTGGTGTGCAACAGCGGACCCAGCGCGTCCTTACCTGGTGTGCAACAGCGGACCCAGCGCGTCCAGCACCCGGCTGGCGAGCAGCGCCTTCGACCCGTGGTCGAGGGCCTGTTCGGTGCCGTCGGCGCCGAGCAGCCAGCCGTCGTTGGTGTCGACCTCGAAGGCCTTGCCCTCGCCGACCGCGTTGACCACGAGCAGGTCGCACCCCTTGCGGGCCAGCTTGGCGCGCGCGTGGGTGAGCACGTCACCGTGTTCGTCGCCGGTCTCGGCCGCGAAACCGACGATGGCGGTATCCGGCAGCTGACCGTCGCGCCGCGACTGCACCAGCCCGGCGAGGATGTCGTCGGTCTTGGTCAACGGGATGACGTCCGGTTCGCCCGCGCCCTTCTTGATCTTGGCCGCGGCCACGTTGGTCGGCCGGAAATCGGCCACCGCCGCCGCCATGATCACCGCGTCCGCGCCGACCGCGTGCTTCTCCACGGCGGTCTTGAGCTGTTCGGCGGTGGTGATGTGCACCAGGTCGACGGCCGCGGGCGCGGCCATCTCGATCGTGTTGCCCGCGATGAGCGTGACGTGCGCGCCGCGCTGCGCGGCGACCCTGGCCAGCGCGTAGCCCTGCTTGCCCGAGCTGCGGTTGCCGAGGAAACGCACCGGATCCAGCGGTTCCCTGGTTCCGCCCGCGGTGATCACCACGCGGCGGCCGACCAGATCGCGCGGGATGGCGTCGGCGCGCTCCAGGAGCAGCGAGGCCAGCCCGAAGATCTCCTCGGGCTCGGGCAGCCTGCCCGGACCGGTGTCGGTGCCGGTGAGGCGGCCCGACGCGGGCTCCATGACCGTCGCGCCGTGCCTGCGCAGCGTCTCCACATTGGCCACGGTGGCCGGATGCTCCCACATCTCGGTGTGCATCGCGGGCGCGAAGAGCACCGGACATCGCGCCGTCAGCAGCGTGGCGGTGAGCAGATCGTCGGCGCGGCCGTGCGCGGCGCGCGCGATCAGGTCGGCAGTGGCGGGGGCGATGACCACGAGGTCGGCCTCCTGCCCCAGCCGAACGTGCGGGACCTCGGGCACGTCCGTGAACACGTCGGTGTGCACCGGGTTCCCGGACAGGGCCTCGAAGGTCGCCTTGCCGACGAACTGCAGCGCCGACTCGGTGGGGATCACCCTGACCTCGTGCCCGGTCTCGGTGAAACGCCGGACGAGCGCGCAGGCCTTGTAGGCGGCGATGCCTCCGCTGACACCGACGACGATGCGTGTGGTCACTGCGCCTCCGTGGGCTCGTCCCCGGCGACGCGGGGGGTTCGATACTGCGGCATCACGCGCGGACGCGGGAGGGGTTACTCGCCCTCGGAGTGCTCGAGCAGGTCGGAGTGGATCTCGCGCATGGCCACCGACAGCGGCTTCTCCTGCAGGCCCGGCTCCACCAGCGGGCCGACGTACTCGAGGATGCCGTCGCCGAGCTGGTTGTAGTAGTCGTTGATCTGGCGGGCCCGCTTGGCGGCGTAGATGACCAGCGCGTACTTGGACGACGTGCGCTCGAGCAGTTCGTCGATCGGCGGGTTGGTCAGGCCGATCGGGGTGTCGTACGCGGGCGCGGTCTTGGTGTCGCTCACTGGTGAGGCTCCTGCGGGTTGTCGTGGGAAAAATCAGCGGGTAATCGAGCGTGCCATGTCAGCGCCCTTGCCCCGGCCGAGGCGGGACACGGGTGTTCGGCAACTACCTCGAATTTGTGCTAACGAACAACGATACCAACTGCTCACAGGCGCTGGTCACCTCGTCGTTCACGATGACGATGTCGAACTCGTCACAGGCCGCCAATTCGGTCCTCGCGGTCTGCAGCCTGCGCTCGATCACTTCCGGCGATTCGGTGCCGCGCGAGGTGAGCCGGGAGACCAGTTCGTCCCAGCTCGGCGGGGCGAGGAAGACCAGAAGAGCGTCCGGCATCGCACGGCGCACCGAGCGCGCGCCTTCGAGATCCACCTCGACGAGCACGGGTATGCCCGCGTCGAGCGCTTCGCGCACCGGCCCGGCCGGGGTACCCGACCGCTGCAGGCCGCCGTGGATGTCCGCCCATTCCAGGAGTTCGCCCGCCTCGATCATGGCGTCGAACCGCTCACGGGAGACGAACTGGTAGTCGAGGCCGTCGACCTCCCCGGGCCGCGGGGCCCGGGTCGTCGCCGACACACTGAAGACCAGTTCGGGCAGGCGTTCCCGCACGCACCGCACGACCGTGGACTTGCCTACGGCCGAGGGGCCGACCAGTACTACCAGCCGACCCTTCCGCGTGTGTTCGACCACCCTCGTCGTCAGGCGTCGAAGTCGAAGCGGGCGAGCAGCGCCTTGCGCTGCCGATCGCCGAGTCCGCGCAGACGGCGGGTGGGGGCGATCTCCAGCTCGGTCATGATCTCTGCCGCCTTGACCTTGCCGACCTTGGGCAGGGCCTCCAGCAGCGCCGACACCTTCATCTTGCCGAGGATCTCGTCGGTCTCGGCATCCTTGAGGACGCTCTTCAGGTCGGTGCCGCCACGCTTCAAGCGCTCCTTGAGCTCCGCCCGAGCGCGGCGAGCGGCAGCCGCCTTCTCCAAAGCAGCGGCGCGCTGCTCGTCAGTCAGCTGGGGAAGGGCCACGGTTCCTCCGTCTCATCGTTCATTGCTTGATCTACCGCCGGTAACCCGCGCGGTCTCAGCGACCGTACCCACGACGTCCGCCGATTGCGAACCCACCCCCCAGGTCAGCGCATGATTCTGCATGCCCTAGGGGCGAGCCGCACCGGATGCGCGTCGCGCTCCGGGCGCTGCGGTGATCGTACCGCCGAATCCCGGAAACGCCCTGCTACCAGCGTTTTTTCGAAGCATTCCAGAGTTAGCGGAGCGGTTGCGGTGACACGTCACAAGGTGTCAGCAACTGTGCAGGCTTCCGACCAGGAAGTTTCTGGAAATTTCCCGCGTGTCGCGCTGTTCGTCCGCGTGTCGGATCGAACATTTGTCTCATCGGATGGGATCGATCGCACCCGCGGACGACGAAAAGCCCCGGCGCATAGCGTCCGGGGCCGGCGATGAGAGCAGGCGGGCACGGCGTGCCGCTGAATCGCCGCCTGCGCGATTCACCACACGCCACCCAGGTTTCCCCGCGCGGAACACGTGTAAACCCCGCAGAATGGCGGCCAGACACCGCAAAGCGGCCCGCGGGTTCGGTCGGTACCGAGCCCGCGGGCCGCGAACGTGATCGATCGAAGAATCCGCCGTCGCGGGATTCAGCGCCCCAGGAAGGCGAAATCCTCCTGAAGTGCGGCGACCCTGGCACGCAGTGCCGACACCGAGGGACCTTCGCGCAACACCTCGCGTGACACATTCGGCACCACCGCGCCGAGCATCGACTCGGGCACCAGATCGCGCACCGACTCGGGGCCACCGCCCTGTGCTCCGACGCCCGGCATCAGGATCGGGCCGTTCAGCGCGGACAGGTCGGGCGCCTCGGTGAGGGTGGCGCCCACGACGACGCCGATCGACCCGAAGCCTGCGCCCGCGTTGCGCGCGGCGGCCTCGTCCACCATCGTCTGCGCGATGCTGCGCCCGTCCCCGGCGCGCGCCAGCTGCACCTGCGCCCCTTCGGGATTCGAGGTGGCGGCGAGCACGAAGACGCCGCGGTGGTTGGCCTCGGCCAGCGACAACGCGGGCGCGAGCGAACCGAAACCCAGGTACGGCGAGACGGTTACCGCGTCCGAACCGAGCGGCCCGTCGCCGAGCCAGGTACGGGCGTAGGCGTCCATGGTGGAGCCGATGTCGCCGCGTTTGGCGTCGGCGAGCACCAGCGTCCCCGACGCGCGCAGCACCTCGACGGTCCTTTCCAGCACCGCGATCCCGGCCGAACCGTGGGCCTCGAAGAACGCCACCTGCGGTTTGACGAGCGCGACGGTGCCGTCGAACGCCTCCACGCAGATCTCGGCGAACTTCTCCAGGCCCTCGGCACTCTCGGGCAGGCCCCAGGCCGACAGCAGCTGCGGGTGCGGATCGATGCCGACGCACAGCGGGCCGAAGTGATGCATCGCGTGCCGCAGCCGCGCACCGAACGTTTTCATCGACCGCCGCCTCAGCCGCGCAGCGACGAGTGCAGTTCCTGGAGGGACCGCACGCCGATGCCGCCGTTGATGCAGGCCTCGATGCCCTGCACGGCCGCGGCCGCGCCCTGCACCGTGGTGATGCACGGAATGTTCACGCCCACCGCGGCGGTGCGGATCTCGTAGCCGTCCACGCGCGGGCCCGAGTTGCCGTAGGGGGTGTTGAACACCATGTCGACTTCGCCGTCGCGGATCTGCTCCACGATGGTCGGCTCGTCGGCCGGGCCCTCCTCGGAGTGCTTGCGCACCTGCTCGCACGGAATACCGTTGCGGCGCAACATTTCCGCGGTGCCCTCGGTGGCCAGGATGCGGAAGCCCAGATCGTGCAGCCGCTTCACCGGGAACACCATGGCCCGCTTGTCGCGGTTGGCGATCGAGACGAAGACCGTGCCCTCGGTGGGCAGCGAGCCGTAGGCCGCGGACTGGCTCTTGGCGAAGGCGGTGCCGAAATCGGCGTCGATGCCCATCACCTCGCCGGTCGACTTCATCTCCGGGGAGAGCAGCGAATCCACACCGCTGCCGTCGGCGCGACGGAACCGGTGGAACGGCAGCACCGCTTCCTTCACCGCGACCGGGGCGTCCAGTGCGACATGGCCGCCGTCGCCCTCGCTGGGCAGCATGCCCTCCTTGCGGAGCTCGGCGATGGTGGCGCCCAGCATGACTCGCGCGCAGGCCTTGGCCAGCGGCACCGCGGTGGCCTTGGAGACGAACGGAACCGTGCGGCTGGCCCTCGGGTTGGCCTCGAGCACGTAGAGCACGTCGTCCTTGAGCGCGTACTGCACGTTGAGCAGGCCCTTGACGCCGATGCCCTTGGCCAGCGCGATCGTCGAGCGGCGCACCGCCTCGATGTCGCTGCGGCCCAAGGTGATCGGGGGCAGCGCGCAAGCCGAGTCGCCGGAGTGGATGCCCGCTTCCTCGATGTGCTCCATCACGCCGCCGAGGTAGACCTCCTCGCCGTCGCAGAGCGCGTCGACGTCGATCTCGATGGCGTCCTCGAGGAAACGGTCGACCAGCACCGGGTGCTCGGGGTTCAGTTCGGTGGCGCGGGAAATGTAGCCCTCGAGGGACTTCTCGTCGTAGACGATCTCCATGCCGCGCCCGCCGAGCACGTAGGACGGGCGAACCAGCACCGGGTAGCCGATGCCCGCGGCGATCTTCTTGGCCTGCTCGACCGTGGTGGCGGTGCCGTACTTCGGCGCGGGCAGCCCGGCCGCGACCAGCACTTCACCGAACTCGCCGCGATCCTCGGCCAGGTCGATGGCCGCCGCGCTGGTGCCGACCACCGGGACACCGGCGTCGGTGAGCCGCTGCGCCAGACTCAGCGGGGTCTGTCCGCCCAGCTGCACGATGACGCCCGCGACGGTGCCGGACTCGCTTTCGGCGTGGTAGACCTCGAGCACGTCCTCGAAGGTGAGCGGCTCGAAGTAGAGCCGGTCGGCGGTGTCGTAGTCGGTGGAGACGGTCTCCGGGTTGCAGTTGACCATCACCGTTTCGTAGCCGGCCTGCGACAGCGTCTGCGCCGCGTGCACGCACGAGTAGTCGAACTCGATGCCCTGGCCGATGCGGTTCGGGCCGGAGCCGAGGATGATCACCTTCTCGCGCTCGCGCTGCGGCGCCACCTCGGACTCCGCGGCGGGATCGAGCTCGTAGGCCGAGTAGTGGTACGGGGTCTTGGCCTCGAACTCGGCGGCGCAGGTGTCGACGGTCTTGAACACCGGGCGCACACCGAGCCGGTGGCGCAGCGCGCGCACGCCCGTCTCCCCCGCCAGTTCCGGTCGCAGTGCGGCGAGCTGACGGTCGGACAGGCCGTAGTGCTTGGCGCGGCGCAGCAGCGGCTCGTCGAGCACGGGGGCGTCGATGATCTCCTGGCGCAGCTCGACCAGACCGGCGACCTCGGCGACGAACCACGGGTCGATACCGGAGGCCGCGGCCACGTCCTCGATGCTCGCGCCGTAGCGCAGCGCCCGCTCGACCTGGTAGATGCGGCCCTCGATAGGCGTGCGCAGGTCGTCCAGGATCTTGTCGACAGCGGCCTGCACGTCATCGCCTGACGGGGCCCACGGGCCGTCGTCCAGGGTCCAGAAGCCGGTGGCCTTGGTCTCCAGCGAGCGCAGCACCTTGCCGAGCGCCTCGGAGAAGTTGCGGCCCAGCGACATCGCCTCGCCCACCGACTTCATGGTGGTGGTCAGCGTCGGGTCGGCGCCGGGGAACTTCTCGAACGCGAACCGCGGCGCCTTGACGACGACATAGTCCAGGGTCGGCTCGAAGCAGGCCGGGGTTTCCTTGGTGATGTCGTTGACGATCTCGTCCAGCGTGTAACCGATGGCCAGCTTGGCGGCGATCTTGGCGATCGGGAAGCCGGTGGCCTTGGAAGCCAGCGCCGAGGAGCGCGAGACGCGCGGGTTCATCTCGATGACGATCAGACGGCCGTCGCGCGGGTTCACCGCGAACTGGATGTTGCAACCGCCGGTATCGACGCCGACCTCGCGCAAGATGGCGATGCCCAGGTCGCGCAGCTTCTGGTACTCGCGATCGGTGAGCGTCATGGCCGGTGCGACGGTCATCGAGTCGCCGGTGTGCACGCCCATCGGGTCCACGTTCTCGATCGAACAGACCACCACGACGTTGTCGCGGCCGTCGCGCATGAGCTCGAGCTCGTATTCCTTCCAGCCGAGGATGGACTCCTCGATCAGGACGTTGGCGGTCGGCGACGCGGCCAGACCGCCGCCCGCGATGCGGTCGAGGTCCTGGTCGTTGTAGGCCATGCCGGAGCCGAGGCCGCCCATGGTGAACGAGGGCCGCACGACGACGGGGAAGCCCAGCTCGGCGACCGTCTCGCGCACCTCGTCCATGGTGAAGCAGACCCGCGACCGTGCGCTCTCGCCGCCGACCTTGGCGACGATGTCCTTGAACTTCTGCCGGTCCTCGCCGCGCTGGATGGCCTCGAAGTCGGCGCCGATCAGCTCGACGTTGTACTTCTCCAGCACGCCGCGCTCGTGCAGCGCGACGGCGGTGTTCAGCGCGGTCTGCCCGCCGAGGGTGGCGAGGATGGCGTCGGGACGCTCCTTCGCGATGACCTTCTCGACGAACTCCGGCGTGATCGGCTCGACGTAGGTCGAGTCGGCGAACTCGGGGTCGGTCATGATCGTCGCCGGGTTGGAGTTCACCAGCGATACGCGCAGGCCCTCGGACCTGAGCACCCGGCACGCCTGGGTGCCGGAATAGTCGAACTCACAGGCCTGGCCGATGACGATCGGGCCCGAGCCGATCACCAGGATGTGGTGGAGATCCTCGCGGCGAGGCATCAGGCTCCTTCCATGAGACCGGCGAAACGGTCGAACAGATATGCGGCGTCGTGGGGACCGGCGGCGGCCTCCGGGTGGTACTGCACGGAGAACGCGCGGCCGTCGAGCAGGCGCACGCCCTCGACGGTGCCGTCGTTCGCGCAGACGTGGCTGACCTCGGCGCGGCCGAACGGGGTGTCGAACTGCTCGCCCTGCTCGCCCTCCAGGGCGAAGCCGTGGTTCTGCGCGGTGATCGAGATCCGCCCGGTCTCGTGCTCGACGACCGGGACGTTGATGCCGCGGTGGCCGAACTTCATCTTGTAGGTCTTGCGGCCGAGCGCCCGGCCCAGGATCTGGTTGCCGAAGCAGATGCCGAACAGCGGCAGCCCTTGCTCCAGCACGCCCTGGGTGATCGCGACCGCGCCGTCCTGGGTGGCCGGGTCGCCCGGGCCGTTGGACAGGAAGACGCCGTCGGGCTTCAGCTCGCGGATCTGGTCCAGGGTGACGGTCGAGGGCACCACGTGCACGCGCATGCCGCGCTGGGCGAACATGCGCGGGGTGTTGGTCTTGATGCCCAGGTCGACGGCGACGACGGTGAAGCGGCGCTCGCCGGTCGGCTCGATGGTGTAGACCGAGTCGGTGCTGACCTCACCGGCCAGGTCCGCGCCGAGCATGGACGGCTGGCCGTTGACCCTGGCCAGCAGCGCGTCGGCGTCGGCGAGGGCGGGACCGGAGAAGATGCCCGCCTTCATCGAGCCGCGGGTGCGCAGGTGGCGCACCAGCGCGCGGGTGTCGACGCCCGCGATGCCGACGATGTCCTGGCGCTGCATCGCGTCGGGCAGCGTGGTGGTCGCGCGCCAATTCGACGCCCGCCGCGCGGGGTCACGCACCACGTAGCCGGCCACCCAGATCTTCGAGGACTCGTCGTCCTCGTCGTTCCATCCGGTGTTGCCGATCTGCGGTGCCGCCGCCACCACGATCTGGCGGTGGTAGCTGGGGTCGGTCAGGGTCTCCTGATACCCGGTCATCGCGGTGCAGAACACCGCCTCGCCGAGCGTCTCGCCCATGGCGCCGTAGGCGGTGCCGCGGAACACCCGGCCGTCCTCGAGCACCAGCGCAGCCGCTTCGTTCACGTTCTGTCATCTCCCGTCATCGTCGTGGCCCACGCCGGGTACACCGTCTTGTCGTCACCTCGGAAACCGGTGTCTATCTCGGTTCCGGTCGGCAGCTTCCAGCGAATTACCAGCACACCATCTTCCGTCATCACTTTGCCCGCGTGTCCGCGCTCGGTGCGCACCGCCGTGATGGATTCCTGCGGAATCCAGATCACCGTCGCGCCGTCACGCTCGAGCAGAATTCCCCCTTCGAACCGCGTGAGCTCCGCCGTAGCGCGGAAGCCCAGATCACCCACCGCGATCCGGTCCTGCCAGCTGGGCGCGATGGTGCTGCCGAGATACATCCCGGTGGTCGGTTCCAGCACCTGCGCGCCGAGTTCGGCGGGCACCGGCGGCAGTTCGCCGATCCGCTCCCGCTGACGTGCCTCGCGATTGGTCCAGCCTCGATACATCAGCCAGAGAGCGAGGACGAACAGCGCGAACAGCCCGACCACCCACAGCGTTCTTTCCACTACGGACCTCCTGTATCGGATCGGCGGCGCTCCCGGTGCCCTGCGTGGTCACGCTCCGCTACCGCCTCCGGGCCCGTCGCTCGCGCCGCGGAACCCAAGCCGACCGCCTTACCCTCCCGGGCGGTCACCCGGCCGCGCAGCACCGTCGCCGTCACTTTGGCCGGGAAGGTCATCGCCTCGAACGGCGTGTTGTTCGAGATGCTGGCCAGCTCGGCGGCGCGCACCGTCCAGGTGGCGTCCGGGTCGACCAGGGTGAGGTTCGCGGGCTCGCCCACCTCGAGGGGGCGGCCGTGGTCGTCGAGTCCGACGATCTGCGCGGGACGCTCGCTCATCACGCGGGCCACGCCGCGCCAGTCCAGCAGCCCCGGTCGCACCATCGTCTGCACGATGATCGACAGCGCGGTCTCCAGCCCGAGCATGCCCGGACGTGCTACGGCGAATTCGCAGCATTTGTCCTGTTCGGCGTGCGGGGCGTGGTCGGTGGCCACGCAGTCGATGATGCCCTCGGCCAGCGCCCGGCGCAGCGCCGCGGCGTCGGAGGCCTCGCGTAGCGGCGGGTTGACCTTGTTGACCGCGTCGTAGGTCTCCAGCCGCGAGTCGTCGAGCAGCAGGTGGTGCGGCGTCACCTCGGCGGTGATCGAAATGCCCTGGGACTTGGCCCATTTCACCAGTTCCACGGTGCCCGCGGTGGAGGCGTGGCAGATGTGCACGCGCGCGGCCGCGTCCCTGGCGAGCAGCGCGTCGCGGGCCACGATCGACTCCTCGGCGGCGCGCGGCCAACCTGCCAGGCCGAGCCTGGCGGCGGTCGGGCCTTCGTGCGCGACCGCGCCCTTGGTGAGCCGCGGCTCCTCCGCGTGCTGGGCGATGAGCACGCCGAGGGAGTTCGAGTACTCCAGCGCACGGCGCATGATCAGCGGGTCGTAGACGCAGTGGCCGTCGTCGGAGAACATGCGCACCGCGCCGACTCCGGCGGCCATGGTGCCCATCTCGGCGAGCTGCTTGCCCTCCAAGCCGACCGTCACCGCGCCCACCGGGAACACGTCGACGAGGCCGACCTCCTGACCGCGCCGCCAGACGTGATCGGTGACGACCACCGAGTCGGCGACCGGGTTGGTGTTGGCCATGGCGAACACGGCGGTGTAGCCGCCCAGCGCGGCGGCGGCGGAGCCGGTCTCGATGGTCTCGGTGTCCTCGCGGCCCGGTTCGCGCAGGTGGGTGTGCAGATCGACGAAGCCGGGCAACAAGATCTGGCCCTGCGCGTCGATGATCTCGGCGTCCACGATGCCGAGATCGGTGCCGATCTGCCGGATCTCGCCGTCGGCGACGAACACGTCGACCGGCTCGCCCTCGCCGTAGATCAAGGCCCCCTTGATCAACAGCCCACTCATGCTGTCTCCTTTCGGCCCGAGCGGGGGCTCTCCGTGGTTACGCGAGCTGCCTCCTCCGAGCCCTGACCGCTCATGCCGGGCGTCACCTTCCGCTCGTCGTTGCCGTTCATGCCACCGCCTCCTGCGCGCCGACCAGCAGGCGGAACAGCACCGCCATCCGCAGGTGCACGCCGTTGGTGACCTGCTGCAGGATCGCAGCCTTCGGCGAGTCCGCCACGGCGGAGGCGATTTCCATGCCGCGCAGCATCGGGCCGGGGTGCATGACCACCGCGTGCTCCGCGAGCAGCGCGAGCCTGCGCTCGGACAGCCCGTAGCGCACCGAGTACTCGCGCGCCGACGGGAAGAAACCGCCGTTCATGCGCTCGGCCTGCACGCGGAGCATGAGGACCGCGTCGGCGCCGGGCAGTTCGGCGTCCAGGTGGTGCGCGACCCTGGCGGGCCAGGCTTCGACGCCGATCGGCAGCAGCGTACGCGGCGCGACCAGCACCACCTCGGCGCCGAGGGTGTGCAGCAGGAAGACGTTCGAGCGCGCCACCCGGCTGTGCAGGATGTCGCCGACGATCACGACCCGCTTGCCCTCGATGTCGCCGAGCCGCTGACGCAGCGTCAGCGCGTCGAGCAGTGCCTGGGTCGGGTGTTCGTGCATGCCGTCGCCCGCGTTGATGATCGCCGGACCGGAGGCCCGGCCCTCGGCGCGCGCCCATCCGTCCATCCAGTGCGCGATCTGGTGCGCGGCGCCGGAGGCGGGGTGGCGCACGATCAGCGCGTCCGCGCCCGCGGCGTGCAGGGTCAGCGCGGTGTCCCGCAGCGATTCGCCCTTGGACACCGACGAGCTGCTCGCGCTGACGTTGATCACGTCGGCGCTCATCCACTTCCCGGCGACCTCGAAGGACACCCGGGTGCGGGTGGAGTTCTCGTAGAACACGGTCATGACGGTGCGGCCGCGCAGGGTCGGCAGCTTGTGCACTTCGCGGCCGAGCAGCGCCTGCTCGAAGCGCTCGGCCTCGTCGAGCAGCTCGGTCGCGGCGGCGCGGTCCAGATCTGTGACGCTCAGCAGATGTCTCACGCCTCGGCCTCCTGGGTCATGCGGGACACCCGCACCCGGTCGGCTCCGATGAGCAGGGCTGCGCAAATGTGGCTCATCTACGCCTCCTCCTGGTGCAAATAAACCCCGTCTCGGCCGTCGTGTTCGGTCAGCAGCACGGAGATGTCCTCCGACCGCGAGGTGGGCACGTTCTTGCCGACGAAGTCGGCGCGGATCGGTAGTTCACGGTGGCCGCGGTCGATCAGCACGGCCAGCTGCACGGCGCGCGGCCTGCCGAGGTCGCGCAGCCCGTCCAGGGCCGAGCGCACGGTGCGGCCGGAGAACAGCACGTCGTCGACGAGCACCACGAGCGCGTCCTCGATGCCGCCGTCGGGCACCGACGTGCGCTCCAGCGGGCGGTGCGGACGGCTGCGCAGGTCGTCGCGGTAGAGGGTGATGTCGAGCGAGCCGAGGGCCGGGCGGACGCCGGAGAATTCCTCGATCTTGTCGGTCAGCCGCGCGGCCAGGGTGGTGCCGCGAGTCGGGATGCCGATCAGCACCACGCGCGGCGACACGGCCTCGTCGGAATCCAGCGCGGTCTTCTCGATGATCTGGTGCGCGATGCGCGCGATGGTCCGGCCGACGTCGGAAGCCGACAACAGCTCCCGCCCCGCCGACACCCATTCGGGTGTGTGCCGCTGAGAGTGCGTCGTCTCGGCAGCGCCGGACTTGGCGGCCCGATCTCCGGGCACGGCCATGCCGACCTCCTTCCCCGCCTCACCGGACGGTCCGTTAAAGGATGTCTTTACGGCTAGCAGCGTAACAGCGCCTCCGACCGGGCTTTCACCAGGCATATCGGCCTGTGAGCTGCCCCACGAACCGGCTGTGAGCGGTGCCACCTGCCGCGGGTTGTGAGGCGACGGCGCGCGTTCATGTCGCGCCCGCCGAAGGGTGCTTGCCGTTTCGGAGTACTGCGGACACCGGTTGTTTCGTCGGTCGAAGACGGGAAGTGAACGGCGGCAATAAGAGATCGCGGGTGTCGCCGAGGCGGGATAGGGTCCGGCGGGAGGTTGCGGGGATGAGTTTCAGGCTGGCGGCGTATGCCGTATGCGTCGAGGACGGGCGGGTGTTGCTCGCCCATCACGTCGCACCGAGCGGCGAAACCACCTGGACTCTTCCAGGCGGTGGAGTCGAGCACGCGGAGGATCCATTCGACACGGTGATCCGTGAGCTCGCCGAGGAGACCGGCTGCCACGGGGTCGTCGAACGCCTGCTCGGCGTGGACTCGCGGGTGATCCCCGCGGCCGCCGCGCGCGCCGGAGCCGAGCACCAGAACGTCGGTGTCTTCTACGGCGTCCGGATCACCGGCGGCAGGCTCCGGCCGGAACCCAACGGAGCGACCGCCGAGTCGGTCTGGACTCCGATCCCCGACGTCGCCCGCCTACGCCGGTCATCACTCGTCGACATCGGCCTCGCGCTGGCTCGATCCCTTCCGGCGACCGGCCACGTCGCTCCCGTCCCGGTCAGCGGCTTGATCCAGCACTGACGCGCCACCTGTGGTCCACGGTCGCCGCGGGGCGAGCGCTACCGGCGAATCGCCGTGACGATCCCGGTGGTCGGGTCGCCTGTATCGGCGGGGCGGCCCAGCGCGGCGGTGGCGATCTGGAGATCGACGACGCGGAGTCGCGCGCCCGCCGCGACGGCGATCGCGCGGGACATCCTCGGCCGCATGTGAGCGCGGGTATGTGCACATATGTTCGAATGGAGGTAGGGTCGGGCGGGTGACGGCATGGCTGCAGGGTTCGCTGTTCGACGGGTTCGGGGACGCGCGCCTCGGCTCGCTCGACGGCACGCAGCGCACGGCACTGTCCGACGGCGCATGGGTCGACGTGCGCCCCGGATGGCTCAGCGGAGCCGACGCGCTGTTCGACCGGCTGGCGCGGGAGGTCCCGTGGCAAGCCGAGCGCAGGCCGATGTACGACCGGGTGGTCGACGTCCCCCGGCTCCTGCATTTCTATGACGAACAGGCGGATCTGCCGGACCCGATCCTCGGCGAGGCGCGCGACGCGCTCGGCCGCTACTACGCCGCCGAACTCGGCGAACCGTTCCGCACGGCGGGCCTGTGTTACTACCGCGACGGGCGCGACAGCGTGGCCTGGCACGGTGACACCTCGGGTCGCGGGGCGACGCACGACACCATGGTCGCGATCCTGTCCCTCGGCGCACCGCGCGCCCTGCTGTTGCGGCCGCGCCGGGGCGGCGCGAGCATCCGCTACCAGGTGGGACACGGCGATCTGCTCGTGATGGGCGGCTCCTGCCAGCGCACCTGGGAGCACGCGGTGCCCAAGACGCGCAAACCGGTCGGCCCTCGGATCAGCATTCAGTTCCGTCCGCGCGACGTGCGCTGAGCCCAGCCCTGCCGCACCTCGCGGAATCCGAACCGAAAATGGTTGGCGGCGAAGCGCATTCGCCGCCAGCCGAGTACATCCACGCGCGAGAATCACTCCGGTCCATCAGGTGAACAAAGTGTCGCAGGGCACTGCGCGCGGCCGGTCGGCCCGATAGATTGGCGGTATGAGCAATCCTGGGGCGGGAGTCTTGGCCGTGATGCCGCTGCACACGATCAGCGAGGTCTATGGCGAGGCGGGACTGCGCGAACGACTGCTGCTCGAGATCGCGGAACTGCCGGACGAGGATCGCCTCACCGAGGCGCTCGACCTGGCCTCCGAGTTGCACCGCGACGATCGCTACGGCCGCGAACCCTATCTGAATCACCTACTGCGCGTGGCGATCCGGATCGTCAGCCACTACGAGGTGCGCGACGCCGACGTGGTGGCGGCGGGATTGCTGCACGATTCCGTGGAAGACCACCCGGCCGAGCTGGCGGGAACGCGCGCGGGCTCCCCTACCGACGCCGCGCTCACCGAACTGTCCGAGCGCTTCGGCGGCCGGGTCGCCGAGCTCGTCGCCGCCGTCACCGTCCCCGAGCCCGACCCCGAGCGCGACAGCCACGAGCAGTACCGCGATCACGTCGCGTCGACCCTGGATCGCGCACCGTGGGCGCGCGTCGTCAAGCTCTCCGATTTCACCGACAACGGCGTGGGCATCCTCTACGCCGACGGGCCGATCATGCGCAAGCTGGCCGTTAAGTACCGCCCGCTCACCGACGTCTACCGCGATCTGGTGAGCAGGCCGGACACACCCCTGGCCGACCACGTCAAGCAGCACATCCTCGGCCAGCTCGATCGCGCCGACGAACGCTTCGAAGCCATCCTCGCGCGCGACTGACCGGCCGGCGTCTCAAGCGGACTCGGGGGCGCGCAGCACCGACGCCACGAGTTCGCGCATCGCGGCGCGCAAGCGATCCGCCTCCCCCGCGCGCACCATCCCGGAAGCGAGCTCACCACCCAACGGCGCGAGCAGCAGTGCGCCGACCGCTTCGGCGTCCAGATCCGGGCGCGCCTCGCCGAGCATCGCGGTGATGTGCGCGGCCCAGAACGCGTGGAACTCCTCGCGCCTCGGGTGCGGCGGCACCGCGTTGTAGGCCACGACGAGTTCGACGTTGTCGATCACGAGGTCGGTCATCGCCGCGAAGTAGGCCGACAGGCGTTCGGCGGCGGGTGCGCCGGGCCCGAGCGGCGGCGGGCCGCTGGAGACGGCCTCCATCAGGGCCACCGCGGGTTCGGCGACCAACTCGTGCAGCAGGCCCGCCCTGCTGCCGAAGCGGTGGAAGATGGTGCCTTTGCCCACCCCCGCCATGGCCGCGACCCGGTCCATGGTGACGCCCTCGGCCCCGCGCTCGGCGAGCAGCGTCCTGGTCGCGTCCAGGATCGCGCGCCGGTTGCGGGCGGCGTCGGCCCGTTCCCGGGTCCGCCCCTCGGACATGTCATCCGCCTTCGTCGTTGACAAAGTTGACCGACGGTCCATATCGTCGTGCGAGAAATATCTGGACCGTCAGTCAACTTATGGGAGTTCTCGATGCGAGCAATCGTAATGACAGGGGTGGGCGGGCCCGAGGTGCTGGTTCCGCGCGAAGTGCCACAGCCGCGGCCGGGCGCGGGCGAACTGGTCGTCCGGGCGGAGGCGATCCCGGTGCTGTACCCGGAAGTCGCGATCCGCGCGGGCAGTTTCCCGACGCCCGCCGAGCCGCCGCTGGTGTTCGGCTTCCAGGCCGCCGGTGTCGTCACCGAGACCGGGGCGGGCGTCGATCCCGGCCTGATCGGGCGTCGAGTGGCGGTGGCCACCAACGGTTCCGGCGCCTATGCCGACTTCGTCGTCGCGGCTGCCGCGCAGGCGACGTCCATCCCGGACGGCATGGACGCCGCCGTCGCCGCCGCGGTGCTGATGGGCGGTTCGGTCGCGACCGCCCTGATCGACACGGCCGCGCCCACCGCGGGCGAGACCGTGCTGATCGAAGCGGCCGCGACCGGCGTCGGCGCGTACCTCACCCAGTACGCGGTCCGCCGGGGTGCGCGCGTCATCGCGACGGCGGGCGGACCCGACAAGGCCGCGCGAGCGCGTGAACTCGGGGCCGCCGACGTCGTCGACCACAACGATCCGGAGTGGACCGACCGCCTCCGCAGCGTGCTCGGCGGCACGACACTGGACGTCGTGTTCGACGCGATCGGCGGACCGGCGACACCGGCGTTGCTCGACCTCATGACGCCGTTGCGCGGGCGCATGCTCGGCTACGGCTTCCTCTCCGGCGGTCCCGCGCCGATCACCGCGATCGACCTCGTCACCCGCGGGCTGACCTTGATCGGTTGCGCGGGCCCCGCATGGCTCGGCAAGGTGGCGGGCTACCGCGCGGCGGTCCTCGCCGAGGTCGGAGCCGGAACGCTCCAGCCGCTCCTCGACGCGACGCTGCCCCTCGACCAAGCGGCCCGCGCCCACGAACTGCTCGAACAGCGCGCCGCGTTCGGCACGATCATCCTGCGCCCGGACCAGGCCTAGCGACCGACCGTGCCCGCGCGCCGAGAAGCGCGCAGGCACGATCATCCGGCCGTCCCCCGCCCTTCGACGCAGCTGGGCACCTGAGTATCCGAAGTCAGGTACCACGCGGGTGGTACCCGGCCGGTACGATCGGGATGTGGCCTACGAATGGTGGTACGGCATCTCGACGGTTCTGGCCCTGGCCGGGATCGAGCGCCACGAGGTGATCGAGGTGCTCTATGCCGACCGTCGGTGGCCGCGCCGTGGCGTCGACCCGGTGACCGGGGTTACGGCGCTGACGATCTGGGGTCGCACCGATGACGGGCGACCGTTGATCGTCACCCTGCGAATGCTGGACGGCTCCGATCATCAGGTCGTGGCAGCCCAGCCGATGACGACGGATCAACTCCAGGAATTCAGCACGTGGGAGAAGATGCGATGAGCAACACCGAATGGCCCGACACTCCCGAAGAGGTGGCCGCTCTCGCCGCCCGTCTGGAATACAGCGACGAACCGGTCGAGCTGCCCCCGACCCCCGGCCCCGAAGGCATCATGGTGTCGCGGTCGCTGAAGATGCCGATCGAGCTGGACGCGCGGATCAAGACCGCGGCCGCCGATCGCGGTATCACCCAGTCCATGCTGATGCGCCAGCTGCTCGAGACCGGGCTCGCCGCGATCGAGCACGACCACCCGATCTCGCTGACCGATGCCATCCGCGCGCTCTCCGGTCTGGCCAAGCCCGCCTGACCCCCTGCCTGTCGCGACTATCGTGACGGCGTGGGGAGCACAGTGGACACACGGGTAGCCGCCGTCAACGACCTGACCGCGCGGTGGGTCGCCGCGGCGGGAGAGGACGATTTCGTCGTCTCGGGCGCCGGGCTCTGGCCGCTGCTCGCCCTGCTCGCCGGGGCCGCGTCGGGACCCGCCCGCACCGAGTTGGAAGCCGCCATCGGGCTGCCCGCCGAGGCGGCGCACGATGCCGCGCTGGAGCTGACGCGGATCATGACCGAGTCCGATGACGTGTCCGCGGTGCTCGGCGCGTGGTTCGCCGAGACGCTTCCGCTGCGCCGCGAGTGGACCGACACCATGCCGCCGGACACCATCGGGCGGCTGACCGGGCAGGACGCGCTCGACGCCTGGGCCGCGCGCGGGACCGGCGGGTTGATCGAACGGTTCCCGCTGTGCCTCACACCCGACACTCTCGTGGTCTTGGCGACCGCGCTGGTAGCCAAGACCCAATGGCGCGAGTCGTTCGACGAGACCGTGCTGTGCCCCGAATCCGGGCCGTGGCGCGGGATCAGGGGTCGCGGCCTCGCGCGATCCACCGGCGACCTCACCGCGGTCGCCCTCCTGGACGGCCAGGACCCGGTGACGCGCGTGGTGGTCACCGGGACCGCCGACCTGGACGTGCACCTGCTGCTCGGCTCGTCCGCACCGGACGCCGTGCTCGCCACCGGCCTCGCGGCCCTCACCGGACCGACGCCCGGCCACGCCGAGCTGTCGCCGGGAACCCCCGGACCCGGGCTGCGGGTCTCGCACTATCGTTCGCCGCTGCCCGGCGACCGGCTCGATATCCGGATGCCGCCCTTCGAGATCCGCTCCTCGCACGATCTGTGCGCCACACCCGAACTGTTCGGCCTGTCCGCTGCCATGACGACCGACCACGGCCACTTTCCGGCGATCTCGCCGCAGGAACTCGCGATCGCCCAGGGCGCGCAGGACGTGCTGGCGCGCTTCACCCGCGACGGTTTCGAAGCCGCGGCCGTCACCGCCGTGGCCGCCAGGGCGGTGAGCATGCCGCTGCCGGGCGACCATCTCGTCACCCGCGTCGACGTCGTCTTCGATCGGCCGTTCGGCTTCCTCGCCGTGCATCGCGAAACCGGGCTCGCCGTGGTCGCGGGCTGGGTCTCGCGGCTACCGAGGCACCCTGACGACGGGGCGGAGCCCTTGTTCGTCTAGTCCTCAGTGCGCCCGGCGTGCGAAATCCGGTGCGTGCTCGGGCAATATCCCGCGGGCGATCAGCAAGGCCGGAACGCCGCGCAACACCGGGACGCGCCGCAGGATCCGCAGCGGCAACGGCGCGTTGCCCGCGCGCGAGAGGTCCACTCGACCCGACAGGGCGGGCCCGATGGCCCAGGTGTGCAGCGACCGCTGCATGCCCTGCGTGACGACGGTCGGCAACCAGCGGCGGCGCTGCACCCTGGCCAGCTCCCGGACCCGCACCCGTCCGGAAAGGAGGGGCGCGGCAAGGATTCTCGCCGCCGCGACCGCGTCCTGTACCGCGAGGTTGATGCCGACGCCGCCCGCCGGGGACATGGCGTGCGCGGCGTCGCCGAGGCACAGCAGGCCGTCGATGTACCAGCGTTCCAGGCGGTCGAGCTGGACGTTGAGGAGCTTGACCTCGTCCCAGCTGTGCAGCGCGTCGACTCGGTCGGTCAGCCACGGTACGGCCTCGGCCATTTCGCGCAGAATCGCCCCGACGGGCCCGCGCCGCGCCTCTGCGTCGCTGCCTTTGGCGATGAGGGTGGCGCACTGCCAGTAGTCGCCACGATCGAGCATGACGGCGGCGCGGCGCGGGGTGACGAGCGGAATCGCGCCCGCGGGATCGATCCCGGTGCGCGGCAGGCGAAACCACCACACGTCCATCGGCGTGGGCCAGCGGCGTGGACGCAGCCCGGCGGCGGCCCTGAGCACCGAATCGCGTCCATCGCAGGCCACCGTGAGCACGGCCTCGATCGAACCGGTGCCGCCCTCGGTAGTCCGGTACCGCACACCCGTGACCCGGCCGTCGGCGTGGATCAGGCCGGTGGCCTCGGTGTTCCTCCGCAGCCGGAAGCCGGGTTCGCGATCGGCGGCGCGGGCGAGCAGGTCGAGCAGATCCCACTGCGGCACCATGGCGATGTATTTGTGTTTGCCGGGCAGGGTGTTCAGCGTCGCCAGGGTCTGCAACGAGCCGCCGACCGGCAGCTGCACCGATTCCAGCCGCCGCGCGGGCAGTTTCGCGAACTCCTCGCCGAGGCCGAGTTCGTCGAGCAGGTCGAGGGTGGTGGGGTGCACGGTGTCACCGCGGAAGTCGCGCAGGAAGTCGCCGTGTTTCTCCAGCACGGTGACCTCGACGCCGGCGCGGGCGAGCAGCAGGCCGAGCACCATGCCCGCGGGCCCGCCACCGACCACCAAACAGGTCGTTCGTTCCATCGACGATCTCCCCTCGCACGGCGATCAACCTCTCGGGCGAGTCCGATGGTATGTCGTGCGCGCGGTCTCTCGGCGCAGGACGACGAAGTACGACCCCCTACAGCGGCGCGTCCACCGGAACCTGCTCGACCTCCGGCAGGTAGGAGTCCAGCTCGCCGGACTCGAAGCGGGTCATGCCGATGACGTGCCAGAACTGTCCGGCGATATCGCCCTCGAACTTGTAGCGCCCGTCGGGGGTGAGCGCGGCCCAGCCCTCGGGCAGGCCGAGCAGCACCGCGCGCACGGCGGGCGCGACGTCGCGGCCGTTCGGGAGGGTCCACAGGATCGCGCTGCCGTCGTCTCCGCCGCTGGCCAGCCGCCTGCCCGCCGGGTCGAAAGCCAGCGACCAGACTCGCCGCTTGTGGCCCTCCATGGTGTGCAGATGTCGTCCGGTCGCCATGTCCCACAGGCGAATCACCAGGTCGTCGCCCGCCGTGGCCAGCGTGCCGGTGTGCGGGTCGATGGCCGAGGTCCACAGCCTGCCGGTGTGCCTGGTCAGCTCGTGCAGGCAGTCCCCCGACTCGACGTCCCAGATGCGCGCCGTGGCGTCCCACGACGCGCTGGCGAGCCGGTCGCCGTGGAAGGCCACCGAGTAGACCCGGTCGCCGTGGCCGCGCAGCGCCCGCAGGAATCGCCCGGACGACACCTCCCAGAGCCGCACCACCGAATCGTCGCAGCCGGTGGCCATCAGGGTGCCATCGGCGTTGAACGCGATGGAGCGCACCCGGCCGCGGTGTTCGGCGCAGACGGCGTGCAGCGCGCCGGTGGAGCGGACCCAGACGATCACGGTGTCGTCGTCGTTGGCGGTGGCGAGGAAATCGCCGGTCGGGTCGAAGGCGATCGTCCAGATCGGCGCCGACTCCACGGTGATGTGTCGTTCGAAGCCGTCGGCGTCGAGATTGAACAGGCTCAGCCGCCCGTCGTTGCCGACGGTGGCGAGCTGGCGTGGCTGCGCCGAGCTGAACACCGCCGCTTCGAAGGTGAGCAACCGGTCGTCGCTGCCGATCAGACGGCGAATCAGCCTGCCCGACACCGGATCCCACAGTCGCACCACGCCGTCGTTGCCGCAGGCGGCGAGCAGGTCGCCGCCGCAGTTGAAACTCACCGAGGTGACCTGGCGGCCGTGCCCGGTGAGAATGTGGCGGCACACGCCGGTCGCCGGATCCCAGAGCCGGGTGGTGAACTGGTCGTCGGTGATGGCCAGCTGGGCGCCGTCGGGCCGGAACGCGAAGGGCCAGATCGACCCGGTGTGCGCGGTGAGCCGGTGCCGCAGCTGCGCCGATTCGCTCTCGCGCAGGCAGACCAGTCCCGCGCTGTCCCCGGAGGCGAGCACCGCGCCGCTCGGATCGAAGGCCAGCCAGTAGATGGCGGCGGTGTGTTCGGTGGGCGCGTGCCGCGCCGCGCCCGTTTTGACGTCCCAGGTGCGCAGTCCGCCATCGGTGTCTCCGCTGGCAAGCAGCGGGAGGGTGGGATGGAAGGCCAGGGTGTAGACGCGCCCGGTGTGCCCGGCCAGTGTGCGGACCGGACGGCGGGTGGCCGGGTCCCACAGCGTCAGCGCGCCGTCCACGCCGCCGACCGCGAGCACCGAACCGGACGGATCGAACGCGATGCGGAACACCGAGCCGCCCGCCCCCGCGAATTCGCCCTGCTGGCTCCCGGTTTCGATATCCCAGAGCCGGACGACGCCGTCACGGTAGGCCGCGGCCAGCATCGTGCCGTGCATGGCCAGGCTGTAGATCAGCTCCCGCCCGCCCGACGCGGGCACGCATTCGTGGCGCAACTCGCCGCCGGGCAGCGACCACAGTCGCAGCACGCCCTCGGCGTCGCCGGTCACCAGCAGATCACCCGCCGGGCTCAGCAGCACCGGCCACGGCCAGTTCTGGTGGCCGGGCAGAATACGGCGCAGTTCGCCGGTCATCGCGTCCCAGATGCCGACGGTGCGGTCGTGCGAGCCGGTGATGAGCACCGAGTCGGTGAACGCCACCGCGAAGGTGCGGGCGCGATGGGTCTGCAACGTGCGCAGCGGGCGGCCGGTCTCGGTGTCGCAGATCAGGACACCGCCGTCGTCGCTGCCGATCGCCAGGGTGCCGCCGTCCGGGCTGTAGGCGACCGGCTGCGGCAGCCTGCCGTGCCTGGCGTGGAAACCGTGCCGGACGCCGATGGCCGCCGGGGCGAATTCGGTCTGCGCGGCGGTACCCGGCACCCACGCGGCGCCGCGCATATCGGTGCCGATCGGTGCGCCGATCACGTCCAGCAGCGCGGCCCTCGGCCAGCGGCTGCCCGTTCCCCGCGCGCCGGTCAGGTCGGTGCGGGCCAGCCGCGCCCTGGTCAGGTCGGCGTCGGTCAGATCGGCCCCGACCAGCACGGCCTCGTCGAGCCGGGCGCCGACCAGCCGCGCGCCGCGCAACACCGCGTGCGTGAGATTCGCGCCTACCAGCCGCGCGCCGGTCAGGTCGGCGCCGCTGAGGTCCACCCCTTGCAGGTCGCGGTAGGACAGGTCCTCGCCCGCCAGCGCCGCGCCGCGCAGGTCGGCGGTCGGCGCGGTGCGCAGCCGGGTGGTCACCCGCAACGCGTTGGTGCGCGAGTTGTCGTCGCAGGCGGAGTCGGCCAGCACCGCCTCGGCCCAGCCGCGCAATGCCTGGGTGTCGGCCAGATCGCACAGGAAGTCGATGGACAGCTGTGACAGCTGCGCCTGCGCGAGCTGCGACGGCGTGGCCGCCCCGGCCGCGAACTGCTCGGCGACGTGGTTCGCCACGAGCCATTCGGTCACCGAGGCGTGGATGAAGCCGAAGAGGTTGTCCTCGGTGCGCACCAGCAGACTGCCCGAGCCGATGGCGTGCGTCGACTGCTGCACCGACATCCGGTGCGGGCCGCTCAGCTCGACGAGATCCCTTGCCACCTCGGTCAACTCGGCCAACCGCAGGTACGGCTCGCCCTTGTCCCAGATGCGCAGCGCGAACGCGGTGACCGCCAGCCACAGCTCGTCCAGGCGCAGGCCAGGCGGCGATCCCGCGACGGTCGCGGTGCGGTCGACCTCGTACGTCAGCCACGAGTCCAGGATTTCCCGGTACAGCCCGGCCGGACCGACCGCCTGCTTCGCGCCCGCGGCGGCGCGCAGGCGGCGCTCGTCCAGATCGGCGATGAAGCTGAGCATGCGCGGATTCTGCGCCAGGCCGAGCAGGTCTTCGATGCCGGTGATCAAGCGCATCCTGGCGTCGGCGCGGCGCGCGTCGCCGCCGTACCGGTTGACGAGGAAGGCGCGGATCTGCGCGGGAGCGAAGTCCTCGATGCTCACGATGCGCCGGTCGTGGAGCAGACCCACCCGCTCGCCGAGGGCGGTCAGCACTTGGGCGCGCGACTCGAAATGCTGGGTGCGGCTGGCCACGATGATCTTCGCCTTGCCGACCGCCGCTTGCAGCAGCGTCTCCAGGTGGTCGGCGGCGAATTCGTAGCTGATACGGGTGACGAGCTCGTCGAAGCCGTCGAACAGCAGCACCACCCGGCCCTCGCGCAACATGTACCGCAGCGCCTTCAAATCGATGCGGTCCTCGCCGTGGTTCGCCAGGTGGGCCGCGACCAGCCCGTCCACCGAATGGGTTTTGTCGAGGGTGCGCAGTTCGATGAGGATCGGCACCAGCGCGGGCTTGGTCTCGGTGATGCGGCGGGCCAGCTCCCGCAGCGCGAAGGTCTTGCCGCGCCCGAAATCGCCGAGCAGCAGCACGAATCGGCCGTGGTCGGCGCTGACCATACCGAGCAGTTCGCCGACCAGGTCGTCGCGGATCAGCTGATCGCCGTGCTCTAGCACCCGAAAGCGTTGCGGCACGTACAGTTCCGGCGGATACCTGCGGTCCGAACGCAGCCCGGCGGCCTGCGCGGCGAGATAGCCGTCCAGGTCGAGCAGGCCCTGGAACTCGGTGAAACTGCGCACCCGCAGGCCGTGGCTCGCGGCCTCCTCACGCAGCGACCGCGGCGGCGGCGCCCCGCGGTAGACCAGCTCCGAACCGTATTCCGGGTCGTGGCCGAGGAAGTCCTCGATCACCTGCCTGGTCATATCGCCCACGTGCACGCCGACCCGCCACTGCGCCACCACCTCGTCGCGCTGGTGGGTGATGAACAGGTGCGGCGGGTCCACCTCGACACGGCGGATCCGCGCGCCCGGGTACCGCGTGTCGCACACTTCGGCGACGCGGTCGAGCAGCCTGCGGTGCGGGTCGACGATCGCGGGCGCGTCGGCGGCGGGCGCCAGCGCCTCCGGTTCCTCGGCGGCCAGTTCCGCCACCGCGGCCGTGGTCAGCGCAGCGGTGGAGTGAATCCACGTGTGTTCCAGCCGCGCTCCCGGCTCGCCGGGCGTCGCGTCCTGAGCGCTGTAGCGCGCCAGACCCTGGGCGGTGATGTGCACGATCTCGTCGCGGCCCGGCGCGGCGGCGGGCAGTACCGGCAGCACGCCGCCGAGCCGATCCAGGTGCCGTCCGCCGGGTCCCGGTCCGTGCAGCACCAGGTGCAACCGACCGCCGAGCAGCCGGGACAGCGTCTCGGCGTCGCGCAGCAGCGCCGGGTCGTGCGCGGCCGCCGCGGAGCCGGGCACCGGATCGTGCCGCAGCACGCCGACGCGCAGCCAGCCGAGTTCCTCGAAGGCGCGTAGTCGTTCGGCGAACCAGGCGGCCTGGGGTTCGCCGATGCTGCCGTAGTCGTCCTCGGCGCGGTGGGTCGCGGCCATCGTCGAGTTCAGACCCGCGATCACCACCCGCAGTTCGGGGATCGGGAACAGGGTCCACGGCTGCCCGACGTCGAACACCAGGTGGTCCAGCCCCTGGTACAGCTCGCCGAACAGGCGCGCGAACTGCTCGAGCTTGGGGAAGTACGGCGGCTGCGGGGTTCGTTCGCGCGCTTCGCAATTCAGGAAGTAGGCGTGACAGGCCACCTTCGACACGTCGTGGTTGCCCGGCACGACGATCAGGCGGTCGGGTTCCAGGCCGAGCAGCACCCGCAGCCCCGTGAGGAACGACAGCGCCTCGTCCACTTCTCGCGGCCGCCCGGATTCGGTCAGATCGCCGCTCACCACGATCAGGTCCGGTCGGGGCGCGCCGCGGTCGACGAGGTGCGTGACGTTCGCCCAGATCCTGGACTGGAGTTCGCGCGCGGTGGCCGGTTCGTCGCGTCCGAACAGCCCGCGTCCGAAGCGCGGCCCCGCCACGTGCAGCACGCTCACGCCCTCGCGGTGCTCTTCCCGCGCACCGCCGGGAAAGGGCGGGGCCGCGACGGGCGTCCGGCGGCCGAGCGCGGATTCCACCGTGCCGTCCTGCTCCTCGCCGGCGAGCGACGGCAGCGCCGCGTGACCGTCGTGCGGGAAGCCGGGCTCGATCCGCGGCTTGGCCCGGCCCGCGAGCATTTCCGCCACCCGGTCGAGCAGCGTCCGCCGCGCCTCCTCGGCCGTCGTGACGTTCAGCAGGTCCAGGTAGGTGAGGGTCGCGAGCAGTCCCTCCAGCGCGCAGTCGGCGATGCGCACCGGCAGCAGCTTGCCGGGATCGGTGCGGAAGGCGGCCTGCCACTCCATGGTTCCGTAGCGCGAATTCAGGTAGTTGTCCGAGAGCACGGCGATGACCACCGTCGACTCGCGCACCCCGCGATCCATGAAGTCGATGAAGTTGGTTCCCGGTACGAAATCCCATGCCTGGATCAGGGTTCGATACCCGGCGGCCTCCAACTGCCAGGCCAGCCAGGTCGCCCACCGCCCGTCCGCCGGGGAGTAGCTGATGAAGAAGTCCCGCGCCCGCCCCTGCTCTGTCACGCCCCCAGTATGCCAAGCCGCTCCCCGCACGGGGTGCCGAAAACAACTGGCACGGTATGTATCACGTCGTGAGCGGCGGGGCCTCGGTCGGGGCGGAGCACGGCGCGGATGCGGGTGCCGCGGCGCGCCGGATGCCATGATGAGTTACGTGCCCGATCACGTCGACTCCGCGCCGTGCCCTACGTCGTCGCCCGATGTGGCGGCGGCGGACCGCCCGCGCAAGGGGCTCGGCGTCCGATCCGCGCTTCGAAGCCTCAGCGTCCTGGATTGGGTGCGGCTCGGTCTGCTGGCGGCGGGGCTGCTGTGCGTGCTCACCGGCCTGCTGCCGGGCGACGAGGCGGCCGAGAACATGCGCCGCATCGGTCCGCTGCTCCTCTTCCTCGGCAGCGTCATCGTGCTGGCCGAATTGACGAGGCAGGCGAAGGTTTTCGATGTCATCGCGCACCGCGTGGCGATCCTCGGGGGTGGGAACTACGCGGCGCTGTTCGCGTTGTGCGTGCTGTTCGCCTCGGCGACGACCATCCTGCTCAATCTGGACACCACCGCGGTGCTGCTGACACCGGTCGTGCTGGCGCTGGCCGGGCCTGCCCGCATCCCGCCGCTGCCGCTGGCGATGACCACGTTGTGGCTGGCCAACACCGCGAGCCTGCTGCTTCCGGTGTCGAACCTGACCAATCTGCTGGCCGCCGACCGGGTGGCGCTGCACGCCACCGAGTTCGCGGCGAGAATGTGGGCGCCGCAGCTCGTTTCGATCGCCGCCACCATGCTGTGCCTGTGGATCTGGTTCTGGCGGCGCGACCGCCGCGGCAGCGACCGCTACATTCCGCCGGAACCGGTCCGCCCGCGCGACGCGAAGGAACGCACGCTGCTGTACGCGACGGCGGGGGCGTGCCTGCTGTTCATCGTCGCCATACCGATCCTCGGCGAGAGCATCGAGATCGCGGCGGTGCTCGCCGCGGCGATCGCGGTCGTCGCCTTCGCGCTGTTCGACCGGTCGGCGCTGCGCTTCTCGCTGATTCCGTGGCGGCTGCTGGTCTTCGTGGTGGGACTCTTCCTGGTGGTGCCGACGCTGAGCCGCCTCGGCCTCTCCGACGTGATGCACACGCTGATCGGCGACGACGTGGGCGCTGCAGGCGCCTTCCGCGCCGCGGCCGCGGGCGCGGCGCTGTCCAATGTCGCGAACAATCTGCCCGCCTACACCGCGGGCGAGGCGGTGGTGCCGCCGGAGAACGGCGATCAACTGCTCGCCCTGCTGATCGGCACCAACGTCGGCCCGGTCGTCACGCCGTGGGCGTCGCTGGCGACGCTGCTCTGCCTCGAGTTCTGCCGCACGCACGGCGTGCGCGTCCCGATGAAGCGATTCGTCCTGACCGGGCTAGGACTCGCGCTGCTCGCCACTACGAGCGCGATCGCCGCGCTGCTCGTCACCGGTTGAGCGGCAGCACACAGCAGTCGGACCAAGTGCTCCCAGCGCATGGTGCGCCGCTCGAAGCACTTGGTCCGAGACGAGACAGACGATCAGACGCCCAGCAGCGGAGCGTCGAGCTTACCCTCGGCGTACGCCCTTACCGCAGCGCACAATTCGTCGATCGAGAGGTACCCGTCGCCGTCCACGTCGATCTGGTGGAAGGCGTCCATGGCATCCGCGTCGCCACCGATCGCCTGCAACCACCTGGCGAACTCCGGCGGGCTGATCTGCCCGTCGCCGTCGGCGTCGCAGAGCTGAACCATCGCCATGATGTGGGGTCGTACCGTAGCGGCCCATTCCGCGGCGCCGCCGCCGATGATCCCCGCCCCGATACTTTCGAACTGTTCGCGCGACATCGATTCGGTCGAGCCGGCCTTTTTCGAGAGGTAGTTCCAGAGGTCGTTGTATCCATTCATGACGGCGCGGCCTCGGGGTGAGTTTTCGGATTCCCCGAACGCCGCGAGGATCCGGCGTCCCTCGGATTCGAAGTCTTCACGCTCGAGTCGGCCGTTGCCGTCGCGGTCCCAAAGGTCGAACCTGGCCGAAAGTCGTTCCTGAACGGGTTGTGCTGTCGTCATGTCACCACTCCCATATGTCAGGTGTCGCGAGTCGCTTGTGCGGTCGCTGACGAAGATCGATTGAACCCTCGGGGTGTTGCTTGGTCAAGGGAAAGACCATGGATGCGCCGGGCGCGGCCGACCCGGCTCGTGACGGCGAGTTATCCCGAAAGTGCCTGCTCAGGTGCATACACTGGCGCCGGCATTGCCCAGCTGGTCCGCCGGCATCGTTGTCCGGCAACGCGGCGACGACAAGCTCGTTTCACGCGCCGAGCGCCCAGGAGAGCCGAAGCGAAATCCCCTACCGAAGGGACTGGCCCATGCAAGAGGTAATGGCCCTGCGTGACAGCCGGCAGGCCAGGATCCGGAAGCACGAGTTCTTCGAGTGGCTGCACAGCGATTCCGTGGCGATCGAGGACCGGCTGAAATTTGCGCCGATGGCGGCATTTTTCGTGATGCAATTCCGGGATATGAACCGGTGGGTGTTGCGCTTCCCGACGGTGCGCGACGAATTCGAATGGGTCATCAATCTCGGAACCCAGGAGGACGAGCGGCACTCCCGAATGTTCCTCGAGGACTGGCGCGAACTGAAACTCGACGAGCATCTGCGCTGGACCGCGAGCGACGCACTGTGGTGGCTGTTCCTCTCCCCCGATCAGGAAGTCTTCCGACGCAGTGGGGTCGAGTTCGTGTCTCTCGCGGTCGAAGACGGCGACGATGCGTTGATTCGGTTCGGGCACTCCGAGGCCGGTGAGGCGACCGGACACGTCATGCTCGGCAACACCGCCACGATCGCCGCGATGCTCGCCGACAAAACCGGTCTGAACTACCGCTACTTCGGTCCCTACCACCTCGGCCTGGAGTCCGGGCATGTCGCCAACACCGAAGGCGTGTTCGAAGGAGCCGTGCTCGATCCGGACCGGCGCGGGCAGGCAAAAGACCTCTGCAACCGCATGTTCGACATTTTCGAGCGCATCTTCGACGGATTCCTGTACTACGGCCGCACCTATGTCGACACTCGAACGGTCCCGCGTCGCACTCGGGAGAGGACCCGCGCGCAGGCCGAGTGGACCGCACCGCCGCTGACGATCACCGCGGGCAACCGACGAGAGGCCGAGGTCGCTCGCCTGCTGTCGCAGCGCAAGGCGCAGGTCGCCGCCCATCCCTTCTACAGCTGGCTGCGCGAGGACAACGGCCTGTCGCCTGCGCAGAAACTCAGGCGCTTCATTCCGATGTGGGTGATGGACATCCTAGGCTACCGCGACTTGAACCGATACGCCATGTCGTACGCGGACCCACAGAACGCGGCGCAGGAGGCTGTGAACGCCTGGGCCATGCGGCTATCCGCACACAGTGACCTGTTCCTGTCCGACTGGGACGCACTGGATCTCGATACGCTGCTGGGGCATACCGCCAGTGACACGCTGGAGTTCCTCTTCCTCGACCAGGACATGGACCTGCACCGGGAGAACATGATCGAGTTCGTCAAGCTCGCCCAGCGCTATCGTGACCCGGCGGTTCGCTGGTGGATGATGGCCGCGCTGGAATCGACCGGCGAGCAGTTCTTCCTGCACACCCGGCACCTGGCCGCCACCGTCGAGAAGGAAACGGGACTGCGTCTCGATTACCTCAGCGGCCGACACGATGCGCCGGACGTCGGCGCCAACACCGGCGGTGACGTGGACGGCGTTCCGCCCGCACGGCTTTCCGCCGAGGGACTACGCATCGCCCTCGAGGTGGTGGACCACGTGTTCGATTCGATGGAGGCGCAGCTCTGGCGGTCGCTGGCGGTGGCACGCGCCAACAAATTCGACGTCGCGTGAGCTCGTGGCGGGACTCGGCCGTCAGCTCCGGCTAGGGCCGGGTCCCGGCCTAGCCGCCGAGACCGGTCACGGTGACGTCGGCCGCCGACTTCACCAGAAGCGTCAGGTCGGAGAGCACGTCCGGCCGCGCGGCGAGGAAACTGACCTCCTGGCCGGACGGATCGATCCGGTCGTCGAGCGGCTCGCCGTCGAAGCCCGTGACGGCGATGCCGGATTCCCGCGCGATGAGACTGCCCGCGGGCAGATCGACCACACCGGCGCGATAGCCGACGAAACCGTCGATATCGCCGCGGCTCAACATGATCCAGCACAGCAGCGGCGACCACAGCTGGATGAGCCGCCGTGCACCGGATTCCAGGGTGAGGCGCAGCGCGCGAGCCGTCGGGTCGGTGCGGGCGACCGGATAACCCTGGAGCCAGGCCAAGGTCGGCCCGGCGGTCGGCGGAGGTGTCTGCGGCTGGTGCAGCGGACCCTTCGGGCCGGTGGCGCCGTACCCGCGCCTGGCCGACCAGGTGCACCCCGTGGTCGGCTCGTGCACGACGCCGAACACCGGAACACCGTAGTGACACAGGGCGATTCCGATGGAGTACACCGGCAGGCCGACGGCGATGTTGTTGGTGCCGTCGAGCGGGTCGACCACCCAGCACCACGCCTCGTCCGCGCCGTCCAGCAGGCCGGACTCCTCGGCCAGGATGCGGTGGTCGGGGAACGCGGCGCGCAGCCGGTCCACGATGACGGCCTCCGAGCGCAGATCGAGGACGGTGACCAGGTCGCCGGAGCCGCCTTTGGGGCGCACGTCCAGCGCGCCGCCCAATCCGGCCTGGATCGCGCGCCCCGCCTCGGCGGCCGCGGCGATCGCGACGGCGGCGGCGAGGTCGACGACGGCGGCGTTCGGCGCCGCGTTCACGGTGTTGCCGGGTCGCATCGCTCCTCCAGGTCTTCGGGCAGGGACTGGTCGGTCAATCGATTCAGGACGGCCCGGGCCAGCGCACCGGTCTCCGCCTCCGTGCACGTGACGCGGTGCACCCAGTGATCGTCGCCGCCGAGCGGGCCGAGCGACAGATCGGGTTCCCCGGGCCGGTACTCGCCCAGCACCAGGGTGGCCGCGGCGCCCGGCACATCGGACACGTGAAACACGCCGTGGCGCAACGTGTACACGTCGCCGTCGCGGAAGAACTCCCTGGACCGCACGCGGTAGCCCGCCAGCCGCTGCGTCGCGCGCACCAGATCGCCCTCGGCGCCACTGTGCACCTCGAAGATCCGGTGGGTCGGCCGAGCGTCCGCGGTGATGTCGATGATCTCGTTGATCACCGTGCCGTACAGCACGCTGCTCACCAGGTCCCAGCTGTGCGCGTGCATCGTCGAGGTGGTCGGGTGCGGCCGCGCGTCGGCACTCCAGACGTGCAGGCACACCCCGAGCGTTCCCCCGCGCCAGATGGGAAAACACGCGAACCCCAACGGATGTCGCACCGCGGCCACCGCCGTGCGCCCCGCGAGCAGACCCGCGAGATAGTCGCGCGCCCAGCCGCGCACCGCGGTCCCCGCCCGGTCGGCGGTGATCAGGGAGCGAAGCTCGGCGTAGGCGTCCATCAGTACGGATTCCTCGGCTGCAGCGCCCGGCGCACGACATCGGCCACGTCGCGGTCGGTGTAGGAGGTGGGCAGGCTCAGCCCGAGCGCGTCGAACAGGGCGCGCGCCTGATCGACGGAAGGCTCGTCGGCCAGCGGCAATTCCTCGCTGCGGCTCAGCGGGACCTGACGGGTCTGTTTGAAACTGGCCACCAATTCGCGGCTGAAATCGCGGTAATAGGGCTTGTCACGCTCGAACATGAGCGCGGGGGTGTTCGGGTTGTCCTGGGTGACGATGACGCAGCTCGAGGACAGATCCCAGCGGAAGGTGGTCATCACCGAGGAGAGCCCGACGTCGATGGTCAGGAACGTGAACCGCTGCCGGTACCAGCAGGCGGCCAGCACCGTCGCGAACGCCTCCTTGCGGGTGCGCTCGGTGGTCCACAGCTCGCCGGTGCGGTCGGCCTCCGGCGTGAGCGAGGAGCGGAACTGCGCGTAGGTCTTGCACAATGGCTCGTTGGTCGGGTCGAGGATCTCCAATTGCATACGCAGCGGCCGTTGTTCGCGCCGGGCGTTCTCCACGCAGGCCCGCAATGTGACGGCCCTGATGTAGGTTCCGGTGCCGCCCTTGAAGATCCACTGTTCGGTGTCGCGCCGGGCCAGCGTGTGCGCGTGCCCGATCTCGGGGCCGTAGAGCAACCGCACCGAGGACGCGTCGCGCACCGCCTGCGCCGACAGGTGCCGGTCGCGCAGCAAGGTGGTCGCCAGCAGGCCGAGCACCAGCAGCACAACGGCGTTCACCTGGTCGACGTCGATCAGATCGAGCACCGCGAGAATTCCGACGACCAACGCGAGCAGCAGTGCGACCACGCCGTCGATGTTGTTCCGCAGCCAGCTCAGCAGCCGTGCCATGCACCGCCCTCCCCTGTGGTTTCCCCCAGGATAAGCGCAGGCGCGCCGACGGGGCGAGCGATCGCCGAGACCCGTATCGGCGGATTCGCCAGTCGCACAAGCGCGGTCGCGCACGCGGCGCCCATGACCCGCGCCACACCTTATTGACCTCGAGCGCACTCGAGGTATCAGGATCACAGACGTGCCCGGCGCCGGATCACGGTCGATATCGGCGGCGGGCGCCACCCCCGACCCGGGACTCCGCAGACGTCCCGGTGGGCTCCCGCCGGGCCGAGTACACCCACCGGCGGGAGCCGGATCGGGCGGAGCCGATCAGGCCGAGACGGTGATCTCCCACTCGTACACGGTGAGTTCCGAGGCGCCGGTGGTGTGCACCGGGTCGCCGTCGGCGATCTCGCGGGCCGCCGCGAGGCTGTCGGCGCGGATCACGTAGGCCCCGCCGGTGCCGTCGGTGAAGCGGCCGCTCTCCACGAGTTGCCCGCGTCCCACCAACCCGTCCAGGAACTCCTTGTGCGGTTCGATGACCGCGGGGTCGAAGCGCGGCGTGCGCATGACCATGACCAGGTACTTGTTCACGCCTCGGGCTCCGGGCGCGGGGCACGGGTCGCGGCCGCGGCGGCGCGCACCTGCGGGGCGACCAGCACGACCTGACCGAGCACGCCGTTGACGAACGACGGCGAGTCGTCGGTCGACAGTTCCTTGGCCAGCTCCACCGCCTCGTCGACGGCCACCACCGGCGGAACGTCGTTGGCGTGGAACAACTCCCACACGGCGATGCGCAGAATCGCGCGGTCCACCGCGGGCAACCGGGACAGCGCCCAGTCCTGCAGGTAGGACTCGATGGTGCCGTCCACGCGATCCAGGTCGTCGGCGACGCCCTCGACCAGGGTCCTGGTGTAGGCGTGCACCGGGGCGACGGTCTGGTCCTTCGTGGCCAGGTCGACGCGCTCGTCCAGCAGCTCGGCGGCGTCGATGTCGCGCGCCTCCGCCTCGAACAGCAGGTCGACGGCGCGACGCCGCGCCTTGTGCCGGGCGCCCAGCTTCTTGAACGTGGATTTCTTGTCTGCGGGCTGTTCCGCCACGGTCACATCATCCCCGTCGTTCTGTATCAGGGCGGCACGAGCGCCCGCCACGGTGGTCCCGCCACCGGGCCGCGCACTCCCGCCGCGAGCGACTGGCGATCAGGCGTTGACCCGGCCGAGGTAGCTGCCGTCGCGCGAGTCGATGCGCAGCTTGTCGCCGGTGTTGATGAACAGCGGTACCTGCACCTCGGCGCCGGTCTCCAGGGTGGCGGGCTTGGTGCCGCCGGTGGAGCGGTCGCCCTGCAGGCCGATGTCGGTGTGCTGCACCACGAGCTCGATGGAGACCGGGAGCTCGACGAACAGCGGCGCGCCCTCGTGCATGGCCACCTGGACGGCCATGTTCTCCAGTAGGAAGCGGGCGCCGTCGCCGATGGTGGCCTCGGTGATCGAGATCTGGTCGAAGGTCTCGCCGTCCATGAAGATGTAGTCGGAGCCGTCGTGGTACAGGTAGGTCATGTCGCGACGGTCGACGGTCGCGGTCTCCACCTTGACACCCGCGTTGAAGGTCTTGTCGACGACCTTGCCGGACACGACGTTCTTCAGCTTGGTCCGCACGAAGGCGGGGCCCTTACCCGGCTTGACGTGCTGGAACTCGACGATCTGCTGGAGCTGACCGTCGATCTTCAGCACGAGGCCGTTCTTGAAGTCGCTGGTGTCCGCCACTGTCTTCGGATCTCCTGTTCTCAGGTAACCGGCGTCATTCGACGACGGTCAGGTCTTTGCTGGTGTGGGTGAGCAGCTCCGGGCCCCCTTCGCGCACCACGAGCGTGTCCTCGATTCGGACGCCGCCGCGGCCGGGAAAGTACACACCTGGTTCGACGGTCACCGCCACGCCGGATAGAAGTGTACCGGTTCCGTTTTTCATGATTCCCGGCGCTTCGTGGATGCGCAGGCCGACGCCGTGCCCGAGACCGTGCACGAACAGCTTGCCGTGGCCCGCCGCCTCGATCACCGAGCGCGCCGCCGCGTCCACCTCGCCCGCCTGCGCGCCGGGCCGCAGCGCCTTGCGCCCGGCCCGCTGCGACTCCACCACCAGGGCGTACACCTCGCGCTGCCAATCGGACGGGCGGCCGAGCACGAAGGTGCGGGTCATATCGGAGTGGTAGCCGCCGACCACCGCGCCGAAATCGATCTTCACGAAATCGCCCTCGGCCAGCACGGCATCGGTCGGGCGGTGATGCGGTATCGCGGAATTGGCGCCCGCGGCCACGATGGTCTCGAAGGCGACCGCCTCGGCGCCGTGCTCGTACATGGCCCATTCCAGGTCACGCGCGACCTGGCGCTCCGTGCGCCCCGGGCGCAGTCCGCCGCGCTCCAGCAGCGTGGCCAGTCCGGCGTCGCCCGCGGCGCACGCCGTGCGCAGCTGTTCGACCTCGTACGCGTCCTTGACCATGCGCAACTGCTCGACCAGGCCGGGAGTGGCCACCAGCTCCAGGCCGGTCTTCTGCTCGACGAAACCGCGGTGCTGGTCGACGGTCACCACGTGGCTCTCGAAGCCGATCCGGCCGAGCTGCCACTCCCCCGCCAGCTCCATGATCCGCCGCGCGGTGGCGCGGGCGATCTCGGCGCGCAGATCCGGCGCCTGCTCGGTGACCTGGCTGCGGTAGCGGCCGTCGGTGCCGATCACGGTGCGTTCCTCGGCGTTGCGCATGTCCCAGGAGTGCACGAGCAGCGTGGCGTTGGAGCCGGTGAACCCGGTCAGATACCTGATGTTCACCAGGTCGGTGACCAGCAGCGCATCGACCTCGTTCTCCACAAGCAGACTGCGCAGCGCACCGCGGCGCGCCGCGTAGTCGGGCCCGCGGCCCGCGTGATCAGCTGACATGGATCAAAGCTACCGCCGACACGCGGTGGTGCGGCAGTCCCACACCCGAACCGTCACCTCCGCGGGCCGGACGGAAGACGGGCGCACGGGACGAATCGGGCGCGAACGACGTATCCGTGGACCGGCCGCCGCAGCGCCGGCCAAGCGAATCCAGCGGAGCCACGGCGGCTGTCGAGCCGGGCCCGGCCGCTCGGCTTTCGAGCGAATCCGATCCGATCGATGTTCACATGCCCTGCGGTTATGCACATTTCGCATCGACCGCTGCGAAACGCCCGGCGGATCAACGAGGGTGGATCACATGCCATACACAGCGTTCGCGATGCTCACGGGATGGTGTGCGGTGCTGAGCCTTTTCGATCTTCGGCAACGCAGGCTGCCCAACGCGCTGACCGGATGGGGCGCCCTCGCCGTCTTCGGATACGCCCTGTTCACAACACAATTCACAGCCGCGGCGGCCGGTGCCGCACTCCTCGCCGCGCCCTACCTGGCGGTGCACCTCATCGCGCCCGCTTGCCTCGGCGCGGGCGACGCGAAGCTGGCGGTGGGGCTGGGCGCGGCCGCCGGGATGGGCGGAGCACAGGCGTGGGTGTGGGCGGCGCTCGCAGGGCCGGTGTTCACGGCGGGCGTCGCATCGGTGATCGTGGTTCGCCGGCGGATCGCCTCGGGGGTGCGGGTGCGGCCCGAGACCTTGGCGCACGGCCCGTCCATGTGCCTGGCGACGCTGATCGCCGTGGCGGTGCCCAGCGGGTGAGGCACGGTCGCCGACGGTGCGCAATTCTCGTCGGGTTGCCGGGCCATTCCTGCCGGTGCGGCGATCCGCCCGGTGGCCCGCGGGCACATCCGCCGAAACAGGCGTCGCCCGGGTGGCGCGCAGTGCGGGCCCTTCGAATGGACAGGGCTCCGGACCGCCCGCGCCCGCGGCCCTCGTGCCGGGCCGCTGCTCGCGTCGCGGCGGCTGTGCGGCGGCGAACGGCGAGCGACACCGAGCGGGCGTGCGTCTCGCGGCCCGGCGGCGATACTCGGGAAGAGGACTCGGGCGCGGGTTCGCGCCGATGACGTGCCAGTGATCACGGCGGACCGGATGCGGGTCCGACCGCGCCGACATGGAAGGATGGAGAACGTGCTGCGCTGGATAACTGCCGGAGAATCCCATGGTCCCGCCCTCGTCGCCATCCTCGACGGGATGGTCGCCGGTGTCGAAGTGACGTCCGAGGAGATTTCCGCTCAGCTGGCGCGCCGCAGGCTCGGGTACGGACGCGGCGCCCGGATGAAGTTCGAGGCCGACAAGGTGACGATGATCGGCGGCGTGCGCCACGGGCGCACCATGGGCGGCCCGGTCGCCATCGAGGTGGCCAACTCCGAGTGGCCCAAGTGGACGACCGTCATGTCCGCGGATCCGGTCGATGCTGCCGAACTGGCCGATCTGGCCCGCAACGCTCCGCTGACCCGGCCCCGGCCCGGTCACGCCGACTACTCGGGCATGCTCAAGTACGGCTTCGACGACGCGCGCAACGTGCTCGAGCGCGCGAGCGCCCGGGAGACGGCCGCCCGCGTCGCGGCGGGCACCGTGGCGCGGAACTTCCTGCGCCAGGCCTTCGGCGTCGAGGTGGTCTCGCACGTGGTCTCGATCGGCGGCGCCGCCAACACCACCGGCGTGACGCCGACCGCCGCGGATCTGGACGCCGTCGACGCCAGCCCGGTGCGCGCGTTCGACGCCGAGGCCGAGGCGGCGATGATCGCCGAGATCGAGGCGGCCAAGAAGGACGGCGACACCCTCGGCGGCGTCGTCGAGGTGATCGTGGAGGGTCTTCCCGTCGGCCTCGGCTCGTTCGTGAGCGGCGAGAACCGCCTCGATTCCCGGCTTGCGGCCGCGCTCATGGGCATCCAGGCCATCAAGGGCGTCGAGGTCGGCGACGGTTTCGAGACCGCGCGCAGGCGCGGCAGCCTGGCCCACGACGAGATGCGCCCCGGCCCGGACGGCGTGCTGCGCTCCACCAACCGCGCGGGCGGCCTCGAGGGCGGCATGACCAACGGCGAACCGTTGCGGGTGCGCGCGGCCATGAAGCCGATCTCCACGGTTCCCCGTGCGCTGTCCACCGTCGACATGAGCACCGGCGAGGAGGCCGTGGCCATCCACCAGCGCTCGGATGTGTGCGCCGTGCCCGCCGCGGGCGTGGTGGCCGAGGCGATGGTGGCCCTGGTGGTCGCGCAGGCCGCGCTGGAGAAGTTCGGCGGCGACTCGCTGAACGAGACGGTCGAGAACATCACCAGCTACGTCAAGCGGATCGGCATCCGCCCGCACGTTCCGGCGGACAGTCGGCCGCAATGATCGTGCAGACCGACCCGCGCGCACCGCGCGTGGTGCTGGTCGGACCGCCGGGGGCGGGGAAATCGACGATCGGCCGCAAGCTCGCCAAGGAACTCGGCGTCGACCTGTACGACACCGACGCGGGCATCGAGCGCGAAACCGGTCGCACCATCCCCGAGATCTTCGCCGCCGACGGTGAGCCGGAATTCCGGCGGATCGAGGAACGGGTGGTGCGCCGCGCCATCCTCGCCGAGCGCGGCGTGGTCTCGCTCGGCGGCGGCGCGGTGTTGTCCAAGGACACCAGGGCGCTGCTGCGCAACCGGACGGTGGTGTACCTGGAGATCAGCGTGGCCGAGGGGCTGCGGCGCACCGGCGCGAGCAATCAGCGCCCGCTGCTCAACGGCGACGACCCCGGTGCGAAGTACCGGGAGCTGATGCGCAAGCGCCGCCCGCTGTACCGCGAGGTGGCCACGGTGCGAGTGCGCACCGACGGGCGCAGCCCCGGCCGCGTGGTGCGGATGATCCTGGACAAGCTGGGCATCGAACCCGTCACGCCCAGCGCGGACCCCGAACCGGATGCCGCCACCGCGGCGGATCGCGGCGCCGATCGGACGCCGGAAGGCCAGGGCAGCAGCCGATCCCGAGCCCGCCGCAGGGCCAGGGCTCGCGCGGCCGCCCGGCGCGCGGCGGCCAAGGAAAACGGCGCGGCCGACAAGGAAACCGGGGAGATCACACCGGCGGCGACTGGCGCACGGTCCGATGCTTCGAGCACGACAACCGTCGCCGCCGAGGGCACGGCTTCCGGTGGACGCCGCCGCCCACGCCGCAGGCGGTCCGCTGCCCGCACACCATCGGCCGAACCGGGCCGCACCGTGACCACCGCACCCGCCGCGGAGACCAGGTCGTGGCTCCCCCGGCTCGTCACCTCCGGCGTGCGACCCGACGAAACCGGCGCGACCCCCGGCTCGGGTCGAGCCCGCCGCCCCAGGGCGTGCCGCCCCGCCGGAGCACCGAACCCCGGCGGCGGACCCGGGGCCGCCGTTCCCCTTGCGGGACAAGCTGATTCGACAACTCCGGCGCAGAAGAACGCGGAGCGGGCGACCGGCGACGCCGCCACCGGGCACGACCGGCCCGGCCGCTGCGCCGCGTCCCTCGCCCCCACCGAGCCGAGCGCGCACCCGGCGGCGGCAGAATCAGCATCGAAGACCACTTCCAGCGGCCGCGCCCGGCGCGCCCGCGCTCGCCGCGGCCGCGCGCGAGCACTCGAGCAACCGGCACGAACAGAATCGGAGCAGTAGTGACAGAGCCGAGTCGTATCCAGGTCCGCACCGCCGAGCCGTACCCGGTGATCATCGGTCGCGGCTTGCTCGGCGAGCTCGTCGAGTCGGTCACGGGTGCGACCAAGGGCGTGCGCACGGTCGCGATCTTCCATCAGCCGCCGCTGGCCGAGACCGCCGAGGCCGTGCGCAAGGCGCTGGCCGAGACCGGCCTGGACGCGCACCGCGTCGAGATTCCGGACGCCGAGGCGGGCAAGGACCTCGCCGTCGCCGGGTTCTGCTGGGAGGTGCTGGGCCGCATCGGGTTGACCCGCAACGACGTCGTGGTGAGCCTGGGCGGCGGCGCGGCCACCGACCTGGCCGGTTTCGTCGCGGCCACCTGGATGCGCGGCGTGCAGGTGGTGCACGTGCCGACCACCCTGCTGGCCATGGTCGACGCGGCGGTCGGCGGCAAGACCGGCATCAACACCGAGGCGGGCAAGAATCTGGTCGGCTCCTTCCACGAGCCGTCGGCCGTGCTGGTCGACCTGGCGACGCTGGAGACCGTGCCGCGCAACGAGATCGTCGCGGGCATGGCCGAGATCATCAAGGCCGGTTTCATCGCCGACCCGGTGATCCTCGACCTGGTGGAGCGCGATCCGGAGGCGGCGATCGATCCCACCGGCGACGTGCTGCCCGAACTCGTGCGCCGCGCCATCCAGGTCAAGGCCGACGTGGTCGCCGAAGACCTGAAGGAATCCAGCCTGCGCGAGATCCTCAACTACGGCCACACGCTGGGCCACGCGATCGAGCGCAGGGAGCGCTACCGCTGGCGCCACGGCGCCGCGGTCTCCGTCGGCCTGGTCTTCGCCGCCGAACTCGGCCGCCTTGCCGGGCGCCTCGACGACGCCACCGCCGATCGCCACCGCACCATCCTGGCCAGCGTCGGCCTGCCGACCAGCTACGACGCCGACGCGCTTCCGCAACTGCTGGACGCCATGCAGACCGACAAGAAGACCCGCTCCGGCGTGCTCCGTTTCGTCGTTCTCGACGGACTGGCCAAGCCGGGTCGCCTGGAGGGCCCCGATCCGACCCTGCTCGCCGCGGCCTACTCGGCTGTCGCCCGCGAGGAGAGCCCGAGCGGCGGCGCGATCCTGCTCTAGCGAGCCATAGAACGCGATACAGAAACAGCGCCCCCGCCGATCTCGGCGGGGGCGCTGTTTCGCGTTCCGGGGTCAGGCGCCCGCGGGGGCGGGGTTCTTGGTGAGCGAGGGCGTGGAATTGCCGTCGCGCCGTCCCGCGAGCATCCGGCCGATGCCCACACCGATCAGCCCGGGGATGAAGATCAGCAGGACGATGAACGACGCGCCCGCCGTGAGTTCGAACAGCAGGCCGTTGTCGCCGAGGTCGAAGCGAGGCAGGAAATCCAGCGCCCAGGAGACCGCGCCGCTGCCGAGCCCGCCCGCCACGGCCGCCTTCAGCCACAGGATGGTCAGGTCCGAGCCGCGTTCCGGGTCGGGATGCTTCACGCGGTCCCTGCGGCCGTCCAGCACACCCCAGCCGACGATGACGACCAGCAGCGCGAGCAGGCACAGCATCCGCATCCACGCGCCCTGCGTCGGCCACTGCACCATCGCGAATCCGAGCACGGTGCGCAGCGCCACGACCAGCGCACCGAGCAGGACGGCCCGCACTACCCAAGCATTCATGGGGAACACCTTAACGCGAGGCCCCACGGAACCGAACTAGAACCCGTATCAGAAATTTCGCCGCCGTCAGGCGTCCAGCGCGGCCGCCATGGCGGCGCGCGGCGCCGGGCGCCCGGTGAACTGCTCGACCTGCCCGTAGGCCTGATTCAGCAGCATCTGCAGCCCGCTCACCACCGTGTGCCCCGCCCGTTCGACGGCCGCGGCCAGCGGGGTCGGCCACGGGTTGTAGATCGCGTCCAGCACGACGGGCGCGATCGCGACGGCCTCGGCGATCGCCGCGCCCGCGTCGGCCGGGATCGTGCTGACCACGGCACCCGCGCTCGCGCTCGCGTCGCGTACGGCCTCGCGGTCGAAGCCGATCACCCGCGCCGCCATCCCGAGCTCGTCGGCCAGTTCCAGCGCGCCGCGGGCGCGTCCGGCGTCCCTGGCGATCACGGTGACCGACCGCGCGCCGAGTTCGGAGAGGGCGAGCAGCGCCGGACGGGCCGTGCCGCCCGCACCGAGCACGACCGCCTCCGCGATCTCCGTGACGCCTCCGCCGCGCAGCGCGCCGAGCACGCCGTCCACGTCGGTGCAGTCCGCGCGCCAGCCCTCGGCCGTGCGCACCAGGGTGTTCGCGGAACCGACCAGCACGGCGCGCTCGGTGCGCACGTCGGCGTAGGCGAGCGCCGCCTCCTTGCCGGGCATGGTGACCGAGAGACCGATCCATTCCGGTCCGAGTCCGTCCACCAGCCCGGGCAGCTCTTCGGCCGCGCACTCGATGCGCTCATAGGTCCAGTCCAGGCCCAGCGCACGGTAGGCGGCCAGGTGCAGCTGGGGCGACCGCGAATGCGCGATCGGCTTGCCGAGCACCGCTGCCTTGCGTTGCGCCGTCACGGCGCTGGTCGATTCACCGTCCACTGTCGAGAATTCCGCTCTGCCTTGCCTTTTCGATATTGCGCAGGTGCTCGGAGTAGCTCTCGGTGAACAGCGTGGTGCCCTTCTGGTCGATCGTCACGAAGTACAGCCAGTTGCCGGGTTCCGGATTCTCCATGGCGCGCAACGCGTTCAGCGAGGGCGCGGAGATCGGATTGGCGGGCAGGCCGGACATCGCGTAGGTGTTCCACGGGGTGCGGGTTTCCCGGTCGTCGTCGGTGGTGGCGACTTCGGTGCGGTCCAGCGAATAGTTCACCGTGGAGTCGAACTGCAGCGGCTGTTCGACCTCGAGCCGGTTCACGATCACCCGCGCGACCTTCGGCATGTCCTGCGGCAGCGCCTCGCGCTCCACCAGGGAGGCCGCGATCAGCGTCTCGTAAGGGCTGAGCTCGGTCTCCACGCCGGACTTCAGCAGCCCGGTCGATTCGTAACTCGCCGCGCTCGCGGTGATCAGCTGACGCAGAATCTGCTGCGGCGTGCCGCTGGGGTCGAAATCCAAAGTGCCCGCGGCGATCAGACCTTCGATCTGCCGCTTGCGGTCCGGCGCTTCGCGCACCGACTGCTCGGCCCAGGACGGCACGCCGAGCGCGGCGAGGTCGCCGCTGGAGCCCGCGGCGTCGAGCTGCTCGTAGGTCACGCACTTCTGCTGCGCGCCGGTGCCGATGCAGCTGGCGGCGGCGATCTTGGTGTAGATCCCTTCCTTGCGCGCACCGGTGTTGACGTCGTGCTGGTCGTGCAGCTGACGTCCCTCCGAGATGACCAGGTTGCCGACCCGTGCGTTCTTGCCGAGCAATGCGGAGACCGCCTCGGCGGCGGGGCTCTGGCTGGGGATCTGGTAGTACCCGGGCTGCACCGAGCTCATGTTCGAATTGCGCACCGCCGCTTGGAAAAACGCGCCGGTGCTCGCCACGACGCCCTTGTCGACCATGGTCTGGGCGATCTGCGACGAGGTGTCGCCGGGGTGCACCTGCACCACGACCAGCGGCCCGGCGGGGCCTGCGAAATCCTCCGGCGCGCCGAATTCCCCGGCCAGCTTCTTGACCGCGAAACCCACCGCGCCCACCAGCAGCACCACGAGCACGCCGCCGATCAGCCACATGTTGCGGCGTTTGCGCTTCCGCTCGGCCGCCTTGCGGGAGGCCGCCCGGGAGCGCTTGCGCGAACCGCGCGCCTGCCGCGCCTCCTTTGCCTTGGCGGGCTTGCGAGCCGACGACCGCTGCGCGCGCGGGGGCGGCGCCTGCGGCTCGGGCTCCTCCTCGTAGTCCAGCTCGTCGTCGTAGCCGTCGTCCTCGTACGGCGCGCCGTCGTACTCGAGCTCGTCGTCGTCGGTGTAGCGGGGGATGACGTTGGTGTCGTCGTCGTAGTAGTCGTCCCAGTCGTCCTGCGACCCGGCCGCGCGTCCGCCCGCGTCTCTGCCGCCTCTGTCCCAGGCCCGGTCGTCCCGTCGGTAGCGCCGGTCAGCCTCGCGCTGTCGGTACCTCTCCTCGGCCCGTGCCCACCGATCAGTCATGCATCGTCTCCGGACGACGCGTCCCGCGCCGCTTCCTCGGCCGACTTCAACACCGCACTCCGTTCGTCCAACCATCCTTGCAGGATCGACACGGCCGCCGCCTGATCGATCACCTGCCGCTGGCCACGCGCGCGAACTCCACTGTCCCGCAATGCACGTGCAGCTGACACCGTAGTCAAACGTTCGTCGGAAAGCCTGATCGGCACGGGAGCAATTTCTGATCGCAAACTTTCGGCGAACGCGATGGCCAACCCCGCCGCGGTTCCCTTTTCCCCGCGCAATGTGCGCGGCAAGCCGACAATAACCTCGACGGCTTCGTATTCCCGCACAATTTCGGCAATTCTTGCGATATCGGTTACCGCGCCCGCACCGCGCGCGTTTTTCTTCGCACGCGGAACGGTTTCCACCGGGGTCGCGAGAATGCCGTCCGGGTCGCTGGACGCCACGCCGACGCGGACGCTACCGACGTCGATGCCGATGCGTCTGCCACGGCCGGGGTCGGTGGCCGGATCGGGCCGGTCCGCTGCGTGCGGCCGGCCCGTCGAACGCGAACTCTCCGAGTCGCGCATCACCCGGCGATTTCGGCCACCCGGGCACGGACCGCGGCCACACCCGCCGCGATTCCGGAGGGATCGGACCCGGCGCCCTGCGCCATCTCCGGCTTGCCGCCGCCGCGACCGGCGATGCTCGGGCCGAAGCTGCCGACGAGGTCGCCCGCCTTGATGCCGAGCTCCTGCGCGCCCTTGTTCACGGTCACCACGAACGGCACCTTGCCGTCGACGTTGCCGAGCAGCACCACCACCGCGGGCTCGCTGCCGAAGCGGCCGCGGATATCGGTGGCCAGGGTGCGCAGATCGCCCGCGGCGACGCCCTCCGGCGCGGCCGCGGCGACCAGCAGCACGCCGCCGACGCGCTCGGCGTCGTCCACGAACTTCCCAGCCGAGGAGAGCACCGCGGCGACCTTGGTGCGCTCGAGCTCCTTCTCGGCCACCTTGAGCCGCTCCACCAACTGCTCCACGCGCCCGGGCACCTCGTCCGAGGGCACCTTCAGCGAGGCGGCGACACCGGCGAGCAGCGCGCGCTCCTTGGCCAGGTACCTGTAGGAGTCGAGGCCGACGAACGCCTCGACGCGCCGCACGCCCGAACCGATCGACGACTCGCCGAGCAGCGTGATCGGGCCGATCTGCGAGGAGTGCTGCACGTGCGTACCGCCGCACAGCTCCATCGAGAACGGGCCGCCGATCTCGACCACGCGGACCTCGTCGCCGTAGTTCTCGCCGAACAGCGCGAGCGCGCCCATCTGCTTGGCCTTGGGCAGGTCGGTGACGAACGTGTTGACCGGGAAGTCGGCGCCCACCGCGTCGTTGGACACCGCTTCGATGTCGGCCTTCTGCTGCTCGGTCAGCTGGCCCTGCCAGTTGAAGTCGAAGCGCAGGTAGCCGGGCTTGTTCAGCGAACCGGCCTGCACCGCGTTCGGGCCGAGCACCTGCCGCAGCGCGGCGTGCACCATGTGGGTGCCGGAGTGACCCTGCGTCGCGCCGCTGCGCCAGGCCGGATCGGCCTGGGCGAGGACGACGTCGCCCTCGGTGATCTGGCCCTGTTCGACCGTGGTCTTGTGTACCCACAGCTTCTTGGCGATCTTCTGCACGTCGTTGACGCGCAGCTTCAGGCCTGCGGCGGTGATGCTGCCGCGGTCGGCGATCTGGCCGCCGGACTCCGCGTACAGCGGACTGCGATCCAGGATGACCTCGACGTCCTGGCCCACGGTGGCGGTCGGCACCCGGACGCCGTCCGCGATCAGGGCGAGCACGTGCGCCTCGGAGGTCAGCTCGTCGAAGCCGGTGAACTCGGTGGCGCCGCGGTCGACCAGTTCCTTGTAGATGCTCAGGTCGGCGTGCGCGTGCTTGCGGGCGGCGGCGTCCTCCTTGGCCCGCTGGCGCTGCTCGGCCATGAGCGTGCGGAAGCCTTCTTCGTCGACCGAGAGCCCGGCCTCGGCGGCCATCTCCAGGGTGAGGTCGATCGGGAAGCCGTAGGTGTCGTGCAGGGTGAAGGCGTCCGATCCGGCGATCTTGGTGCCGCCCTTGGACTTCACCGCGGCGGCGGTGTTGTCGAACAGCGTCGAGCCGGTGTTGAGCGTCTTGAGGAACGCCGTCTCCTCGCCGACCGCCACGGTCTCGATGCGGCCGAAGTCGGTGGCCAGCTCCGGGTAGGACGGCGACATGAGGTCGCTGACCACCTTCATGAACTCGGCCATCACCGGCTTCTCGGCGCCGAGCAGGCGGGCCGAGCGCACGATGCGGCGCAGCAGCCTGCGCAGCACGTAGCCGCGGCCGTCGTTGCCGGGGTTGACGCCGTCGGAGATGAGCATCGCGGCGGTGCGGGCGTGATCGGCGATCACCCGGAAGCGCACGTCGTCGGCGTGCTCGACACCGTAGGAGCGACCGGTCAGCTCCTCGGCCTTGTCGATGATCGGGCGCAGCAGGTCGGTCTCGTAGACGTTCTCCACGCCCTGCAACAGCATGGCGACGCGCTCGACGCCCATGCCGGTGTCGATGTTCTTCTTGGGCAGCGAGCCGACCGGCGGGTGGCCGAGCTTCGGGCTCAGCTCACCGCGGATGTCCTGCATGAAGACGAGGTTCCAGATCTCGAGGTAGCGGTCCTCGTCGGCGACCGGGCCGCCTTCCTTGCCGTAGGCGGGGCCGCGGTCGTAGTAGATCTCCGAGCACGGACCGCCGGGGCCGGGCACGCCCATGTCCCAGTAGTTGTCCTTGCCGTCGCGGAACTGGATCCGCTCCTTCGGGATGCCCGCGACCCGCTCCCAGATCTCGGCGGCCTCAGGATCGTCCTCGTAGGCGGTGACCCAGATGCGCTCGGTGTCGAAGCCGAAGCCGCCCTCTTCCTGCGACTTGCTGATCAGCTCCCAGGCGAGGGTGATAGCCCCCTCCTTGAAGTAGTCGCCGAAGGAGAAGTTGCCCGCCATCTGGAAGAAGGTGTTGTGCCGGGTGGTGACGCCGACCTCTTCGATGTCGCCGGTGCGCACGCACTTCTGGACGCTGGTCGCCCGCGGGTAGGGCGGCGCCTCCTGGCCCAGGAAGTACGGCTTGAACTGGACCATGCCTGCGTTGACGAACAGCAGGTTGGGGTCGGCCAGGATCAGCGAGGCACTCGGCACCTCGGTGTGTCCGGCACGGACGAAATGGTCCAGGAAACGCCGTCTAATCTCGTGGGTCTGCACAAATATCCAGCCTACCGGTCGCTGTCCACGCGTTTTGCGCCGAGTCCGCACCCCGCGCGGCCGTCGGCGACAATCGGGCGCACCCGCCACATCCGGCGAATCCGCGCCGACAAACCAGGACGTCCCGTGACGAAAACCGAGCGACTGTACGCGCTCGCCGAAGAGTTGCGCGCGTACGCACCGCGCCCCCGCACCGCCCGCCAACTCGCGGCCCGGTTCGAAGTATCCACCCGCACGATCGAGCGTGACCTCGCGGCTCTCATGCAGGCGGGCCTGCCGATCGTCACGGTGCCCGGCCGTGCCGGAGGATACGCGCTCGACCGGCATCGCACCCTCGCGCCCGTGAGCCTCACCCCGGCGGAGGCGACCGCCCTCGCGGTGGCCCTTCCGCGCCTGGCCGGAACACCGTTCGCCGAGGCGGCGGGCTCAGCGGTGCGCAAGATCGCGGCGGTCCTGCCGGAGAGTGATCGGGCACGAGCCACCGCGCTGGTCGAACGCATCCGGCTGTTGCCCGCGGATTCGGTGTCGGCCGTCCCCCCGGCGATCCTCGAAGCGGTGGTCCGCGGACGCGTGCTGCGCTTGGACTACACCGACCGCGACGGAGCGGTCACCGTACGCGAGGTCGAACCGCTGGCCTTCCTCGCGGCCGAGCACTGGTTCCTGTACGCGTGGTGTCGGCTGCGCGGGGGCTTGCGCGGCTTCCGGCTGGACCGAGTCCGCGCGGCGAGCGTGCTGGACGAGCCCGTCGCGGCCCGCGATATCGACCTGTCGGTGATCCCCACGGGCGACGGCAAACTCATCGATGTGACCGCGATCACCGACACACCGTTGTCGCGCGAGGGCTGAATCGTGGACGGCGCCGGTCGCGGCAGCCCGCCGCGGCCCTTCCCCGAGGAGCGACTCATGCAGACCATCGACCGCGTCACTGCCGACCAGCTGGCGCAGCGTTGGACCGAATTCTGGAACGGCGCAAGGGAACTCGCGCCGAACCTGCTTTCCCCGGACTTCCGGATCCGGTTCGCCTCCCCCACCCGCGAGCTCACCGACGCCCTGCGCGGACCGGTCGAGGTGGCCGCGTTCATCGGTGAGTTCCGGGCGGCCCGCCCCGGCTTGCGATTCACCATGGACGGAGGCGCGGCGGGCGACGTGGACGCCGCGGGTTCGGGAACCTTCGCGCTCCGCTGGCGCTCCCACCAACCGGGTCAGCCCGACCACAGCGGCATCGACATGTTCGAAGCCACGGCGGGGAAGCTCACGCGGGTCTGGTCGGTCACTGGCACGTCCATGTTCGCAGTCGACTGAGGCGGGCCGCGCGCTACTTCCCGCGCACGATGCGGCGCAGCCGGTCGACGCGAGGCCCGACCTCGCGCTCGTAGCCGTGGTCGGTCGGGCGGTAGTAGTCGGCGCCGACGAGCTCGTCGGGCGGATACTGCTGGGCGAGCACACCGTCGGGGTCGTCGTGGGGGTACTTGTAGCCCTGGGCGTGACCGAGCAACGCCGCGCCCGCGTAGTGCCCGTCGCGCAGGTGCGGCGGCACGGTGCCCGCCTTGCCCGCGGAGATGTCGGCCATGGCGGCGCCGAGCGCGGCGGGGACCGCGCCGGACTTCGGGGCGGTGGCCAGGTGGATGGTCGCGTGGGTCAGGGTGAGCTGGGCCTCGGGCATGCCGATCAGCTGGACGACGTGCGCGGCCGCCACCGCGGTCTGCAAGGCCATCGGGTCGGCCATGCCGATGTCCTCGCTGGCGGAGATGACCAGCCGCCGCGCGATGAAGCGCGGGTCCTCTCCCGCGCTCATCATGCGCGCCAGATAGTGCAGCGCCGCGTCGACGTCGGAGCCGCGGATCGACTTGATGAAGGCGCTGATCACGTCGTAGTGCTGGTCGCCCGCGCGGTCGTAGCGCACGGCGGCCTTGTCCACGCTCGCCTCGACGAGGGCCAGGTCCACCGTGCCGTCGAGCGAGGACTCGGCCGAGGCCTCCAGCGCGGTCAGCGCCCGGCGCGCGTCTCCGCCCGCGACCCGCACGATGTGGTCGAGCGCCTCGTCGGTGACGGCGTAGGCGCCGCCGAATCCGCGCGGGTCGCTGAGCGCGCGTTCGAGCACGACGCGAATATCGGAGTCGGTCAGCGACCGCAGTTGCAGCACCAGCGAGCGCGACAGCAGCGGCGAGACGACGGAGAACGAGGGATTCTCCGTGGTCGCGCCGACCAGCAGCACGATCCGGTTCTCCACGGCGGCGAGCAGCGCGTCCTGCTGGGTCTTGGAGAAGCGGTGCACCTCGTCGATGAACAGCACGGTGCGCTCGCCGGCCGTGAGCCGCCTGCGCGCCAGGTCGATGACCGCGCGCACCTCCTTGACTCCGGCCGAGAGCGCCGAGAGCGCCTCGAAACGGCGGCCGGTCGCCTGCGAGATGAGCGAGGCCAACGTGGTCTTGCCGGTGCCTGGCGGACCGAACAGCAGCACCGACGCCGCTCCCGAGCCCTCGATCAACCGCCGCAGCGGCGAACCGGGGCCGAGTAGATGTTGCTGCCCGACCACCTCGTCCAAGGTGGCGGGCCGCATGCGCACGGCCAGTGGCGCGGCGCTGCCAGGACCGCGGAAGTCCACGCCCGCGCTGCCGAGCGCATCCGACTCCGCCGCGGTCTGGCCCGGCATGTCGAACAGCGCATCGCTCATGCCCGCGCCTCGCTGACGCTCGGCTCCGGCGTGCGCCAAGCGCACCGGCACACGATTCGCTCGCTCATGTTTTCGACCGTACCGCCCGTCCCCGACAACACCGGCGCGGCCCGGGATTCGCCGGACGGAAGTGATCCGCGCGGTGCCGATTTGCGAGTCCGGCCCGCATCGGCTGTGATCAACAGCCGTGGCTGAAAACGTGGTCGTTTCAGATATTGTCCAGACCGGTCCGTTCGCCCGGCGGACCCTGTTGAAAGGCGGTGCGGCCGCCGCGGCCACCGCAGGCGCGCTGCTCGCACCGACCCAGGCGCTCGCCTCGGGACCCGTGTTCCGGCACGGCATCGCCTCCGGCGATCCGCTGCCCACCGGCGTCGTCCTCTGGACTCGGGTGACCGTCTCCGACGACGCCACGCCCGGCTCCGGCCTCGGCGCGGAGGCCGCGGTCCGCTGGGAGATCGCCGCCGACGCGGGCTTCGCCTCCCTCGCCGCGTCCGGAACCGCAACGGCCACAGCCGATTCCGACCACACCGTCAAGATCGACGCGACCGGCCTCACTCCCGGCCGCGAGTACTGGTACCGATTCACCGCACTCGGCGAGACGTCGCCGGTCGGGCGCACTCGCACCGCGCCCGCGCCCTCCGACGCGCCCGACCGGCTGCGCTTCGGCGTGGTCTCCTGCTCGAACTGGGAGGCGGGCTGGTTCGGCGCCTACCGGCACCTGGCCGCCCGCTCCGACCTCGACGCGATCATCCACCTCGGCGACTACCTGTACGAGTACGGTCGCGGCGAGTACGGCGGCCGCCATGGCGCGGTGCGGCCGCACGATCCGGCGCACGAGATCGTCACGCTGACCGACTACCGCATCCGCCACGCCCAGTACAAGACCGATCCCGACCTGGCCGCGCTGCACGCGCTGCTGCCGTTCATCTGCACCTGGGACGACCACGAGTCCGCGGACAACTCCTGGTCGGGCGGCGCCAACCACCACGATCCCGCCGCGCAGGGCAGCTGGCAGGACCGCCGCGCGGCCTCGGCGCGCGCCTATCTGGAATGGATGCCGGTGCGCGCCAACGGTTCCGGTGCGAGCGTGCAGATCTACCGGCGGCTTCGCTTCGGCACCCTCGCCGAACTGTCCATGCTCGATCTGCGCAGCTACCGCGATCGGCAGCCCGCCCCCGGCGCGGGCTGGCGCGAGGTCGACAACCCCGCGCGCACCCTCACCGGCAAGGCCCAGATGGACTGGCTCACGGCGGGTTTGGTCTCGGCGCCGGTGCGCTGGAAGCTGGTCGGCAACTCGGTGATGATCGCGCCGCTGGTCTTCCCGCCGCTGGAGCCCGCCACCACCGCGGCGTTCACCGGCGCGCTCGGCGTGCCGCAGTCCGGCGTGCCCGCCAATGCCGACCAGTGGGACGGCTACGCCGCCGACCGGCGGAGCCTGTTCCGCGCGATCACCGAGCAGCAGGTCGGTGACGTCGTCTTCCTGACCGGCGACATCCACTCGTCCTGGGCCTCCGACCTGCCGATCGATGCCGCGAACTATCCGGGCGGATCGACCGCGGGCGCGGAGTTCGTCGTCCCGTCGGTCACCTCGTCGAGCATCGGCGAGGTGCTGAAGGCGGCCCCGCGCACCGTGGCGGTGCCGATCGAGGATTCGATCAAGAGCGTCAATCACCACATGCGCTACGTCGAGCTGGAGTCGCACGGGTACGGCGTCCTCGACGTGACGGAAGAGCGCGCGCAGATGGACTGGTTCTACCTGGCCGACGTCACCGACCCGGCGACGGGTGTGCGGCACGGGGCGAGCTTCGCCGTGCCCAGCGGCGGCCGCATCGAGCCGCGTGCCACGCCCGTGCCCTGACCGCGCGATCGAGCCGCCGGATCACCGGGTGCCGGACATCGACCGGCCGGTGATCAGCAACTCGCGAGCGGCGACGTGATACCGGTCCCGCCGGACCGCTACTCCGACCAGCGCTCTTCCAGCATCGCGGACACCTCGTCCGCGAAATCGCCGATCACGTCGTCGCCGGTGCAGCGCGCGTCCTCGGCGAGCGCGGCCCAGCGGTTGATCAGCGCCGCCGAGCGCGGTACCGAGAGCCCGTGCTCGCGCGCGGACGCGATGCGGGCGTGGTCGGCGGGCAGGAACCAGTTGGTGGTGAGCCACACCCAGATGAGCCGGGCTTCCAGGATGCGTTCGGCGAGCGCCTCGTCGTCGGCGAGCGCCGGGAACACCCCGACGACCTCCGAACGCCACGCCTCCACCATCTGCCTGGCGCGTTCCCTGGACAGTTCGAAATCGCACAGGCAGCCGGGGAAGGAGACCAGCGCGTAGGCGATGTCGAGAGTGGCGTCGCGGAAGCCGCCCCACTCGTAGTCGAGGAACCTGGCGCCCTCCTGGTTGAGGATGACGTTGTCCGGGCACAGGTCCGACGGGCTGAACGCCCGGAACCGCCCGGCCGAGAACAATCGGTTGCCGCGCACGATGCGCTCGGCGATCTCACCGGGCACCTCGATGCCCAGCTCGCGCTGCAACAGGCCAGGCACCTCGGAGATCGCGGCCTCGGCCTGCTGGGCGATGCCGTCGACTCGATGGACCACCTCGACGCGGCGCAGCAGCGCGACGAAATCGGCCTCGCGTCCCACGGTGGCCGCGTGCATCCGGCCGAGCGCCTGGGCGAAGGCCATCAGCGCGTTGCGGGTGGCGGGCTCGGCGCCGGACCGCAGCACCGCGGTCATCCTGTCGTTCTCGCCGAGATCGGACAGGATCAGCAGACGGTCCGGCAGGCTGTGCGCGATCAGATACGCGCCGGGCCGCTGCTCGCGGCTGAGTGCGGTGGTGAACTGGTAGGAGACGGCTTCCCGGAGGAATGCCGAATCGATGCTGGCGACGCCGGGTGCCAAGCCTCCGGTGCGGCGGTCGCGGGCGGCACCGCGCACCTGCTTGACGATCAGCGTCCTGGGCAGCGAGAACGAATTCTCGGCAACACGCACACGTAGGACTGTCGTCCTACCACTACCGCTGAGTTCCATCGGATCGCTCAGCTTCACCGGAGCACCCATTCGCTTTGTGAGCAACTGTTGTGCTGCGGACACGACTTCGGCGGCGCGTTCGGCCAATAGTGCGGTCATCGCCTCTCAAGCTACTCGCATGGGGTCACTTCTAGCGAGCGGTTACGCAACCTTTCCGCTTCGCTCGGCGTGTCTCGTGTCGTGGCTACCGGCCGCGCCGCGCTCGCTTGACACCATGGCACGCGTCCGGTTTTCTCATCGTGAACTGCTGTGCGCCACATCGCAAACCAGTTGCGTCGAAAGGTCTCCGACATTGACCGACACACCGTCCTCCGCACCGAAGGACCCCGCAGGCGGTACACCCCGGCAGGGCGGTGAAAGCGAGCAGTTCGCGGCCCAGCCGGGGCAACACGAGAGCGGTGACCCCTACGCGCCACTGCCCGCCGCGGGACACGCCCGCCACGAAATGCCTGGTGGAGCCGGCTACCCACAGTTCGAGGGCCCGGGTGCGGCCCAGTACGGCGCCGAGCCGGTGGAGCCGCCGCCCGCGGTGGCCACCCAGCAGCCGTCGTACGGACCCGCGGGCAGCGGGCCTGGAATACCACAGCAGTACGGCGCGCCGCAAGAATACGGCGCGCCCGAATATGGTGTGCCACAGCAACCGGGAACGATACCGCCCGGCGCCGCGCCGGGACAACCGATCTACGGCTATCAAGCAGGGACGCCCGCCGGTCTCGACGTCGGGCATGCGCTCAGTTACGGCCTGGAAAAATTCCGGACGAATCTTGCTCCGTGGCTAGGAATTACGGCGCTGGGCGTCGTCATCTATTTGGTCTTCGTGTTGGTCGTGCAGATATTCGAACCGAACTCGCTTTTGCCGCTGGTATTGCTCTTCCTCGCGGTAATGGCGGCGCTGTGGTTGTTGCAGGCCGCGATGGTGCGCGGGGCGCTATACGAAACCGACGGCGCCAAACCGGTTTTCGGTTCGTACTTCAAGTTCGTGAACGCGGGGAATGTCTTGCTGACCGCCCTGCTCGCGTTCCTCGGCACCTGGATCGGGCTGGCGCTGTGCGTGATTCCCGGACTCGTCGTCGGCATGCTGTGTATGTTCGCGCTGCACTTCGTCGTCGATCAGGATCTCGGCCCGTTCGACGCGATCAGGTCGAGCGCCATCCTGGTGATCAACAACATCTGGCCGGTACTGCTGCTGGCGCTGTCCGTCGCGGTGATCACGTTCCTCGGCCTGCTGCTGTGCGGCATCGGACTGCTCGCCGCCGGCCCGGTCTCGATCCTCGCGGTGACCTACGCCTACCGCACCTTGACCGGCGGGCGCATCGCCGCGGTCTGATCGACGCGCGGTCGCTCGACACACCCAGAAACGCGACGCGCCGTCCACCACGGAGGCGACTCCGTCACGGACGGCGCGTCGAGCGACCGGTAGCCGGTTCTACTCGGTGATCGCGACCTTTTCCTGCTCCGGCTTGACGTCCAGGCCCGCCTCCTTGCGCTGCTGCGCGGTGATCGGCGCGGGCGCGTCGGTCAGCGGGTCGACGCCGCCGCCGGTCTTCGGGAAGGCGATGACCTCGCGGATGGAGTCCAGGCCCGCCAGCAGCGCGGTGATCCGGTCCCAGCCGAAGGCGATGCCGCCGTGCGGCGGGGCGCCGTAGGCGAAGGCGTCGAGCAGGAAGCCGAACTTCTCCTGGGCCTCGTCGTGGCTGATGCCCATCACCTTGAAGACGCGTTCCTGAACGTCGCGGCGGTGGATACGGATCGAACCGCCGCCGATCTCGTTGCCGTTGCAGACGATGTCGTAGGCGTAGGCCAGCGCCGAGTCCGGGTCGGTGTCGAAGGTGTCCAGCGACTCGGGCTTCGGCGAGGTGAACGCGTGGTGCACCGCGGTCCATGCCGAATGACCAAGCGCCACATCGCCGCTCGCGGTCGCGTCGGCGGTGGACTCGAACAGCGGCGCGTCCACGATCCACACGAACGACCAGGCGTTCTCGTCGATCAACCCGACCTTGCGGGCGATCTCGCCGCGCGCCGCGCCGAGCAGCGCGCGCTGGGCCTTGGCCGCGCCCGCGGCGAAGAAGACACAGTCGCCGGGCACCGCGCCGACGTGCTTGGCCAGCCCTTCGCGTTCGGCCTCGCTGAGGTTCTTGGCGACCGGACCGCCGAGCGTGCCGTCCTCGTTCACCAGGATGTACGCCAGCCCCTTGGCCCCGCGCTGCTTGGCCCACTCCTGCCAGGCGTCGAGCTGACGTCGCGGCTGGCTCGCGCCGCCCGGCATCACGACCGCGCCGACATAGGGCGCCTGGAACACCCGGAACGGGGTGTCCGTGAAGTACTCGGTGCACTCGGTGATCTCGACGCCGAAACGCAGGTCGGGCTTGTCGGAGCCGAACCGGCGCATGGCCTCGGCGTAGGTCATGTGCGGGATCGGCGTCGGGATCTCGTGGCCGATCAGCTTCCACAGCGCGACCAGGATCTCCTCGGACAGCAGGATCACGTCCTCCTGGCGCACGAAGCTCATCTCGATGTCGAGCTGAGTGAACTCGGGCTGCCGGTCGGCGCGGAAGTCCTCGTCGCGGTAGCAGCGCGCGATCTGGTAGTAGCGCTCGATGCCGCCGACCATGAGCAGCTGCTTGAACAGCTGCGGGCTCTGCGGCAGCGCGTAGAAGTTGCCCGGCTGCAACCGCGCGGGCACCAGGAAGTCGCGGGCGCCCTCCGGGGTGGAACGGGTCATCGTCGGGGTCTCGACCTCGATGAACTCGTGGTGCGCCAGCACCGCGCGCGCCGTGGCGTTGACCTTCGAGCGCAGCCGGATGGCGTGCCCGGGGCCCTCGCGGCGCAGGTCCAGGTACCGGTACTTCAGCCGGGCCTCGTCACCGGGCTGCTCGTCGAGCTGGAACGGCAGGGGAGCGCTCTCGTTGAGTACCTCCAGCTTGCCGACGTTCACCTCGATCTGACCGGTCGGCAGCTCAGGGTTCTCGTTGCCGTCCGGGCGCAGCTCGACCACGCCGGTGATCAGCACGCAGTACTCGGCGCGCAGCCGGTGCGCCTGCTCGGCGGCCTCGCCTTCGCGGAAGACCACCTGCGCCACACCCGACGCATCGCGCAGATCGATGAAGATCACGCCACCGTGGTCGCGCCGCCGGGCCACCCAGCCGGTGAGGGTGACGGTCTGACCGGCATGTTCGCTTCGCAGCGAACCAGCCAAGTGGGTGCGCAGCACGGGATTCCTTTCGACGACTCCGGCACCGGCGGGGTCCACCAGGTGCGGTTGCCATCGTAGTTAGACACATTCGTCAAGTGGAAACCGATATCTGCGCGGCCGTGTCAAGCTGTAGCCAGACGGTCGCCCGACCACTGCGCAAAACGCCACCGAAGGACGAGGATGACGTTCAACGAAGGGCTCCAGATCGACCCGAACCGGGCCTCTTCCGGCGGCGGGCCAGGCATGGGCGGCAAGCTGGCGCTCGGCGGCGGTGCGGGCGGTCTGATCCTGCTGGTGATCACATTGCTGCTCGGCGGCGACCCCGGTTCGGTCCTCGGCCAGTTCACCGGCGCCCAGGACACTCAGCAGACGCAGCCGGGCACGGCGGGCACCCCGGAACACTGCAAGACCAGCGCGGACGCCAACAAGTACGTCGACTGCCGGGTCGTGCTCACCGCGCAGAGCCTGGACGCGGTGTGGTCGAACGAACTGCCCGCGCAGACCGGCAAGCGCTACGTGCAGCCCGAGCTGGTGCTGTTCTCCGGCGCGGTCGCCACCGGCTGCGGCAACGCCACCAGCGCGGTCGGCCCCTTCTACTGCCCGGCCGACCGGACCGCCTACTTCGACGTCAGCTTTTTCCAGGAGCTGACCGACCGCTTCGGCTCCAGCGGCGGTCCGCTCGCCCAGGAGTACGTGGTCGCGCACGAGATCGGCCATCACATCCAGAACCAGCTCGGCGACATCGGCCGCGCCCAGCGCGATCCGCGCGGACCGGAGTCCGGCGCGGTGCGCACCGAACTGCAGGCCGACTGCTACGCGGGCATCTGGGCCCACTACGCGGACAAGACGCCCGCACCCGGCGGCAACAAGCCGTTCCTGCTGCGGCTGTCCGACACCGACATCAACGACGCCCTCTCGGCGGCCTCCGCGGTCGGCGACGACCGGATCCAGCGCGCCGCGCACGGCCGGGTCAACCCCGAGGCGTGGACGCACGGCTCGTCCGAGCAGCGCCAGAAATGGTTCCTCACCGGCTATCGCACCGGGCAGGTCAGGGCGTGCGACACCTATTCCGCGCAGGACCTGAACAACCCGGCCGCGTTGCGCTGACCCGCGCGCAGCACCGGCCGATCAGGTCGAACGCCCGACGCGAGCCTTGTTCACCCGCCCGTCGACGCCTAGCGTGAACGAGGTGATCAGCTGCGGCAACCGGCAGCGTGACGTCACGCACCGCCGGTACGGCGAGCCCGCTCGAAGGCGATCGCCATACCCGATCGGACGGCGATTCCACCATCGCCTGCCCGGGGGTAACGCAGGGTCGATTCCAGCGCATTCCAGAACGGTCACCCGGTCGCGAACGGGTCTCCCCGCCCACGGCGACAGCGCCGAGTCCGGCTCGGCGAGTTCGCGGGCGACCAGGAATACGCCAGGTATCACGGGCGCCGCGACGACGCCCACGCAGACGAAACCGTCGCCGCGTCGCGCACGCACGGCCTCCGGGACACGCCGCCGTTCGGCAGGCGGTCCCGAGTGGTGGCCTGCCCGCCTGCGCGCGGTGAAGGAAGAACCACCTCGAAGGGCATGATGATGCATTATCTCGCAATCGGTTACGGTGCCGTGGCCTATCTGGCGTTCGTCGCCGCTTTCCTCTACGCGATCGGCTTCGTCGGCAATTTCTGGGTTCCCCGCAGCGTCGACGCGGGCGTGGAGGCTTCGATCGGTGAGGCCATCGTGGTCAACGCGCTGCTGCTCGGCGTGTTCGCCGTCCAGCACAGCGTGATGGCCCGTCCGGCGTTCAAACGCTGGTGGACGCGGGCGGTGCCCGAGTCCATCGAGCGCAGCACCTATGTGCTGCTGGCCAGCCTGGCGCTGTTCCTGCTGTATTGGCAGTGGCGGACGATGCCCGCCGTCGTCTGGGACGTCGAGGCCACCGCGGGCCGGATCGTCCTGTGGGCACTGTTCTGGATCGGCTGGGTGACCGTGCTGCTCTCGACGTTCATGATCAACCACTTCGACCTGTTCGGGCTCCGTCAGGTCTCTTTCGCCTGGCGTGGCGAGCCCTACCGCGACCTCCCGTTTCGCACCAACCTCTTCTATCGCGTGATCCGGCATCCGCTGATGCTCGGCTTCCTCATCGCGTTCTGGGCGACGCCGACCATGACGGCCGGTCATCTGTTCTTCGCCGCCGCGACGACGGGCTACATCCTGATCGCGCTGCACATCGAGGAGCACGATCTGGTGGCCTTGTTCGGCGACCAATACCGCGACTACCAACATCGCGTGCCGATGCTGGTGCCGTGGCCGCGGCACCACGACACCTCTGCGCCGACCGTCCAGCATCGCCCGGC